>RGCG01000113.1 GCA_009919275.1 Actinomycetota bacterium
ATCATGCAGCGGCAGCTCATCCGTGAATGTCCTGGGAATCCAATCTTCCGAAAGGTCGGGATGACCGGACTTCAACGAACGCCGGATCTCAGATACGACATTCGAGAACGTCGAATCCTTGACCACCCCATCCCAGAGAGCGGTTCGAGCAGCCGACCGCGTGGATGCATCCCGATGCTCCGTCATCCACACGAGCAACTCGAGCGCCTTCCCCTTGTCGAACGCGATGGGCTCACCACGATCCGTAACGGCGGTCGGTGGCCCAAGTACACGCACCAGTACTGCCCAATCGGGTGGCCGCAGCGCCGGTTGTGGCGAGTCCACTTCTTTTGCCACATCGTGCCGCTCCAAGGCTCCAAATTTCTGTTTCCTGAGACGTGCGAGGTGGCGTTTCACATGAATAGCGGCGAATCCCGCGTTTGCCACGATCGATCCGGCAAAGAGCAGATCCGCTGCTCCAAGATCATCAAACTCCTCTGCATTATCGATTCCCGTAGTGGCTGCGGGGGCCGCGTGAGCAGCTTTCGAGATGCCGACCGATGACATCGCAGTCAGGACTATCAATCGCATCGAGGCCGGAACAAGATGGTGCTGTCGCGTCGACCCACGAAGCGCTGCAAGAAATTGGATCACAAGGGCGACCACCATCGACGAAAATGCAAGAACGAGGCCGACGAACAGAGATTGAATGAGGACGTCACTGGTGATGATCTCCACGGCCGTCACTCCATGATTGGACGAGCGCAGCGGCGCTCGCCGACGGACTTCGGGCCGACACCAACAAGTCCGAGAAGTGTCATTTCGACCTGCTCACGAATGGCCACACACACCTCGTATTGATTTGCCTCGACATTTCCCGACGCTCCGAACGACTCGAGAAATTCGCCGGCAATACGTACTGCTCTTCTCTCATCGACCTCCGGGACACCGAGCCTCAAACCGGTGACCGCCTGAGCCCCGAGGCGGGCGGCGTTCTCGGCTCGGTCGGACGCGCGAACTTTCGCGGTAACCAGCCTTCCCCCGTCAACTGCTAGACCTGCGCAGGCAACGAATGTCATCACGAGGCCCAAAACAAGCGCCGTAATGGACCCTCTGTCGTCAATGGTCACGGATTCTCAGCTCGCTCGGTAGACGTCAATGGACTCAATCGACTCCGCCTCGACTCGTCGTTCGGACAACCCGAGGAGCCGCAGTCCGACATGATCGACCTGACACGAAACACTCACCTTCACCGCATCGAGTTGTCCAACCGTCACGCTTGTGACCTGAATCGACTGATCAATGCAGGATCGGCCGCTCGCACGCAGGTCAGCCAGAGCTGCAGCGTGACCAACCGACGCACGTCGAATCGCCGCCGCCTGGGACGCAGCGCGCGCTCCGTTATCGGCTGCATGCTGAACCTGGCGTAGTGCTTCTCCGGAGCGACCCGCTGCGACGACGAAGAGAGCAAGAACCATCAAAATCGGGGTGACGAGTACGAGTTCCACGGTCGCACTACCACGGTTGTCCCGATGTCGTTGTCTCAAATGATTCCCGATCATCGTTCATCCTCGGTCATGAATGCCTCCACCGATTCATACGCCGATCTAGTGACCGTGAGGGGAAAGAACGGGATGATCCGGGGCAGTTGCAGATTCACTTTCGCAACGACCGTGGAGCCCGACTTCTGCACAACCCATGATCCCGAAGCTGTTGAACCGAGGGCAGTGAGCGTGCGCTGAATTGCACGCTCACCGGCCCCCGTCGACGACCCGTACCGAGCAGCAACTGCTGCCCCCTCGCTCGCAGCGGCGCTGGCGACGTTGGCCCCGTGCAGGAACACTGTCGCCTGTATTGCCAGCCAGAGAACGAGAAGGACGACAGGCACTACGACCACTGTTTGAGCGGAAGCCTCACCCCTGTCGGTTCGGGACATCGAAATCATCCGAGATCGAGCGAGTTCGCCTTGCTCGAAACCTTCGACGTGATGGTTGCCCCGACTGCGATTGCGAGAGCGATGAGCGCGGCAGCCATGACTACCGTCGTCGCACTCACCTCTCCGCGATCGAGATCGGACTCGCGCGACGACGTGAATCGAATCCAGTAGTACTGGAAGTGCTGTTTGAGGTTCATGTTTTCCTTTCTTCATTTGTTTTCCAACGTGGCCCGATGGGTTCACATCTGACCGACGACCATGTCAAGGGCGGGATAGCCGAGGAGGGCGATGAAGCCGACAAAAAGAAGAACGGTTGGCACTCCCATGCGTTCGGTCGCAGCCTGAGCATCTGCTTCGATCTCTCCGATTTGGCGGGCTCGAAGTGCATCTGCCTGTGTTGCAAGAGAAACGCGCACCTTGGCGCCGTGCTCGCCGGCAAGTTGCATACTTCCAGCGAGGCGTTCGAGATCAATAACACCAATACGCCGACCAAGTTCGCCGAATGCCTGCCATGACGGCGTCCGTCCCGCGCGAGCCGTCTCGAGTGTCTCGCGGATCATTCGGAAGCTCCAGCTGTCGCCAGTGGCAGCTGCAGCGATCAATGCGGTTTCGCTTCCTGCACCGCCCGCCAGGAGGACGCTCGCGAGGTCGAGATAGCTCGACAGAGCATATGAAAAGGTTCGGCGTGCTCGCACTGCATCTTTCGACAACCGTTCGAGAAATGTCGCCGTGCCCGCAACCGGCCCGCACAAGATGATGCAGAGGTTGACGAACGCGGGAAGGTCGACGCCGACCACGCAGAGAATGAACGCCGCGATGAAAGCACCGAAGGCGCCCCCAAGCAGCCACATCAGAAACGTCGCCGCGAAGCCGTCTTCTGACAAACGCAGGATCGAACAGTCACTGCGTCGTGAGCGAAGGAGGCGGTGTGCAACATGATTACGCACGGGGCCATTGTCAAAGAGCCCGGCCTGCCGAACGACGAACAGGCCGCCGAGGCCGCATAGTGCGCCGGAAAGTGCAACTCCGGTCATGAAGCCACCGCCACAAATCTGTCTGGAACCTGGACCTTCGAACTGGACTGCAGCAAGAGGAGCGCCAACGTGAATACCCCAACGATCCCCCCAAGAACGACTTGGCCCGATGAGGAACCATAAGGAGCCAGATAGTCACGGTTCAGAAGGAACAAAATGCCAACGAAGCCGACGACGGTGAACGAGATGATTCGCACTGCAGCACGAGTTCTCGAGCGACCAACCCAGATGCGCTGATGCATCCGGGCTTCCTCACGTGAGCACCGTGCAAGGTGACCGAGAAGAGCACCCACATCCCGTGCTTCGTGTTCGGTTGCCGCGATGAGAGCGGCTGCAACAAAGTCGGCGCTTGAGTGGTCAACCTCCGCTGCGAATTCACGAAGGCTTTGACTGACGGGCGTATAGGGAAGCTTCGCGGCAAGACGCTGGACCTGCGATGCGATTCTGTCTGGAGCATGTGCCGAAGTCGCTAGCAATGTCTGTTGGAGCCCGTGTGCAGCCGCAAGCGTGTCCCGCAATTGTTCAGTCCACAAGGCGATGGCCTCTGCCACCTCCTCGTTGTTGCGTGAAGATCCGCGTTGCCCTGCAGCGGCGACCAGCAATCCGGTCGCGATTCCGCCGAAAAGCGCGACGAGAACCCACCCCGTGAGCATGAATCCAGCCACACCAACGGCAAGACCAATCGCAATCGGTCGAATTGATGCTGTTCGACCCTTGGTGGCAGTTCGCCAGGAAATGACTCGACCGCGCAAACCTGCGCGAACAAAGAGAACCCCGAGTCCACCGATTGCACCGCACAAGGCAACGATCAGGCTCATTGGGCACCCCATTGGCGCATCGAGGCAACTCCCTGCGGCTGATAGCCATGGGCTTCGAGCAGTACCGCGGTCTTGTCGCGGAGCGGATATGCCCGTCGACACGGCCCATCATCGGTCGCCGAAAACACCTCGTTCGAGATGATTTGCAGTCCATCGGTGTCCACAACCTCGCGAATCGACCGCACTCGCCGAACACCCATCGAGTTCTCCACGTAGACCACGAAGTGAACGGCACTTGAAACGATCAAGTTCACCGTGTCGACGGGAAGACCAGTAGATGCCATGGATACATAGGCGGCGAGCTTCGGAAAAACCGACCGCGTACTGTCGGCGTGCATTGTGCACATCGAGCCGTTGTTTCCTTGACTCATTGCCATCAGCATCGGGAACGCCTCGGCGCCGCGAACCTCGCCAACAATCACCCGATCCGGGTCCATGCGAAGGGCCATTTTCGCGAGATCTGCCATCGTCACGGCACCACGACCCTCGATGTTTGCGACGCGAGACTGCAGCGCATCATGGTCGGGATGTCGTTCACCAAATCTCTCGATTCCCAACTCGTAGGCATCCTCGATGGTCACAATCCGCTCCATAGGTGGAACTTCGTTCAGCAGTGCCCGAAGGAGTGTCGTTTTCCCCGAACCGGTTCCACCCGCGATGACGATGTTGCGTCGCGCCAACACTGCAGCCGAAAGGAAGCTCCGAATTTCATCGTCAAACATGCCACGGTCATGCAATTCCTCGAGCGAAGAGATGTCGAATCGATGACGACGTACGATCAAACTTGGATGCTGCGATACAGCCATCGTCGCGAACAACCTCGAGCCATCAGGCAGCTGAAGATTGAG
>RGCG01000114.1 GCA_009919275.1 Actinomycetota bacterium
ACCGACGATGGCATCAAGATCGACGGAAAGGTTCTCAAGGTTCTGCAAGTTCGGGACCCGAAGGAACTTCCGTGGAAAGCACTCGGTGTCGACCTCGTGATCGAGTCGACGGGCATCTTCACCGACCGGGACAAGGCGGCGATGCACCTCGATGCCGGAGCACCACTGGTGATCGTCTCCGCCCCCTCGAACGGTGCCGATGCGACGTTTGTGTACGGCGTCAACCATGCCGAATTCGATCCTGCGAAGCACAAGGTTGTGTCGAACGCCAGTTGCACGACCAACTGTTTCGTGCCCCTGGTGAAGGTGCTCGACGACGCGTTCGGCGTGGAAAACGGCCTCATGACAACGGTCCATGCGTACACGGGCGACCAGCAATTGGTCGACGGTCCCCACAGCGACCTGCGCAGGGCCCGTGGAGCGGCGATCAACATCACGCCCACCAGCACCGGGGCCGCTCGGGCAACGAGTCTCGTCATGGCCGCCATGAAAGGGAAGTTGGACGGCACGGCCCTGCGGGTTCCCGTGCCGACGGGTTCCATCACCGACTTCGTCGCCAACCTGAAGAAGCCGGCAACCGTGGCCGAGATCAATGCCGCATTCAAGGCCGCGGCTGACGGTCCGCTGAAGGGGGTTCTCGAGTACACCGATGCCCCCATTGTCTCGAGCGACATCGTGACCAATCCGCATTCGTGCATTTTCGACAGCGATCTCACGATGTCGATGGGCACGCTCGTCAAGGTCCTTGGCTGGTACGACAACGAATGGGGTTACTCGAACCGCCTCGTCGACTTGACGAAGCACATCGGCGCCAAGCTGAAGGCCTGACCATGGCGCGTCTGCCCGTGCTCGAGGACCTCGGAGATGTCGCGGGCAAGCGAATTCTTGTCCGCACCGATTTCAACGTGCCGATGGAGGGGCCCGACGAGGGTCGCACCATCACCGACGATTTCCGGATTCGCGCCGCCCTGCCGACTATCGAGTGGCTGACGTCGCGCGGGGCCAAGGTGGTGTGTGCAAGCCATCTCGGTCGGCCGAAGGGCAAGCCGGTGCAGAAGTACTCGATGGATCCGGTCCGTGCGCGTCTTGCCGAACTCGCACCGGGAGTCGAATTGCTCGAGAACCTGCGGTTCAATCCGGGCGAAGAATCCAACAGCGAAGAATTCGTTGCGCAACTTGTGGCGGGATTCGATGCATACGTCGACGATGCATTCGGTGCGGCGCACCGTGCCCATGCCTCGGTCGTGGGTCCGCCGAAGACTCTTCCATCGGCAGCGGGTCGCCTGTTGCAAAAAGAGGCCGAGATCCTGGGTGGCCTACGAGAGCACCCGAAGCGTCCGTTTGTTGCCGTCCTCGGAGGCGCCAAGGTGAGCGACAAACTGGGCGTCATCGAGGCGCTCCTGCAGACCGTCGATGCACTCGTCATCGGGGGAGGCATGTGTTTCACGTTCCTCGCGGCGAAGGGAATGCCCGTGGGCGACTCGATCTGCGAGCTCGACCAGGTTGCGTTCTGCCGCAGACTTCTCGATGGCCCGAAGCCGATTCATCTTCCGGAAGACATCGTCGGAGTCGACGCGAACGGAAGTTACGCCACGTTCGGAGTTCGTCTTCCCGACGGCTCGAAGGGCCTCGACATCGGACCCGGAACCGCTGCAGCGTTTTGCGACGTGATCATGGAAGCACGCACGGTGTTCTGGAACGGGCCCATGGGCATGTTCGAGGACCCGCGTTTTGCGAATGGAACGAAAACCGTTGCGCAGGCCGTCGCCGATACCAAGGCCTTCACCGTTGTTGGTGGCGGTGACAGTGCGGCGGCCCTTGCCCAGTTCGGTCTCGATGACAGTGTCGACCATGTCTCGACGGGTGGCGGTGCGTCGCTCGAGTTCCTCGAGTTCGGCGACCTGCCGGGTCTCGCCGCATTGAGGGGAGCACCAAATGTCAAGTGAGGCACGAAAGCCACTGATCAGTGGCAACTGGAAAATGCACCTGAACCACTTTGAAGCCATTCAACTCGTCCAAAAGCTCAACTATCTCGTCACCAAGGAAGACTTTGATGCGGTTGACGTGTCCCTGCATCCGCCTTTCACTGACATTCGCAGCGTTCAGACGCTGATCGAAGCCGACGAATTGAGGTTTCTGCTCGGTGCCCAGCACTGTCATTCCGAAGAGAAGGGTGCATTCACGGGTGAGGTTGCACCTTCGATGCTGGCGAAGCTCTCGGTGAAGTACGTGATCGTCGGTCACAGCGAGCGCCGAGATATCTTCGGAGAGACCGACGAGATGGTGGCAAACAAGATCACGGCGGTCCTGAAGGCCGGAATGATCCCGATTGTCTGTGTTGGCGAGACGCTTGACGAGCGCGAGGCGGGATCGACCGAGTCGAAGGTGATCGGCCAGGTCCGTTCCGCGCTGGCCAAGCGAACCCCAGAAACGGTGGGGAAGCTCGTGGTCGCCTACGAGCCGATCTGGGCGATCGGAACCGGCCGTACCGCAACGGCCGGGGACGCCCAGGCAGTCTGCGGGGCCATCCGGGCCGAAGTTCGGGCCTCACATGGCAACGACGCGGCAAGGGAGCTTCGGATCCAGTACGGAGGCTCCGTCAAGGCCGGGAACATCGCGGAATTGATGAGCCAGGCCGACATTGATGGGGCTCTGGTGGGCGGCGCCAGCCTCGACCCCGACGAGTTCGCGCGCATCGTCAAGTACCGCCTGCATGCAACCTGACAACGTTCTCGCACGAGGCAATTTGTGGCCTCTCCACTTCCCGCATACCGCGTGGTAATTTGCCTTCATCAGATATCTGGACCGTTTGTAGCGGTCCTGCAAGTGTCGCAACGGGCGACAAAGGGGAGGAACACATGAAGAAGACCCGCAAGAGGGTCGTCCTCGCGTGTGCGGTGGGCTTTTCGCTCATCGCCGCGGCGTGCGGCGACGACGGCGGTTCATCGGGCGACACAACGGCCGACACCACCGCTACTTCAGATACCACGGTCACGGCCGACACAACTGCGGCTCCGGCAGAGGATCCGACAGTCGTGTATGCGGCCGAGCAGGAATACACCTCGTACAACAACGGCGCCGCGGACCAAGGCTTGTTCGCCAATACCCTTGTTCTTAACCAGCTGCTGCCCGGTCCGATCTTTTTCAACCCTGACGCCACGAACAAGGTGTACGAACCGATCGCGTCTGCGGTGAACGTGACAAGCCAAGATCCGTTCACCGTTGAATACGTGCTCAATCCCGATGCGGTGTGGAGTGACGGCGAAGCCATCGACTGCGACGACTTCGTTCTCGCGTGGCGCTCGAGCAATGGCAAGGACGGAAACCGCAAGGACGAAGCCGGCGCCGAGCTGAAGGATGAAGAAGGCAACCCCGTGCCGGTGTGGAATACCGCCAGTACAACGGGCTACGAACTCGTCGACAGTGTCACTTGTTCGGAAGACCAAAAGACCGTCACGTCCGTTTATTCGAAGATCTTCGCCGATTGGAAGACGATGTTCGGTGGACTTCTGCCGGCACACGTCGTCGAGCGTGAGTCCGGCGTCGCCGACCTCACCGCCGAACTCTCGGATGCCGACCTTTACAAGGTCGCCGACTTCTGGAACACCGGCTTCGTCGGCTTCAAGCCCGAGATCGCGGTATCCGGCGGACCGTACGTCATTACCGAGTTCACGACGGGTCAGAGCCTGACCCTCGAGCGCAACCCGAAGTGGTGGGGTGAGCCCGCGAAGGTATCAAAGATCATTTTCCAGCAGGTGCCCGACGCAACCCAACAGCCGGCTGCCCTGCAGAACGGTGAAGTCGATGTCATCACGCCGCAGCCGAACGTTGACCTGGTCGAGCAGATCAAGGCAATCGAGGGCGTCAACGTCCAGTTCGAGGCCGGCACGGTCTTCGAGCACTACGACCTCAACCTGAAGAACGAACACCTGAAGAGCCTCAAGGTCCGTCAAGCGATTGCCGCTTGCATCGACCGCGAGGAGATCGTGACGACGCTCTATCGAAGCGTTGATCCCGAGGCCCAGGTCCTGAACAACCGCATCTTCATGCCCAGCTCGCCGTACTACAAGGACGGCAGCGGCCAGTTCGCCAAGCAGGACATCGCGCTTGCCAAGTCGCTCCTCGAAGAGGATGGCTACACGCTCGGTGATGACGGCTTCTACGCAAAGGGTGGCAAGAAGCTGTCCCTGCGTCTCGGCCGCCGCGACCCCAACCCGCGCCGTCAGCAGACCAACGAACTCGCCGCGGCCGCGTGCAAGGAAGCCGGTATCGAGTTGACCGACGACCCGGCCGAGGACTTCAACGCGGTTCGTCTGCCAGCAGGCGACTACGACATCGCCCTCTTCGCGTGGGTGGCAAGCGTGGCGCTGGCCAGCAACAACTCGATCTACCTCCCGGCAGAGAAGGGTGGCGGCCAGAACTGGAACGGCTACGTCAACGACAAGATCGTCGAACTCTCCGATGCAGCCGACTCCGAGCTGGACGAGGCCAAGCGAGCGGACATCTACAACCAGATGGACCAGATCATTTGGGACGACATGGTCACGATCCCGCTGACACAGTGGACCGAGCTCTACGCAAACGCCGGAA
>RGCG01000115.1 GCA_009919275.1 Actinomycetota bacterium
GGCGTATTCGATCATGGCCGCGGCACGACCGATCGTTGCATCCATCGACGCCGACAGCGAAGTGGCGCGAATGATCGGTGCCGCGCGCTGTGGTGCGGTCGTGCCGCCCGAAGATGTCGACGCGCTCGTTGCATCGTTGCGGTCGCTTCTCGATGCACCGGCCGAGCGCGAGGTGATGGGCGCTCGGGGCAGGGCATGGGTGGTGGAACACGCGTCTCCCGCGCGCGTGGGGGAGTCCTACGCGTTGCTCATCGAACGGCTGGCCAACCGGTGATCGGGCCGCAGAAACGGCCGATTCCAGCGGTGAGCAGGTAGCCTCGCAGTCTCGTGGGTAAAGCATCGTCGGCCAAGAGAGTCGCCCGACTGGCCAGCAAGGGCAAAGGGAAGAAGATTCGGTTCCAAGGAGGAACCCTCTTCCCGACGATCATTGTCGTCGTTCTACTCGTCGGTTTGGCACTTGTCGCCTACGCCCGCTCCGGCACGTCCTCGGCGACCGAGCCACCCACCACGAACGACCACTGGCACGTGTCGTACGGCTTTTATGCCTGTGACAAGTACCTGCCGAACCTCGTCGGCAACAAAGAAGAGCCACTCGACGAGGAGTACTTCAAGTACGGCATCCACAGCCATGACGACGGTGTCATCCACTGGCACCCCCAAGGTCTCGCCACGGGCAAGCGTGCCAAGTTCGGCATTTTCTTGAACGTCTACGACGTTGAAGTGTCGAACACGAAGCTTCAGTTCCCGAGCGACCAGAACGGCGGAGCGAAGTACGAAGAGGGTGAAGAGAAGTGCAACGGCAAGGACGCCACGCTGAAAGCGTTCGTCTGGGACCAGTACGACAAACCCGACGCAAAGAAAATGCTCATCGGCGACTTCAACAACATCCGCATCAAGCAGGACGGCATGGTGATCGTCCTCGCGTTTGTTGCCGATGACACCGAAGTGCCGCTTCCCGACACCGCGGCAAAGCTGCCCGAGCTCGGTGCCGTCGACACCGGTGGTGCCCCAACCACCACGGTCGCCGGGGCCACCACGTTGCCGGGTGAGACAACGACGACCGTCGCAGGTGCAACAACAACCGTCGCGGGTGAGACAACGACGACAGTCGCCGCCGAGACAACGACGACCGCCGTCACGACCACTACCGAGGGATAGTCGGGGCGTGGACGCCGTCATTCTGGTTGGCGGCTTCGGCACCCGACTTCGGCCACTCACACTCAGCGTCCCCAAACCCCTCTTGCCGGTGGGCAACGTGCCCATTGTCGAGCGCATCATCGCGAGTCTCGAACGAGCCGGTGTTACGCGTGCGGTGCTCGCTCTTGGTTTCAAGCCCGAACCCTTCATTGCTGCCTTCCCCGACGGCCGTTGCGGTGGGGTTGCGCTGGACTACGCGGTTGAGCCCGAACCACTCGACACCGCTGGGGCGATCGCGTTTGCGGCGCGGCATGCGCGGATCTCGTCGACCTTTGTCGTTGCGAACGGCGACATTCTCACCAGCCTCGACGTGTCCCGGATCGTCGACTTTCACCGCGAATCGGGGGCCGAGGGCACGCTTCACCTCGTTCCGGTTGACGACCCTTCGCAATTCGGTGTCGTCGAAACCGACCCGTCGGGTCGTGTCCGTCGGTTCGTCGAAAAGCCCGCACCGGGTCAGTCGACCAGCCGCAACGTCAACGCGGGAACATACGTTCTCGAGCCGTCGGTCATTGATCGGGTGCCGCTCGGTGGCAAGGTCTCGATCGAGCGCGTGGTTTTCCCCGCGATGGTCGAGTCGGCGTCGCTCTTTGCGGTGGCCACCGACGATGCGTGGATCGATACCGGTCGACCCGAAACGTTCCTCGCCGCGAATCTCGCAACCATCGACGCGGCGGGTGGTTCGATCATCGACCCCTCGGCGCGAGTCGGTACCGGTTGCCTCATCGAACGCAGCGTCGTCGGGGCGGGCGCAACCGTGGATGCGGGTGCGCGGATCACGGGGTCGGTCGTGTTTCCCGGTGCGTCGATCGGCGTCGGTGCATCGGTCGACGCGAGCCTCATCATGGGACGCGTCGGAGATCGGGTGGTCGCGGTCGATGTCGTGGTCGGTGAAGATGGTGTCATCGATGACGGTGCGCGCATCTCGGGGGCAAAGATCCCCGTACCCGAAGGTTCCTAGTGCGCGCGCTCGTCTGTGGTGGCGCCGGTTTCATCGGATCGCATCTCGTCGACCGACTGCTTGCCGACGGCCACGCGGTCGAAGTTGTCGACGACCTCAGCACGGGTTCGTTCGCGAACCTCGCAGCCGCCCGTTCCGCGGGGGGTGAACTGAAGATCCACAACATCGACGTCACGGCACCCGAGTTTCTCGATCTCGTGTCGTTGCGCCGACCCGATGTGATTTTTCAGATGACGGCACTGTCACCTGCCTCGGCACACGCCATTTCATCGGTCGGTTCCGCCGCACAGGTCGTTGCGGCGCTCGAAGCCGCCCGCCTGTACGGGGCGGCGAAGGTCGTTGTCGGCCTGCCCGCGACGCTGCTGTACGGCGAAGTGGCCGTGCGTGACATTCCGGCAAAAGAGGGCAAGTTCGCCGACGCGGTGAATGTCCCGAACGTCATTGCGCGCGCGATTCTCGACCTGCTCTCGGTTTACCGCGAGGTGCACGCGGTCGAATACACCGCCCTTGCGGTGTCGAACGTCTACGGACCGCGTCAACGCACCGAGGACGGAGTCGTCGCCTCGTTCGCCGCGGCGCTTGCCGCGGGTGAATCACCCGAGATTTACGGGTCGGGCCGGCAAACTCGCGACTTCATCTTCGTCGAAGACGTCGTCGATGCATACGTGCGCGCCGCCACGAAAGGTGACGGGCTGCTCATCAATGTCGGGACCGGGGTACAGACGACGATCGCGGGACTGTGGAAGGCGATGAGCGGCGCGAGCGGACTGCGGCCCACCACCGTGAAGGCGCGCCCGGGCGACATCACCCGCTTCGCCATTTCACCCGTGCGGGCGCGCATTCACCTTGCGTGGGCACCGTTCACCGATCTTGCCGACGGGCTCGCGGCCCTTTTGGGCGGCGACTGACCACGTTCAGTGGTTTAGCGAAACAGGTCTTCGGCAGCGGGACGAACGATTTCGTCCATGCTCGCCTCGCGGAACCACGACGGATCCGCGCCGCGCACGACACCAACGGGTACGCCGTTCGATTTTCCCATCACCAGTTCGGCCGCGCTCGCGAGCTCGTCGGCGATGGCGACTTCGGTGACCTGCATCGTGCGTCCGAGCGCATCGGGTGTGCCGCGCAGGTCGAGTACGCCCGCGATCCCGGCCACGCCGATCGCGACGTCGGTCAGACCCTTGCGCCACGGACGTCCGAACGTGTCGCTGATGATGACGCCGACGCTGACACCGAGCTTCGCCTTCACGATGTCGCGGATGCGACGCGCCGAGCGGTCGCTGTCGAGGGGAAGGAGTGCCGCCTGGCCGCGTTGCACGTTCGACAGATCGATGCCACTGTTTGCACACACGAAGCCGTGCGTCGTTTCGGTGATGATGAGGTCGCCGCGCCGGCGGACGATGCGCACGGCCTCTTGTTCGACCAGCGCCTTGTGCGACAACGGATCATCCGGGTCGATCTCGACCAACCGACCCTCGGCCTTCGAAACGATCTTCTGCGTGACGACGAGAACGTCGTGGTCGAGAAGCGGGCCGTTCGGTTCGGTGCGGCACGCGTCGACGATCACGTCGCCGAGCTGCATCCCCGGAACGATTTCGCCGATTCCCTCGACACCCCATGCCGTCAACTTGTTCATGATTCCCTCATCGTGTCACGTCGAACGATGTGATGCCGATGGCGGCCAGCGACGCGCGCGTGAGTTCGGCGGCGACATCGGGCGTTTTCATCACCGTCTCGGCAACGACGCAGCGCATGCCGGCTGCTTCGACCTGCGGGGCAAGTGCGGCATCGGCCGTGTCGATCACCAGAGTTCCGGCGATCGGTGCATAGAGACGTGCGACCCCGACGACGCTCGCTTCGTGACCGAGCTCGACCAACATGCGGTCGGCGGGTCCCTTGAGCGCTGCGCCGGCAACGATGGGTGACACCGCAACCACCGTGTCGCGCCGCGCCGCAAGTGTTGCGTCGAATTCTCGCAGCGCGCGCATCGGGCCGATCGAGACGAGCGGATTCGACGGTGCAATGACGACGGCCTGCGATTGACGCAGCGCATGGAGACCGAGCGCGTGGGCCCGCTCGGCACCCTCGAAGCGCACGGCGCGAACCGCCACGTCGTGGCGCAGCTTCACGAAGTATTCCTGGAACGAGACATCGGATCCATCGGCCAGCGTGACGATCGTCGACACACGCTCGTTCGACATGGGAATGACGCGAAAACCTATGCCGAATGCGTGAACGATCTCGGCCGTCACGTCGGCGAGCGTCGCACCTTCCGCGAGCCGTGTCGTGCGATAGAAGTGCGTCGCAAGATCGCGGTTACCGAGGCCGAACCAGTTCTCCCCGGCGCGTGACGACTCGGGTCGCACCGACGC
>RGCG01000116.1 GCA_009919275.1 Actinomycetota bacterium
GGACGATCGAGGCCGGCGACCACGTTCAAGAGCGACGACTTTCCGCATCCCGAGGCACCGACAACGGAGACAAATTCGCCCTGGTCGACCGACAAGGACAAACCGTCGAGTGCTGGCCCGTCGGCCGACGGGTAAGTGAGTCGGATGTCGGAGAGAGTGATCATGAAAGGCAAGTCTGTTCGGGGGTGTAAAGATTCCGAATAGTGGAATGCTATTCCGTTAAATTACGACCTGTCAAGTCATCTTTAGGCTCGATCCTCCGCCAGAGCTCCCGCGCGCGCTGCCAACATGGTCAGATGGCAGCAGAGCCCGGTGGCGTCCAGTCGGTGGCCCGGGCCGCGGCGATCTTGCGGACGCTCGCCGAACCGCATGCCGACGGGTCGCAACCCGGCGACGGGCTACCCCTTGCCGTGATCGCAAAGACGACGCGTCTCTCCCCCAGCACGACCCACCGCATTCTTCGTGCGCTCACCACCGAGCACCTCGTCGAACAGGACACAGCGACCGAGCGCTACCGCCTCGGGCCGTTCGCCGGCGTCCTCGGGCAGGGCTATCTCTCGTCGGCGGGCCTCGAACGCGCGGTGCCGATTCTGCGCGCGCTGTGCCGCCAAACCGATGAATCGGTGAGCCTTGCGACGTTGCACGGCACGACCGCGTTGGTGGTGTTGCAGGAACACTCTCCCCAACCACTGCGCGTCGACCACCTGGCCGGCAAGGAACTGTTTCTCCACGCATCGGCCATGGGCAAGTCGTTGCTCGCGTTCTCGTCGACTCCGGCGAAAGAACTGGTCGCACAGCTCGGCGAACTGCCTCGCTTCACCGACCGCACCATCACGGCGCACGCCGCGATGGTCCGTGAACTCGACGCGGTTCGTCAACGCGGGTATGCAACCAACGAGGGCGAGCGTTACGAAGGCGCCAACGGCGTCGCGGTTCCCGTGCTCGGGCCGGGCGCTTCATCGACCTCGTTCGCGCTTGGCATTCAGGGACCCGCGACGCGGCTCGGTGCCGATCGCATGGCTGAACTGGCCGACATTTGTCGTCGTGCCGCGGTGGATATCGCCGCGTTGGGTATTCACTGAATACCCCGATGAAACCAACCGGTACATCCGTTCTCGCGAGCAATCGCAAGGCACGCCACGACTTCACGATCATCGATGTTGTCGAGGCGGGCATCGTGCTGCTCGGCAGCGAGGTGAAGAGCCTGCGAACGGGACAGGTGCAGTTGGCCGATGCCTACGCGCGCGTGGTCGACGGCGAAGTGTGGCTCGAGGGCGTGCACATCGCGCCGTATCAATTTGCCGTCGGTGTCGGCGCGCACGATCCCGACCGTGCGCGCAAGTTGTTGCTGCACTCGGCCGAGATTCGTCGCTTTCGCGAACGCATCATGAAGGATCGCCTCACGCTCGTTCCGCTGTCGATCATCCTGCGCGACGGCAAGGTGAAGGTCGAACTCGCGCTCGCACAAGGGCGAACGAAGGGCGACAAACGACAGGCCATCGCCGAACGCGACGTGAAGCGCGAGATCCAACGTGAGATCTCGCAGCGCAACCGCCGCTAGGCGGGCACTACGCGCCGGGCGTGTTGCGACCCGCCGCGTGACGCCCGGCAATGAAACCGAACACCATCGCCGGGCCGAGCGTTCCACCGGGGCCGCCGTAGGTCATGCCGAACGGCGAGCCCATGACGTTGCCCGCCGCATAGAGACCCGGGATCGGATCACCGTCGACGTTCAACACGCACGCGTTCGGGTCGACGCGCGGACCACCCTTGGTGCCGAGACAACCGCTCTTGATCTCGAAGGCGTAGTACGGGCCACGCTCGAGCGTGCCGAGCGTTGCATCGCGACGGCCCTTTCGGTACGGGTCTCCCCACCAGCAGTCGAACGCGCTGTCACCACGACCGAAGTCGGGGTCATGACCCTCGGCGACGTTGTCGTTCCAGCGCGCAATCGTGCGCACGAGTTCCTCGCCGTCGACGCCCAGCTTCGCCGCCAACTCCTGCGGCGTCTCACCACGCGGAATCCAATCGGGAACGACGGAACCGTTGCCGCCCGCACTGATGCGAAAGCCGTAGGTGTCGACGTACTGCTGGTCGAAGATCAGCCAGCACGGCAGGTTCTCGTATTCGAACTTCGACACGTTCTCCACGTGGAACGCCGCGCCGAACGCGTTGTAGTTCGCCGCTTCGTTGGTGAAACGACGTCCACGCTTGTTCACCATGATCGAGTGCGGCAGGGTGCGCTGGCCGTTCACCAACACCTTGCCCATGCGGTTCGCCTCGGGTGGCACGACGCCGGTGGGAATCCACCACGCTTCGCGCATGTTCGACAACATCGCGCCGGCCTTCATCGCCATGCGCAGACCGTCACCCGTCGACGTTTCGATGGAGACGGGGTGGGTCATCGGTCCGCGCGTGAATGCACGCACGAGATCTTTGTCGTGCTCGAAACCACCGGACGCGAGGATCACACCCTTGCGCGCACGCACCTCGACCGAGCCCTTGGGCGTCTCCATGAGCACGCCGACAACTTCGCCGTTCTCGATGATCAACTCGCGCCCAGCGCACAAGACACGCGGATAGATCCCGCGATCGAGACAGGCCTTCAGCAAACGACCAGCCAACGCCTGGCCGCATCCGCGTTCGTTGTGGGCCTTGCGCCGCGCGTGCTCTTCGGGTGACGGTGGCTTGGGCACCGCCTTGCCCAGCGGCGTCTCGCTCATCGTGATGTGCGGGTCGGCGAAATAGGGCGAAGGCGTCACCATGTCTTCCCACTCGCCCAATTCCTCGAACGGGAAGATCGGACACTCGATGGTGCGGCCGCCCTCGGGGCTGCCACCGGGGAACTCGGGGTGATAATCGGGCATCTCCGGCACGGCATAGAACTGCACCGGGGTCTTCGCCTCCATGAACTCGACCATGTCGGGTCCGTTGTCGATGTAGGCATCGACGAGTCGTTCCTCGAGCATGTCGCGCGACAACGACATGATGTACGTCTTTGCCTTCTCGCGGCTGTCGTGCACACCGACTTCGGGCATGTGCGGATTGTTCGGGATCCACACCTGACCACCCGACCACGCCGTCGTGCCACCGACCAACGATGCTTTTTCGAAAATTGCAACCGACGCACCGAACTCGTGGGCGACAACCGCAGCGGTGAAACCCGCTGCGCCCGTTCCCAACACGACGACGTCGAACTCTTCTTTCGGAAGACCCGCCATGGTCACTTCCTCCGTCCCTCTCGTTCGTAACCGCCACCCTGCCGTTGCAAGATCCGCAAAACGGATTTTTATACAACGGCTGTTGTATAATCTAGCACACGATCCGCGCCTTTCCTGACGGAGCCCGAAAATGCCCAAAATCGTCGACCACGAAGAACGCCGCCGGGAGGTCACCCGGGCTGCTGCCGCGATCGTCGTCGCCTCCGGTCGCGCCGCCCTCACCGCCCGCAACGTGGCCGCCGCCACCGGTTGGTCGACGACTGTGGTCTCCCACTACTTCGACGACATGGCCGACCTCTTCTACGAGACCTATTCCTTCGCCACCGCACGTTCCCGCCGGCGGGTCGAACGCGCGCTCAGCACCGACCCCGGCAACATCGAAGGCCTCATCGAAGCGGTGCTCCCCCTCGACCAGGAACGCCGCGACGACTGGAAGATCTGGTTCGCGTTCTGGAGCGAGGCACTCACCAACCCGCAATACGCCCACGAGCAAAGCCAACGCGCCGCCACGACCCGCGAACGACTGCGCAACTGCCTCGCCATCAGAAAGAAGAACGGGACCGTCCACCGCAAGGTCGACATCGATGAAGCGGCCGACCGCCTTTCGGCGCTGATTCCCGGCATCGCAAGCGCCGCCACCTTCGACCCGAAGGCCTGGCCCGCCGCGCGCCAACGCGCCGTTCTGCGTAGCGAACTCGCACTTCTTGCCTGACAAATCTTGCCTGACAAAGTGCTACATGCATGATGCATGCTATGTTCATGCACATGGCAGCGCTTCAGGTCCGCAACCTCCCCCAAGACCTACACGACCGCCTTCGGCAGCGCGCCGAAACCGAGAACCGCAGCATCAGCGACATCGTCATTCAGATTCTGAATCGCGAACTCACACGTCCGAAGATGCACGAGTGGCTCGACCTTGTCGCCAAGACTCCTGACGTTCCCATCCCAGCCGACGAAATCGTGGCGATCATCCACGAAGGTCGCGCGGAACGTTGACCGTTTTCGACGCCTCTGCTCTCGTCAACCTGCTGCTCGACGACGGGTCGCGCAACTCAACACGACCCCTCTTCGACCACGACGTCTACGCCCCGGAAATCTTGGTTCCCGAAACGATCAACGCTTTCAAGCGAATGGTGACCACCAAGCAGATTTCCAGGGCCCGTGCTCGCGAAAAAGTTGCACTTCTCTCGATGCTGCCGGTTGATCTCATACCCATGCAACGACTTGCACTCGACGTGTGGGAATTGTCGGCGACTTTCTCCACCTACGACGCTTGTTATGTCTCGGTGGCG
>RGCG01000117.1 GCA_009919275.1 Actinomycetota bacterium
CCTTGATGTTGACGTTGGAGTTTGCATGCAGACCGCCGTACGAAACGGTGAGGTCGTGTGTTTCGAGCAGTGCACTCACTTTGCTGCCTCCATTTCGGCGAGGAACTTCTTCAGTTCGGCTTCACGTGCGGCCTTCGCCGCGTTGGCGGCGCGAACCTGTACGACGATGTTGCGGATGAAGATGACAAGGAACATGCCGGTCATCGCCATCCAGAAGCGCGAGTAATCGTCGGTACGCCACGGGTTGATACCGATGACGCCCCACACTGCACCGCCCGCGAGGTACGGGCCGTAACGGCGAAGCGACGTCAGCCACTCCTTGCCACGGGCCTTCACCAGCCATCCACCGAGGTGTTGCATCAGTGGCTGGAAGATCGATGCCTGACCTGCGGGGTGAATGATCGCGGTGCTGGTGGATCCGATGTCGACTCCGAAGAACGTCGGCTTCGGGAACGTGTAGGCCGAGCCACCCTGAAGGGCGGTCAGCTTCGAGTTCTCGAAGTAGAACGTGTAGATCGAGATCGACGCCGCGATGGTGACGACTGCGAGCTGCACGCCGCGGATGCGGAGAGCCGGAATTGCCAGCAGCAAGCCGACGATGACGGCAACCGCGACACCGATGATCGATGCGAGCGGCCACGGCCATCCCGGTCCACTGACGGCGAACGGGTCGAATTCGGCCGTACGTGCACCGCCCTTGGCGATGAGTCGCGCAGTGACGAATGCCGCGATACCCGCCAGCGTGATCTGGACGAGTGAAATCTGGCCGACATAGCCGGACAGCAGCACCATCGACAGGCCGAGCATCGCTGCAACGAGGCTGGTCGTGAAGGCAAAGCCCCACGGACCGGTGAGTCCGCCCCAACCCCAGTCGCCGGGAAGACCGGCGGCGAAGATGAAGCCCAGCGGTACGAACACCGCGACGTACTTGCCGACACGCTGCGGATACGGGGCGAGCGGCAGGCGCTTCTCCTCGATGTTGCCGCGGACCGGAAGGCTCTTGCCTCGGGTGAACAGCACCACGACGATGATGATCAGCGGAACCGCTTCGCGGATACCCGACTGGCCCCATTCGGGGAACCAGTGCTGGCTGACCATCCAGGTGCCGGTGAAGTTCTGCAACAGGCCGATGACGAGACCACCGGCGACGGCCAGCGGAATCGACGACATGCCGCCGATGAGCGCCGCGCCGAGTGCCGGCACGATGAGGCCGGTGAACTTGCCGACGCCGAGCGATCCGGTGATGGTTCCCGAGAAGATGCCGACAACGCCGGCGAGAGCCGCGGCCAGCATCCAGTTGTACAGCGCCAAACGGTCGGGGGAGTAGCCGAGAAGCACGGCGCCCTTTTCGTTGCCTGCGGCTGCGCGTGTCGCGAGACCCGCACGCGTGTAGGTGTAGAACCACCACACGGCTCCACCGATGATGATGGAGAGTGCCGCGAACGCAAGCGACTCGTACGACACCTGTCCGCCGAGGCCGAGGAAGTTCTTGAACGTCTTGTTCTTGAACAGCACTGCTTCGGGGTTCGGAATCTGCGAACCGAACTGCAACGATGCGAGACCGAGGAAGTAGGTCATGACACCGATGGCGCCGATGACCTTTCCGAGCGGGGCCGCATTACGCAGTGGCTTGAACACGAGGTAGTGGATTCCGGCTCCAAGCAACAACGCTGTTGCCATGGCCAGAATTGCCGCAAGCCACACGTTGACTCCCACGCCGTTGTTCAGCGAGAAGCGGACGGGCAGGTTGAGCGTCTTCGTGGGAAGGATGTCGAACCACGGCAAGTGGAAGATGCCTTCATTCCGAAGATAAAAAAATTGGAACGCGACGTACATTGCAATGGCACCGTGGGCGAAGTTGATGACGCCCGAGCCTTTGTATGCCGTCACGATCCCCATGGCCATGAGGGCGAAGAATCCTCCTGCCCCCAAGCCCATGATCGAGTAGAGAAGTGCTTCCTTCATTTTCCCCCTGAATCGAACGATGAGTTAACGCGGTGACCCCGGCGTGACGTCCCTGGGGTCGGTGTCGTATTTATGTCGAAGGGGGGATGACCCGAGGGTCATCCCCCCTTCTCACGACACAACGTCGTCGAATGACGAACGTGCGCGAAAAAGTGGTTACTTCACTTCTTCGAGACGCAGTTCGTCACCCTTGCCGACCACCACGAGGCCCGAGAAGTCCTGGGCACCCTTGACGGCCTTCAGCTTCGTGCCCGTCCACTGGCTGGCGCTGACTTCCGTCGCGCAAACCGCGATGTACGGCTTGATCGCCTTGGCGCAGTTCATGCCGGTCGCACCGAATGCAACGTGGCCGTTTGTCTTCTTGAACTGCTTCTGAACATCGACACCGGTCGCCTTGGCGCCACCTGCGAGGTTCATCATCATCCAGATGTTCATGACGCCAGCGAAGCCCTGCGTTGCAAAGCCCGTGCCGTTCAACTTCTGGTCAGACGAGTACTTCGCCATCTTGTCGCGGTAGGTCACGGCAGCCGTCTTCTGGAAGCCGGTGAGGGCATCCGGATCGAGGATCGACAGACCACCGATGGTGTAGATGCCCTTGATCGAGTTACCGAGCTTGCCCATCGTCACGAGGTCGATGCAAGCGCCCGACAACACGACGGGGAACGACTTCGGCGTCCAACCCTGCTTGAGCATCTCGTTCATCCAGGTCCAGCATTCCGAACCCTGGTTCGAGTAGATCATCACGTCAGGCTTGAAGTTCAGGATCTGGGCGACTTCAGCCGACACGTCGGCCTTGCCCGTGATGACCGGAACGCCGACGTAGGACAGCTTCGGCATCGTGCCCTTCAGCTTGGCGGTCGACTTGATCTTGGCACCCGAGAGGGTCTTGCCAGCGAGCACGTCGAGCGGCTTGGCCTCGAGGTCGTTGTAGCAGAAGATACCGGGAGCCGACTTGGCCCACGGAACGCCAACCTTGCCACCGGTGGGCTTCTTCAGCGTGTCCTTCAGCAGGTACTGCGTCGCGTACGTGATGAGACCCAAGTGAACACCCAGACATCCGCCGCCGCCGCCGATGGCGAACGTTGCGGGCGAAGTGAAGTCCTTCGGGAAGATCGGCGTACCGACGATGATCGGGATCTTGCGGGCCTGGTAGATCGGGAAGTGCGCATCACCGAATGCGAGCGAAGCGAACACCAGGAGCGGGTTCTTCGCGGCAAGGGTGTTGGCGCAACCCGGCAGTTCGGCCGGAACAAGCGCGTTGTACTTGCACACCTCGAGCTTCAGCGGACGGCCAGGAGTTCCCTTGGCGACGTCGGCGCCGATGCCACCGAGCTGTTCGTTGATGTACGACACTGCTGCTTCAGCAGCAACGCGGTACTCGGGGAAGTTGATGACCGGACCCTCAGGGTTCTGGAAACCGATGGTGATCGGGTCGCCAGACGCCTTGAGCGGAGCCTTGTCGCCACAGGCGATGCGCTGGGCGAGCCAACCTGCGTTGGTTCCCTCGGTCGCATCGAGTCCTGCGTTCAACTTCACGGTGCACTTCGCACCCGCCGACTTCACGCCGGCGTTGTTGCTCTTTGCGGAAACCGCACCGGCACCCATCGACAGAGCCGCTGCAACAGCGACCGCGACAGGAACCAGGAATTTCCTCTTCTGGTTCTTCAAATGTTCCCCCTGTGAACATGGGCACGTGTGCCCGATGTGTTGATGTGACAACCGGCATGCCGGCGTGGCAACTATAACCATCGTCACAGCGCCGAGTAAATGGGATGCGAACGCGAAACGCCTGATTTTCTTCGGTTCTTTGCAGGGTGCAGGAAGTGCATTCGTGAACGCCGATCGGGCCCCGACCAAGGGAAGCTTGGAGACGGAGACTTACCGCTTGGTACGTCTTGTCCTGCTTGAGAATCGCCGTCGTCGGGCTAGTCGATGAGGGCGGTGCCCGACACCACGATCTCGCCCGGTGTCGGGTCGTCACGGCGCAGCCACACGTTGACTTTCCGTACAGCGGACCCCGAGAAAGTTTCGTTGCCGACGACTTCGCCACCCGCAACGACGCGGTCGCCGTCGAAGACGGGGCGGTGGAACGCGACCGTGAGTCGTCGCACGCTTCCCGCACCGGCGAAGCCGTGCAGTGCGTTCACGATGTAGCTGAGATTCAAAGGCCCTTGGTTGATGACGCGACCGCCGAGGCCCATCTCCGTCGTTGCCGCGCGATCCCAGTGCACGCGATAAGGGTCGCGCAGGATTGCAGCCATCGTTTTCATGCGTTGCGCGTCGACTGAATCGACGGCGAACTCGGGAATGCTCTGCGATGCGGAAGCAGCCGTATCCACTGTCTTTTCTGCGGGACGCTTGTACGCGGCGGTGCCGTGCTGACGACGGAATCGCCACGAGTTCGTGACGCGCGCAACGAGTGCGTTGTCACTGGCGACATCGCGAAGTTCGATCGCGAACTTCATCGCGTCGTACGCGTTGCCCTTGTCGTCGAGCATGTGTTCCCAGTGCACGATCGATCCCTGCAC
>RGCG01000118.1 GCA_009919275.1 Actinomycetota bacterium
TCCCCACAGGCTGAGAGCAGCGTCATGGCGACGAGCGGAAGCACCACGAGTGCCTTCTTGGTCTTTCTCATTTTTCCTCCTTGGGTCATCCGAATCCGACTCCCCCTGTTGTTGTGGTTGGTGGCGCCGTACCACCGTTTGTCAGGCGACACCCGGCGCCAAGATGTCGTCTACGTTCGCCTGGCCGCCCTGCGGGCGAGGCCCGCAAATGTCAGAGCGGCGATCAGGATCACGCCGTTGGCGATTGTCTGTGCGTAACCCGGCACACCGAGAATGATGAGACCGGAGAAAGTGACCGTCATCAACAGAACTCCGATGGAAGTTCCGAGAACGTGGAATTCGCCCTCGCGCAACGTCACTGCTCCGAGGAAGCACGCGGTGTAGGCCTGGAGAAGGTACGAACCTTGGTTGCCGACCAACGTGACGGCCGAGCCGGTGCGACCAGCAGCGAGAACGACGCCCGCGATCGCCGCGATGACCGCGCACATCATGAAGGCCGCCAGTCGGTAACGCTTCACATCGATACCCGCAAGACGCGATGCCTCGGGGTTGCCGCCGACGGCATCCATGCGGCGGCCCGCCTCGGTTTGGCGCAGGAAGAAAGAGATGCCGAACAAAATGACCGCCGCAGTCACGGCGATGATGGGCAAACTCAGGCCGCCGAGATTGAGATTGAAGGTTCGACCGCCAACCGTCAGATCCCAGCCCCAACTCTCGGGCGCCTTCCACCCAAAGAGGGTCCCCTGCGCGGTGTCTGTGACGTTCTTCGGCAGGGCAACCGAGCGACCGTCGGTGAGGCGAATGAGATAACCCTCGATGATTCCCGCGAGGCCAAGGGTGCCGATGAAGGCGCTGACGCCGAAATACGACACGACAATGCCGTTGATGACGCCTGCAAGCAGACCGAAGAAAGCAGCAGCAATCAACGCAAAGAGAAACGTGTCCTGCCAATCGGCCGGCACAACGGCACCGCCTCCGATGTCGGTGAAGGGAATGGTTGGCCAGGTGACGATGTACTGACCGCTCAGGAAGAGAGCGAAGATACCCCCGCCAAGCGTGAGCGCCGCTGCGATCGAAAGGTCGAATTCACCAAGGATCAGGGCGATTGTCAAACCGCTCGCCAGGATTGCAAGGACGGCGGACTGGCGCAGAAGCAGGGTGAGGTTGTTGCCCGACAGGAACCTCTGCTCGCCCAAGCGGATCTCGCAAAGAATCGTGAAAACGACGATAAGGACGAGAAGAAAGACGATGGTTCCGTAACGCGCCGCGAAGACCATCCCCTTTGATCCCGACGACGTCCCTGCGCCGTTGCCTCCGCTCTCCCTTCGGCCGGGAATAATCCCGCCGACGGCAGAGCGGATTTTCGCCACTGCTGAACCCATGAGTCCCCCTCCGAGTGCATCCAGTATCACCCATAATTGGGGGGTAGTCAACCCACCGTTGGGTTAACTATGGTGGAGACGTTCGCCGAAGGGGGGTTCGCGGATGGCTGACACGCCAGCGTTCATCGTCGAGATTTCAGGACTGTCGAAGCGGTTTCCCGGCGTCCAAGCGCTGAGCAATGCCTGGATCAAAATCCGGCCCGGTGAGATTCACGGTCTCGTGGGCGAAAACGGCGCAGGCAAGTCGACACTCATCAAGATTCTCGCCGGCGCTCAACCGCGCGATGCCGGGACGATCCTCGTCGACGGACAGCCCGTCGACTTGCCGAGCGAACGCGAGGCGAGTCGCCTCGAACTGCACTTCATCCACCAAGACGCCGCCCTCGTCGAACGGCTGAGCGTCGCAGAGAATCTGTTCCTCGGTAAGGAACTCCCACGTCGCGGTCTGCGAGTCGACTGGAGTGCCCTCACCGAGGAGTCCCGACGTATCCTCGCGGACTTCGTTGACGTTGATCCGTCCGCTCCCGTGAAATCGCTGACGGTTGCGGAACGCTGGATGGTGTCGATCGCCCGCGCCTGTGCGGGCCAACCGCGGCTCGTGGTGATGGACGAGCCGACCGTCGCACTGGCCGACAGCGAAGTCGTGAAGGTCTTCGCCGCTGCCCGTCGCCTCAAGGAGCGCGGCGTAGCGGTCCTTTTCGTGTCACACCGATTGGGAGAAGTACTCGAAATCACCGACCGCGTCACGGTCATGAAGGACGGCGAAACGGTCGGCGAAATCGAGCGCCGAGATCTCACACGTGATCGCCTGATCGAGGCAATTACGGGCAAGTCGGTCGACAACGTCAAGGTGACCACCAGTACTGCGCGGACCGAAGCTCCCCCCGTGCTGTCGGTCAAGGGGCTCGAAGGTGGGCCGCTGAAAGACGTTTCTTTCGCGGTGCGACCGGGCGAGATACTCGGACTCGGCGGACTCGTCGGCTCGGGACGCACGTCGATTCTTCTCAACATTTTCGGACAACTGAAGCCGACGGCAGGCACCATCACCCTCAGCGGCAAAGAGGTTTCGTTCCGCTCACCTGCCGATGCCATTCGCAATGGCCTCGCCCTCATTCCCGAAGACCGACGGTCAACCGGCATCTATCCGATGCGAACAATCCGCGAAAACACCGTGCTCGCCCACCTCAGGCAGTTCAGGCGCCACGCACGCCTTCCACTTCCCCACCGCGGCGAGGAAATCGACCAGACGAACCGCCAGATCGAACGCCTGCGCGTCGTGACGACCGGTCACGACCAACGCATCGGTCAGCTTTCCGGGGGCAACCAGCAAAAGGTCCTCCTTGCGCGGTGGCTCGTGGGACGCGACACGAAGGTGCTGCTTCTCGACGAACCGACCAAGGGTGTCGATGTCGGAGCACGTGGTGAGATTCTGCGCCAAGTTGCGGAGCTCGCCGCCGAAGGAGTGGCGGTCATCATCGCGTCATCCGACCTCGACGAAGTCGCCCAGGTTGCACACCGCGTTGTCGTGCTGCGTGAAGGCAGGGTCGTCGGCCAACTCGAGCAGCCGATCACCGAGGCCGACATTCTCCGCGGCTGCTACGGCCACGACGACGCAACGGTCTGAAGCATGAAACAACGACTCGCTCAACCAGCCAACTCACAAGGTTTCATCGGTCTTTGCGCCGAGGAAAAAGCTCTTCTTCATCTCGTCGGTCGTTACGCGACCGACGACTGAGGAAAGAACGCGGCGAAGGCCGCAACAACCCAACAAACACCACAACGAATCCCAAAAGGGGGAACAGTGAAGAGAATGAAAAGCAAGGCCGTTGCGCTTGCGGTCGTTCTCGCCACCGCAGGCGCTCTCGCAGCCTGTGGCGACGACAGCGACAGCACGGATAACGCGACTGCCGACACGACGGCGGTCGCTGAAGAAGCAACCACCGAAGAAGCAGCCACCGAAGACACGGTTGCGGCCGAAGAAGCAGCACCAGCCGAATCCGCCGGAGCCGACCTGTCGGCCCTCAGCGGCAAGGCAGTTGGCATCATTTCGCTCGCACCGGGTCTCGAGCCCGTCGATCGCCTCCAGGCCGGAGTCGTCGAGTGCGTCGAGGCCAATGGTGGATCCACGCAGGTGTTCGATGCCAAGGGCGGCACCGAAGCGGTCCAGGCCTTCGAGCAGGCGAACAACGCCGGCGTCGATGCCATTTACAACGTTGCGAACGACATCGGCAACGGCTCACTTGACGCCGCACTGAAGGCAGCGGGCGACGCAGGTCGTCCGGTTGTCACCGTGTGGGGTGGACAGCGCACCGGTTCGTACTCGATCACGGGTCTCGAATTCCAGAGCGCAGCCCGTGTCGGTCAGTACGTGATCGACCGCATCGCAGCAGAGAACGGCGGAGCCGCAGCGGGCGATGTTCTCATCGTCAATGCACGCGTGACACCGAGCCTCCGTCAGCGCGCCGACGCCTTCAAGGCGATGGTCGGTGAGGGCAGCGAGTACCCGGACATCAAGGTGACCGAGGTTGAAGTCGACCTCGCGAACGCTGTGGCCGACGCCCAGGCAAAGGTTGAGCAGGCCTTCCAGGCGAACCCCGACATCAAGGCCGTCTACGCCAGCTTCGACAGCCTCGGCCAGGGTGCTGCAGCGGCTGTTGACGGTCTTGGCAACAAGGCGTTCGTCGTGTCGTTCAACGGTGACTCGTCGGCACTCGACATGATCCGCGCGGGCAAGAGCTTCGCTGCAACCGCAGCGAACGACCTTGAGGGTACCGCCTCTCTTGGTTGTGAACTCCTCGCCAAGCTGATCGCAGGCGAGAAGCCCGAGGCAACCACCTACTGGATGGACAGCCCGCTCGTGACGAACAAGAACGTTCCCGCCAGTGGCTTCGCCACCGGTCCTGGTTCG
>RGCG01000119.1 GCA_009919275.1 Actinomycetota bacterium
AAGACCATGGCGAAAAAGACCATGGCGAAAAAGACCGTGGCGAAAAAGAAAGCCGTGAAGAAAGTCGCAAAGAAGACGACTTCTTCACGGGCTGCGGCACCGGTGGGTCCGTATACGCCCGTCGTGCGCGCCGGTGACTGGGTCATCGTGTCGGGGCAATTGGGCCTGAAAGATGGCGTTCTTGCCAAGGGTGTCGCCGCACAGACCGCGCAAGCGGTGGTGAATCTGAAGGCTCGGCTTGCCGAGGCGGGCGTCACGATCAACGATGTCAAAAAGACGTTGTGCTTTCTCACCGACATGGACACCTTTCCCACTTTCAACGAGGCGTATGTCGCCGGGTTCGGAAAGAGCCGACCGGCGCGCAGCACGATCGGCGTTGCATCACTTCCGTTCGGTGGTCAGGTCGAAATCGAAGCCTGGGCCTACAAGCCTGTACGGTAAGGGTCATGCCGGGCGCAATCATTCTCGTCGTCGCACTGCTTGCATTCCCGATCATCGTCGGGTTGTCGACTGCCGCAATTGCGGCGGTGCTTGGACACCTCCTCTACAAGGACGGTGAGGCGCGTCACGCCGACAGCGAACTGCTCGACCTGAACGTGTAACCGTGCCGCGCGCCGATCTTCTGGTGCGCAATGCGCGACTCGTTGCCACGGTCGACGCGCAACGTCGCGAAATCCCCGGTGGTTGGGTTGCGGTCACCGACGGTTTCGTGTCGGGTGTCGGTTCATCCACCGATGCCGTGCCCGATGCCGACACGGTGATTGACGCCACCGATTGTCTTGTGACGCCGGGTCTCGTCAATACCCACCACCACCTGTACCAAAACCTCACGCGGGCATATCCACCGATGACCAACGCCGCATTGTTCGGCTGGTTGAAGACCTTGTATCCGTTGTGGGCGGCGATCGACGAAGAAGCGGTGCACGTGAGCGCCTGGGTCGGTCTCGCCGAACTTGCCTTGTCGGGTTGTACGACATCGACCGACCACCTGTATCTCTACCCTCGCGGAGCGGGTGACTTGCTGGGCGCCGAAATCGCCGCGGCACGTGACATCGGAGTCAGGTTTCATCCGACACGAGGGTCGATGTCACTGTCGGAAAAAGACGGTGGTTTGCCGCCCGATCACGTGGTGCAAGACGATGACACGATCCTCGCGCAGTCAGCCGAAGCCGTGGCGAAGTACCACGATCGCTCCCGTGGCGCCATGGTTCGCGTCGCACTTGCGCCGTGTTCGCCCTTCAGCGTCACCGAAGACTTGATGCGGCGTTCTGCCGAACTTGCCGAGTCACTCGATGTTCGACTCCACACGCACTTTGCCGAAAACAGTGAAGACGATGACTTCTCCGTTGCGACCTTCGGGTGCAGGCCAACCGAGTATCTGGAACGAACGGGTTGGTGTACCGATCGCACGTGGGTGGCGCATTGCGTGATGCCGAACCACGACGAAGTGCAGCGTCTCGGTCGCGCGGGCATCGGCGCGGCGCACTGTCCGAGCAGCAACCTCATCCTCGCCTCCGGCATCGCACCGGTTGTTGATCTGCGCGCGGCGGGCGTGCACGTGGGCCTTGGTGTGGACGGCTCGGCATCGGCCGACAGCGCATCGATGTGGTTGGAGGCGCGACAGGCCATGTTGCTTGCCAAGTTGCGCAGCGGTGCCGGTGCGGGAACCGCCCGGATGGCGCTGGAATGCGGGACCATCGGTGGTGCGGGCTGTCTCGGTCGTCTCGGTGAGATCGGCGAGTTGAGTGTGGGTGCCGTCGGCGACATCGCCGTGTGGTCGTTGACGGGGCCCGCATTCGCCGGTGCCGTTGCCGACCCCATCGAGGCGTGGTTGCGTTGCGGCCCGGTTGGGGCACGCGACACGATCGTGCACGGACGTTGCGTTGTGCGCAACGGCGGGCTGGTGAGCCCGCGAGTCGACGAAATGCTGCAACTCCACACCACGGTGGCCAAGCGCATCCAGAAAATCGCAGAATGAACGCATTCCTCGTCAGTTTCGGTGTCATCTTCGTCGCCGAATTGGGGGACAAGAGCCAGTTGATGGCGCTGGCGTTCGCGACCCGCTACAAGCCGACGCCAGTTCTCGTCGCGATCACTTTGGCAACGGCCATCGTCCACCTTGCATCGGTGGCGATCGGAGCCGTCGTGGGTGCCGCATTGCCGACGCGACCAATCAACGCGATCGCAGCCGCGGCGTTCGTGGCATTCGGGTTGTGGACTCTGCGTGGCGATGAACTGAGCGCCGAAGACGAAGAGCGCGCCAAGCGCACCACGCGCAACGTCATCGTCACCGTCGGCACGGTGTTCTTCCTCGCCGAACTGGGCGACAAGACGATGCTCGCCACGGTCACTCTCGCCACACGCGAAGGTGTGGTGGGTACATGGCTTGGTTCGACGCTCGGCATGGTCGTCGCCGACGCACTTGCGATCGTGGTGGGCAGGGCTCTTGGCTCTCGCCTCCCGGAACGCGCAATCAAAATTGGTGCGTCGGTTGCGTTCTTTGTTTTCGCCGCAGTGCTCGGTGTCGAAGCGCTGCGCGGTTGATCAACCGTTCCAGCGGGATTGACCGAAGCGATAACCGACACTGCGGACGGTCTGAATGAGGTTGGCGTGTTCCTCGCCGAGCTTCGCGCGCAGGCGACGGATGTGAACGTCGACCGTGCGTGCACCGCCGTAGTACTCGTAGCCCCAAACCCGGGAGAGGAGCATTTCACGGCTGAATACCTTGCCGGGATTTTGCGCGAGGAACTTGAGCAATTCGTATTCCATGAAGGTGAGATCGAGTGAGTTGCCCTCGAAGGTTGCCTGGTAGGTCTCGAGGTTGAGGACGAGCCCGCCGTATTCGATGAGTTCCGCGCGCATGACGGCGCCCTCGGAAAATGTGAGGTGACGCAGGCGCGCTTCGAGTTCGCGGGGGTGGAACGGCGTGAGACAGAAGTCGTCGAAGGAATCATCGCGCATTTCCAACTGCCCGAGTTCGGCCCCCGAGATGAGAAGCAGGATGGGACACGGTGCAGTGTCGCGACGGCGCAGCGTGCGACAAAACGCCCATGCACCTTCGGCGTTTTGTTCGCACGTGACGATTGCCCCGGCCCAACCGCCGGCGGGCTCGTGTTCGAGGGCTTCGTCGGGAGTGGCAACGGCCTTCCAGCGGTAGCCGGCGAGGTCGAGCGTGCGCGCGAGGTCGGCGGCCGGCGGGTCGGGCCAGACGACGAGGAAATCGGGCGACGCGGGGGCCATTGCCTAGAGCGACCTCAGGTAGCGCGTGATCTCGAACGGGGTGACCTGCGTCTTGTAGCCGCGCCACTCGTTGCGCTTGTTGCGCAGGAACCACTCGAAGATGTGCTCGCCGAGTGCGTCGTGCACCAGTTCCGAGCGTTCCATCAAGTTGAGTGCATCGGCGAGCGATTGGGGCAATTGCTCGATGCCCAACTTCGTGAGTGCGGTGTCGTCCATCTCGAAGAGGTTCGCGTCGGCTTCGACGGGCAGTTCGTAGCCCTCGGCAACACCCTTCAGGCCGGCCGCCAGAAGAACCGAGAAGGCGAGATAGGGATTGGCGGCCGGGTCGGGTGAGCGGTATTCGATGCGCGTGGCAAGCGGGTTGCCCTTTTTCGGCACCGGCACGCGAATGAGACCGCTGCGATTGTTGCGCGCCCACGAAATGTGCACGGGCGCTTCGAAGCCGGGAACGAGGCGCTTGTAGCTGTTCACCGTTTGGTTCGTGACCGCGGTGATCTCGGCGGCGTGACGCAAGAGTCCCGCCATGAACGACTTGGCGGTCGCCGAGAGGTTGTACGGGTCGGACTCGTCGTAGAACGCGTTCTCGCTGCCGCGGAAGAGCGACAAGTGGAGGTGCATGCCCGAGCCCTGCACACCCTCGAGGGGTTTTGGCATAAACGTGGCGTGCACGCCGTGCGATGCGGCAACTTCTTTCACGGCGAGGCGGAAGGTCATCACACTGTCGGCCATCGTGAGTGCGTCGGTGTGACGCAGGTCGATTTCGTGCTGACTCGGAGCGTCTTCGTGGAAGCTGTACTCGACGGGGATGCCCATGGTCTCGAGCGTGCGAATGGTTTCCTTTCGCAGCGAGCTCGACATGTCGGACGTGGTGAGGTCGAAGAAGCCGCCCTCGTCGAGGGGCTGGGGGATCTCGCCTGTTTTCGGAGGAGCAAAGTAGAAGTACTCGATGTCGGGTGCAACGTAGAACGAGAAGCCCTT
>RGCG01000120.1 GCA_009919275.1 Actinomycetota bacterium
CACCTGGGAACTCATCGTCGACGGCACACCGGTGAAGCACGGGGTCCTACGCGTACCCACCGTTCCGGGCGGCGAGACGGTTCGTCTTCCGCTTCCCACCCCCGTACCAAAGACGGGCGATGTGCGTTACAGCGTGCGGTGGTTCCTCCGGCGCGATGAACCTTGGGCGTCGGCAGGTCATTTGGTGGCATGGGACCAGGTGGTGCTGGGTTCGGTAGCAATCAAACCCGTAACGACTCCATCACGGCGCGCAACGTCGAAAGCGACGCCGCCCCCGGAAGTGGACGCACTGGACCCACGCGTCACAATCTGGCGCGCAGCGATCGACAACGACGGATTCAAGAACATGCCCGAAATCCGCGGCTTTGGCGCGTCGCTGCGCCGGTGGCAACTGCAGGGCGTCGACGTACGTGATGCCGATCTTGTCGAGCATGCAACCAAGCGAACCGTCGGCGCCGATGGTGGGGTCACGTTCGTTCACCGCATTACCGTGCCCGCCGACCTCGATGACATCCCTCGCGTGGGCGTCACTTTCTCTGTCCCGCAACGTTTCTCTCGGGTGCGTTGGGTGGGCGAAGGCCCGCATGAGTGCTACCCCGACCGCCGCGCGTCGGCGATGTACGGCACGTGGGAGTCCGATCCCGATGAGTTGCCGTATCTCGTGCCCCAAGAGTTCGGATTGCGAACCAACTGCACACGGCTCCGCAAGTGATTTGTTCTCCGCACGTGATGTGACGGAACTGCGGCACCGCAGCAACTTGGTTGTGCACATCGATGCCGCTCACCGTGGGCTGGGAACCGCCAGTTGCGGGCCCGACACGCTGCCGCACTACCGGGTACGGCCGGGTCGCTACGTTCTGGCATATCGCATCTTGCTGCGGTGATAACTTCACCCGGGGTTCGCAGGGGGAGTGCACGACCATGAACACGAACACATCCGTGGATGAAGCCGTTGCGCAACTTACGGGACCCGGTGGAGCCTTCGAAATCGCCACGGTTCCGGTTCACGGTGTGCCGCTGCGCGTCTTTGCAACTGCTCCCGAATCGCTGCGGGATCTGTGGCTCATTGGCGCTGCACGTGGTGACGTGCCGTACCTCATCTACGAAGACGACGTCATCACCTACGCCCGGGCCCACGAGATGGTGTGCTCGCTGGCGCGGTGGCTCGACGCGCACGGCGTCCGCAAGGGTGATCGGGTTGCGATCGGAATGCGCAACTACCCCGAATGGGCCATCGCCTACTGGGCAATCCAAAGCATTGGGGCCATCAGCGTCAGCCTGAACGCATGGTGGATCGCCGATGAGCTGAAGTACGCCCTGTCCGATTCGGGAACATCGGTCGTCATCGTCGACGGTGAACGTCTCGAACGTTTGAGCGACGAATTGCTGCGCGAGGTTGGCGTGCGCCACGCCATCGTGGTGCGGGGTGCGGGGCGACATGGTGTCACCACGTGGGACGAGGCAACAGCCGACCGCACTGCGACGCTTCCCGACGTCGCCATCGCACCTGACGACGACGCCACGATTCTCTACACGTCGGGCACCACCGGTTTTCCGAAGGGCGCGGTGGGCAGCAATCGAAATCACATCACCAACGTGTGGAACGGTCTCTTCCGCGCCGCGTTGAATGCGGCGCTTGCCGATCCATCCACACCCCGCGTGGGAGTGAAACGTCAGCCGAAGGCCTTGTGGACGTTTCCCTTCTTTCACATTGCGGGCGTCACCGGCGTCAGCGTCGCCCCTGCGACAGGCGGTGCGCTTGTCACGCAGTACAAGTGGGATCCGGCAGACGCCATGCGTCTCATCGAAAAGCACGGCGTCACCCAGATCTCGGGTGTCCCGGCCGTCATCAGGTCGATGCTCGAACACCCCGATTACCACAACCACGACCTGTCGAGTCTTGCAACCATCTCGCAGGGTGGATCACCCGTTCCTCCCGATTCGATTGCACGAATCCAGAATGATTTCGCCGGCAAGGTCAGCCCGACGAACGGCTACGGCCTCACCGAAACAAGCTCTGCCGTCGTGGGAAATGCCGGCAAGGCATACTTCGGAAAGAAGGATTCGGTCGGACAGCCGATGATCGGCACCGACATCCGAATCGTCGACGAGCAAGGAAACGATTTGCCAACGGGCGCCATCGGCGAGGTGTGGATTCAAAGTCCGATGAACGTTCGCGGCTACTGGAACAAGGCCGAGGCAACCGAAAAGTCGTTCACGAACGGCTGGTTCCACTCCGGTGATGCCGGTTACGTCGACGAAGATGGGTTTCTTTTCGTCGTCGACCGCATCAAGGACATGGTCATTCGCGGGGGAGAGAACATCTACTGCGCCGAGGTCGAAGCCGCCGTTTTCGAACACGAGTCGGTCGCCGACTGCGCCGTGTTCGGGGTGCCCCACCCTGCGCTCATGGAAGAAGTCGCCTTGGTCGTGGTGCCAAAACCCGGTCATGGGAACTCGTCCACCGAGTCACTCGTCGCTCACCTCAAGTCGCGCTTGGCTGCTTTCAAGGTTCCGGCACACGTGTTCTGGACGAACGATCCACTGCCGCGCAACGCCACCGGCAAAGTGTTGAAAAAAGACCTGCGCGAGGCCTACTCCGCGAAGTAGCGCACGTCCCGTGAGGCCGGGGAGTCACGCTGTGACAGAAACACAAAAGGGGCCCGCCGCGTGAACGACGGACCCCTTTTGGAACGAACGTTTCAGCCGAGGGCTTCCTTGGCCTCTGTGGAGAGGTTCTTCACGCACTTCGGGCTGAGAGCCTTGGCCTCGGCCGTGGTCAACGTGTCGAGTTGTTCGGCGTCGAAGGCATCGCATGCATTGGGGTTCAGTGCACGCAACTGCTTCGTCGTCATCTTGTCGACCTGGGTCGGGTCAAGGGCATCGACCTGCCCGTCAGTGATCTTGCCGAGTGCCGCGGGCGGCAGAGCCGGAATCTTGGCCGGGTCGATTTCGCCCAACGCTTCGGGCGCCAGCTTGAGGAACTGCGCCGGGTTCAGCACCTTCAGAACTCGGGTGCTCATCTCGGCCACCTGCTCGGGCGACAGGACGGACATCATCGTTGCGCGCAACTTCATCATCTGGTCCGGTGTCAATCCCTGGAAGGCCTCGGGAGCCATCTGGTCAAGTTGCGTGGGCTTGATGGATCCGAACACGCGCGGGCTCAGGCTTCCCAACTGGTTCGGCTGCATGCCCGCCATCGCATCGGCCGCCATGGCGACCAATTTCTTCGGGTCCATCTGCCGGAAGATGTCGGCACCCATCTGGGCCAATTGGTCGGGCGTCAGACCACCGAGAGCGGTCGCTGCCATTGACTTGAACTGGTCGGGTTTCATGCCCTTCATGGCCTCGGCGGCCATGTTCTCCATTTGTTCCTTGGTGAAGCTGCCGAACACCTTGGTACCGAGATTCTTCATTTGATCGGGAGTCATTCCCTGGAAGGCCTCGGGTGCCATTGCCTTCATTTGTTCGGGAGTGAACCCGGCCATGGCTGTCGGGTTCATTTTCATGAACTGGTCGGGGCTCATGATGCCGAGTGCATCGGGCTTCAAACCCTGAATCATTGTCGGATTGAAGTTCTTGAATTCGTCGGGCATAAGCGACTTCAGTTGGTCGATCGACAGACCCTTGCTGGGGTCGAAGTTCGCCGGCAGCTTCGCCGTCATCATGCTGGAGGGAAGCGCGCCTTCTGGAAGCTTGAACCCCGCAGGAACCTGGAATCCACCGAGGTCAAAAGTTGCGTTCGGTGTCTGCTGCCCACCGGGGTTCCACCCGGAACCCACTCGGCCCCGGGAAGCGCCTTGCACATTGTTTCGCCGAATCCCATTGTCTGGCCGGGCATTGCTTCGACCTTGGTGTACGAAACACCTGTCACCTTGCATGCACCAACGGGACCGCCGCCACCGGTGAAGTTCGGAATCGAACCGGTCATGCCAGCGGGAATCGATCCGTTGAAGTTGGCGGGCAGCGAGCCGTTGAAGTTCGCGGGCAGCGAGCCATTGAAGTTCGCCGGCAGCGAGCCGTTGAAGTTCGCCGGCAGCGAGCCATTGAAGTTGGCAGGCAGCGATCCGTTGAAGTTCGCGGGCAG
>RGCG01000013.1 GCA_009919275.1 Actinomycetota bacterium
ATCAAGTTCAACGACTGGCTCGAGAACCCCGGTATTTCCGTTGCATTTGCGGTCGTCATCACTGCCTTCTTTGGCGGCTCCTTCTACCTCATAGGCCGCAAGCGGGAACGGATGCGGATCGCCAAGCCCGGTGCGCGTTTCAAGTGGTCGGGCATCTCCCTCGGAGTGACCGCACTCGTCATGCTGTCGGCCATGTTCTATTTCAAGAATCGCGAATACGGACGCTTCGTGAAGACCCTCGGGTCACAGCCGCGTGACCTCGCCGATTCACTGCCGTCGCGTTTGTGGAGCTATGTGGGGCACGGCATCCTCCCGGTCATCGTTCTCTTCACAATCTCGTATGCCGGCTACAGCCGGTACATGCGCGCTTCGATGCTGGAACAACTGAACGCCGACCATGTGCGTACCGCCCGTGCCAAGGGAATCTCCGAAACACGGGTCATTCTCAGGCATGCCTTCCGTAATGCATTGATTCCGATCGCAACGATCGCGACCCTGAGCTGGGGCGGCCTGATCGCAGGTGCGGTCATCACCGAACGGGTTTTTGCCTGGAACGGAATGGGGGACTTCTTCCTCGACTCGCTGTCCAATCCGACTCCCGACCCAAACCGTCTTCTCGCATTTGTCATGATCACGGCGACGTTCACGATCGTTTTCAACATCGTTGCAGACATCATCTATGCGATCCTCGACCCGCGGATCAGGGTGAACTGAAATGGAAACGATTGTCGGATCCCACGAGACCGAGTTCGCGGTCGAGGTTCGCTCCCAGTGGCGAACGGTCGTGCGCAGGTTCGTGCGCCACAAGCTGGCGATGATCAGCCTCGTGACGTTGACCATCATCTTCCTCGCCTCGATTTTCGGAAAGTACATCTGGCGTTTCGACTTCATGGAACGCGACACGGCAAACCTCTCGCAGCCGCCGTCGTGGACTCACCCGTTCGGTACCGACTCCCTCGGCAAGGACATGCTCGCACTGACGCTGCGGGGTGCCCAGAGGTCGATTCTCATTGCCCTCATGGTCTCGATTCTGTCGACCACGATCGGTGTCACGCTCGGAGCGATTGCGGGCTATTTCCGGGGTTGGACCGACGCAATCATCATGCGCATCACCGATCTGCTTCTCACGATTCCGCTGTTGATCCTTGCGGGATGCATCGCGTGGCAATTCGACGGCGGTGGCTCGTGGTGGTTGCTGTCGTTGATTCTTGGTGTTCTCAGTTGGCAGGGAACGGCACGCATCGTCCGCGGGGAGTTTCTGTCTTTGCGCGAGAAGGAATTCGTCGAGGCCGCCCGCGCGATCGGAGTGTCGGACCGGCGCATCATCTTCCGACACGTGCTCCCGAATGCGCTCGGGCCAATCATCGTGTCGGCAACTCTTTCGATTGCCGGTGCGATCCTCGTCGAGACTGCATTGTCTTACCTCGGTCTCGGAGTGAAGGCACCCGATTCCTCCCTCGGATTGCTCGTCAGCGACTATCAGGCTGCGTTCCAGACTCGTCCGTGGTTGTTCTGGTTCCCGGGAATCTTCATCATTCTCATCTGCCTCAGCGTGAACTTCGTCGGTGACGGTCTTCGCGACGCTTTCGATCCCAAGCAGACCCGGGTGCGCGCATGACCGATGCGCTGCTGCAGGTCCGCGATCTGACGGTCGAGTTTCCGACGGATGACGGTGTCGTGCGCGCCGTGCGCGGTGTGTCGTTCGACCTGCGACGGGGTGAAGTTCTCGGCATCGTGGGGGAGAGTGGTTGCGGCAAGTCTGTGACGAACCTCGCGATCATGGGTCTTCTCCCGAAGACCGCGCGGGTCGGCGGCTCGGTGAGAATCGGCGACGACGAGGTGATCGGTCGTTTCCCCGGCGAGATGCGTGAGATCCGGGGAAAGCGCATCGCGATGATCTTCCAGGACCCGATGACGTCGCTCAACCCCGTGTACACGGTCGGTTGGCAGCTGGTGGAAACCATCCGCGCGCATCGGGAAATGAAGAAAGCCGAAGCTCGCGCCAAGGCGGTCGACCTCCTGCGTCTCGTTGGCATACCCAACCCGGACGACCGTTTCGACTCGTACCCCCACGAATTCTCGGGCGGAATGCGTCAACGTGTCGTGATCGCCATGGCCATTGCAAACGATCCCGAGGTTCTGATTGCCGACGAGCCAACGACGGCACTCGATGTGACGGTGCAGGCCCAGATTCTCGACACGTTGCAACGAATCCGTAGCGAGACCGGCACGGCCATCGTCTTCATCACCCACGACCTCGGTGTTCTTGCAGGTATGGCCGACCGTCTGTTGGTGATGTACGCAGGGCGCGTGGTCGAGTCCGGGAGGATCGAGGAAGTCTTCGACGATCCCCAGATGCCGTACACGATCGGGCTCCTCGGAGCCATTCCCGGCGAGGACAGCCACGGTCGTCGCCTGAACCAGATCAAGGGGGCACCTCCCTCGTTGATGCGGATCCCCGAGGGCTGCTTGTTCGCGCCTCGCTGCCCGCTTGCCGTCGATGCGTGCGGGTCAAGCGAGCCGGGCGCCGTCGAACCCGAGATCGACCACGGTGTTGCCTGTCATCGGGTGAACGACGTGAAGGCGATGGCCGACAGACGTTCGATCTTTCTGAACGAGAGGGCGATCTAGATGGCCTTGCTCGAAGTTCGGAACCTGGTGAAGGAGTTCCCGGTTCGCTCGGCGGGAGTCGTGCGCCGTGTGATCGGAAAGGTGCAGGCAGTTTCCGATGTGTCGTTCGATCTTTCCGCAGGGGAGACCTTGGGTCTCGTCGGTGAGAGTGGTTGCGGCAAGTCCACGACGGGGCGCAGCGTTCTGCAGCTCATCAAAGCGACATCAGGTTCGGTGACGTTCGATGGTCGCGAACTCACCGATCTCTCGGCTCGCGAAATGCGCCCTTTGCGGCGCGAGATGCAGATCGTGTTCCAGGACCCTTATGCGTCGTTGAACCCGCGCATGCAGGTCAGTCAGACCATCGCCGAGCCGTTACGAACACACGGTCTTGCCCCGGGACGAGAATCCGAGCGCGTTGCGGAACTTCTCGCCATGGTCGGCCTCAACCCCGAACACGGAAACCGTTATCCGCACGAGTTCTCGGGTGGCCAGCGTCAACGGATTGGTATCGCACGAGCGCTCGCTGTCGAACCCAAGTTGCTGGTGCTCGACGAACCCGTATCGGCCCTCGACGTCAGCGTTCAGGCCGGCATCATCAACCTGTTGCAGGACCTGCAGCGTCAACTCGGCCTGGCGTATTTGTTCATTGCGCACGATCTCTCGGTCGTTCGACACATCGCAGACCGCGTGGCCGTCATGTACCTCGGAAAGATCGTCGAGATTGGGCCCGTCGAACAGATCTACGACAGACCGAGTCACCCGTACACCAAGGCGCTCCTGTCCGCGGTACCCGTTGCCGACCCCCACAAGGAGAAAGTGCGGACCCGTATTACCCTCGAAGGTGACGTACCGTCACCCGTCAACCCACCCAGTGGGTGCCGGTTTCGGACCCGTTGTTGGAAGGCCTCCGACTTGTGTGCCGCAGAGACCCCCCGGTTGCAGGCAGACGCCTCCGGCCGGTCAGTCGCCTGTCATTTTCCGGAGGCAGCGGACTAGAGTTCAACGCCGTGCGTGACCTCATCACCATCGTCGCTGTGATCATCAACGTGGCATCAATGTTCGCCATGATTGTCGGCATCTTGCTGCACAGTGGTCGCGGAGGAGGCCTGTCCGACATGTTCGGCGGGGGTGGCGGAGCAGCCTTGGGTTCGGCGGCAGCCGAACGAAACCTGAACCGCATCACCACCGTTTTTGCGCTCACGTGGTTCCTCACGGTGATTGCGCTCGCCATGCTCTTGGCCGAATAGACGCAGGACACCGCGGTTGGCGGTCGTTCCACCCGGAGTTAGGCTTCGCACACCACGTCGAAGTGGCGAAATAGGCAGACGCACCAGCTTGAGGGGCTGGCGCCCGCAAGGGCGTGGGGGTTCAAGTCCCCCCTTCGACACCATTGCTCGTAGAGTGAGCCCATGCAGGTCACTGTCCGTCAAAACCCGTCATTCTCCGTTGCGCGCATCCAGTTGGCCGGAGGTGAAGCGGTGCAGGTCGAGTCCGGCGCGATGATGGCCATGTCGAGCGGCGTCAATCTCGCGGCCAAGGCCGAGGGTGGCGTGATGAAGTCGTTGAAGCGTGCGGCGCTCGGTGGTGAAAGTCTCTTCGTCTCCACTTACACGGCACCCGAATCGGGTGGGTTCGTCGATGTGGCCGCCCGCCTGCCGGGTGACATGACGGTGCAAACGATTGCCAGCGCGATGCCCCTTTTCATTTCGCGGGGGAGTTGGTTGGCAAACGAGAAGTCGGTCACCCTCGACACCCAATGGGGCGGGTTCAAGAACATGTTCGGATCGGAAGGCGGTTTTATCCTCCGCGCCGAGGGCAACGGGCTGATTGTCTTTGCCTGTTACGGCGGACTTGAGGAGTGGAATCTCGCTGCGGGCGAGAACATCACCGTTGATTCGGGCCACATGGTCGCCTACGAATCTTCCGTGACGATGAGCATCCGCAAGGCGACGGGCGGAATCGTCCAGATGTTCAAGAGCGGCGAAGGTTTGGTGCTCGACTTCCAGGGTCCCGGCAAGGTTTGGACACAGACGCGCAACCCGCAAGAGTTGATCGGGTGGATTTCGTCGGTGCTCCCCGGTGCTCAGCCGGGCGGTAGCGGTGTCATCGGTGGTTTGCTGGGCCGCAACTGACGCGTCGCCGACCAATCACTCGTCGCGCCAGAGCGCCTCGCGCATCTTCCACGCACCGATGACGTCGGCATCCATGATGAGTGTGATCCACGGCCGCAAGGTTTCGCGAAGATCGATGACGCGGTTGACGCCGACGGAATGTATGGCGCCATCCGCGTGAGAGTCGGTGGCGGCCTCGATGGCGCGCTTCGTCCCTTGTCCTTCGGGCGTCAGCGACATCGATCCTCCCATGCGGGCGAGAAGATTGCGTCGCTCGAGCCTCGTCTTTGCCAATTCCCAAGCGGTGTCGTCCCAACCCGATACGCGCTTGAGGAGATCTTCGGGCATTGCGCCGTCGGCCGCGTGCAGGAGGTGACACTCGACGGGGTCGACGCCGTGAGCGGCAGTCGCGCGCCAGTGGGCATCACCACGATGTTCGCGCAGGACGGTGAAAGAGTGCCAAAGGGCGAGTACGGGATCGTCGGGGTACCCCTGATCGAATGCAGCGGCTCCAATGGGGCTGCCGGCAAAGTCGAGACCCTCGGCCAGCTCACGTGCCGTGCGGACTAATTCGGCGATCAGGGGCGACGAGTCGACTCCCGGAAGGATTCTCCTGAGACAGGCTCCGGCGGCCTCTTGTCGCGCAGTGCAAATGTCACGTGGGTCGGCGATGTGCCAGATCGCGGGAACGGATGCGGCGACGTAGGTCGGATTGAAACCAAACAGGACAGCCGCAGCCGTCGTTGCCCCGATGGGACCCATCGCGGCGAGTCGATTCGCAAAGTACTGGTGGGGCGGTGTGGTCAGGCCGAGGGACTCGTAGGCCGCCGTGGCTTCGGGCGATCGGTATGCGACTTGGTGGTAAGGCTCGACAACCCGCCACAATTCCCGACTCACGTTGCTCATGTGGGGTCACAACACCGCACGAATGTGGCTGAGCAAGTCGTCGTAACTGTCGAGAGCGGGAAACTGTGGAAACTCCCGTCTGACGTTGTCGGGGGCGTGAAAGAGGAATCCGTGCTGCGCAGCACTCAGCATTGCGGTGTCGTTGTACGAGTCGCCGGCGGCTATGACCCTGTAGTTGAGCGCTTGAAACGCCTCGACGGCTCGCCGTTTTTGGTCGTCAAGGCGCAGTTCGTAGTCGACGATGCGATCGTTGTCGACGACAAGTCGGTGGCATACCAACGTGGGCATGCCCAGATGTTTCATCAGCGGTCGACCGAACTGTTCGAACGTATCGGAGAGAATCACCACCTGTGTGAGTGACCGCAACTCGTCGAGAAAGGCACGTGCACCCTGTAGCGGGGTGAGGGACGCGATGACGTTCTCGATCGCAGACATGGTGAGTCCGTTTTCTTCGAGTATTGCCAGGCGACCTTGCATGAGTTTGTCGTAGTCCGGTTCGTCACGGGTGGTCCTTCGAAGAGATGTGATACCGGTTGTCTCGGCCACGGCGATCCAGATTTCGGGAACGAGAACTCCTTCGAGGTCGAGAGTGACGATCGTTTGAGTCGCAGTTTGGGCGAGTGCCATACCGTATTCTCGCATTGGACGTCGCAACCTGAGAAAAGGGTTTGGAGAAACGAGATGGACCGCAGGACCAAGATTGTCGCCACCCTGGGGCCCGCTTCGGCATCCGATGAGGGCGTTCGTCGGCTGGTCGAGGCGGGAGCGTCGGTTTTTCGTCTGAACTGCTCGCATTTGACCACTGAGGGCTTGCGTTCGTCGATTCAGCTCGTGCGGCGGGCCGCGCCTGACGCAGGGATTCTCGTCGATGTTCAGGGTCCGAAGATGCGTTACGTCGGGGTCGATCAGGAACTCGCCGACGGCGCCGAAGTTGAGTTTTCGTTTCGCGAACTTGGCCTCGAAGATCTGGTGGGTAGCACGACCGAACTCTCCGTTCAACCCGGCCAACGTTTGCTGCTCCACGACGGGCGCATTACCTCGCACGTGCTTGCGGTTGGGGCCGACACTTTGCGCGTTCGCATCGTGGATGGTGGTTCATTGAAACGTGGCAAGGGTGTGAACCTTCCCGACACGAAGATTTCCGGCGATCTGCTGTCCGTTAAGGACCGGGCCGACATCGCGGTGGCGAGGGAAGAGAGCGTCGAAGTCGTCGCGGTGTCGTTCGTTCAGTCGGCGAACGACGTGACGCAGGTACGCGCTCTCTTGGGGCCCAGAGGGCTTGTCATCGCAAAGATCGAGCGGCCACAGGCGCTCGATGATCTCGACGGAATTCTCGAGGCGGGCGACGGAGTGATGGCCGCACGTGGCGACCTTGGCGTCGAAATTCCCTATGAGGACGTTCCCCCGGTCCAGCGTCGGTTGGCCCGGCGCGCCATTCAATTGGGCAAGATCGCCATCTGTGCGACTGAAATGCTCGAGTCGATGATTTCGTCGAGCCGCCCGACTCGCGCCGAAGTCGCCGACGTTTCGGCCGCTGTTCGGGACGGGTTCGATGCCGTGATGCTCTCGGGCGAGACGGCCGTCGGGGATGATCCTGTGGGTGCGGTGCGTGCGATGGCGCGGATCTGCCGAGGGGCCGAGGCGGATGTCTCGCTGCCGAATCTCTTCGCCGATGCGAATCCGGCGACTGCCGCGGTCACGGCCGCCGCCAGTGCTCTCGCGAAACGCATCGACGCCGACGCGATCCTGGCCCTCACCTACACGGGTTACAGCGCGCGTTTGCTGGCCGCTTGCCGTCCGAGCGCTCCGATACTCGCGGTGACGCCGGATGTCGGTACGGCTCGAACGTTGTTGCTCTTGCGAGGTGTGGTTCCCCTCGTAGTCGAGCGGCCCGGTCGAATCGAGGATGCCATTCCGCTGGCCCTCGAGGCTGTGCGTCGGCGCGGCTATCTGTCCTCGGGGGACCATGTCGTGGTGTGCGCGTCACGCATGAGCCCTCGGTCCGATGCCGACACGTTGTGGCTTCACGCCGAACCCTAGGGTTACACCCAATCGGTTCCGAAGTTTCCGTTCACTGCGACGATCAACAGTTTGGCGCCCTCTGGACCTGCCCATTCCGGGCCATAGGCGTGCCCCTTGGCGACAAAGCGGACGTCTCCCGGCCGGAACACGCCTTCGCCCTCGATGTGGAACTCGCCATCTTTGATGATGTACAGGGTGTCCGAGGCGTGGACATGTCGACCCAACCATGTGTTTGGCGGAAAGGTGTTTTCGAGCACGGTCGGGGTTCGACTGATGATGCGCACGTGCACCTCGCCCTTGATGTTCGGATTGGTGGCGATCATCGGTTCGATGTCGCTTGGATGGGCGCGCCAGACGGGCTCTTCGGACATGACCAAACGTTACGGCGTGAAGCTTCCGGCCGGAAAGTCAGGAGAGGGTCCGGAATCGCCGTTGCGTGGCGAGTACGACAAGCACGAGGACGAGCATCGCGGCACCCGTTCCGGAGATTGTTTCGGGCAGTGAGTGGAGGTGTCGTGCGGCGTAACCCACGGCCAACGCTCCCATCGGCGCGAGTCCGACCATCAAGAGACTGTGGACAGACATGACACGGCCCATGACCTCGGGTGGTGTGTTGCGCTGCAGCAATGTTTGGTTCAAGTTGAGATAGAAGCCACCGGTGAGCCCCCAGGCGAAGAGAATCAACGCGAGGGTCACGTACGATGGCGCAGGACCAATGAAGACCTGGACGATCGAGCCTGACGTCAGGCCAAGCATGAACCAGAGCCCCTTTTTTCGCACCCGATGCGAATTGCGCAACAACCACATCGACGTGACGAATTGTCCGAGCCCGAGCATCGTGTACAGGAATGTCGCCGAGGACCCGGTCGCACCCACCTGTTCGCGGGCGAACTGAGGGCCCAGAACCATCCACGGCGACATCATGAAAATGACGCTGCCCATGAGAAGGATGAAGAGAGTGCGGATTTCCTTGTGTGTCGCTATGAATCCGATGCCCGTGGCCAACTCGCTACGAAGATGCGGTCGGTCCATCCGAGGAACAACGGGCGGAAGCCTGAGCGGGACGAGTGCCAAGAAGCCCAGTCCGTACAGAACCGCCTGGACCCAGAACGCTCCCTCGATGCCCCAGCGACCGATTGCCGGCCCTGCGATGGCCGGCCCCAAAATCAAGGCAAGATTCGAAGCCACGACGGACACGATGATCGCGTTCATGAGGTGTTCCTGCGGGACGAGGGTCGGAACAATTGCCGTGCGAACAGGCTGGCCGATCGCGATGAACAACCCGAGAATGGCGGCGCACAGAGTTGCCGATCCGGTCGTGATGTGGTCGGTTGAAACGAGAACCGAGGTCACCAGCGTGATGACGAACGCACCGGTCTGACTGAGCATGAGGAGAAAGCGTCTGTTCACCCGGTCGCTGACAACCCCCACCGGGAGTGAAATGAAAAGTGCGGGCAGTCCCATGACGAACAGCAATTGACCGCTCACGTCGGACTTCGAGCCAAGTTCGAGAATCAACCATACAAAAGCAAAACGCTGGGTCGACTGGACGAGAACAAAGCCCAAGGTGTTGATCCACAGCAGTCGAAAGGCACTCAGACGAAGAACGCCGAAGGCGCTCGCTGGCGCCAATTCGGCGTCGTGACGCTTCACGCTGCTTCTCGGACGGAGTACTTGATGGGGAGACGCTTCAAGCCTCCGACGAACAGCGTCTTGGTGAGAGCCGGTTGACCTGCCAGCTCGACGTGGTCGAGGCGCGGGATGAGCTCTGCCAGCAAGGCGCGCAGTTCCATCCGGGCCAGGAGGGCGCCCAAGCAGTAATGCACGCCGAATCCGAAAGCCAGGTGCTTGTTCGGACTGCGGGAGATGTCGAACTTGTCAGGATGTGAAAACACCGACTCATCCCGGTTCGCGGACGGATACGAAAGAAGAACGCTGTGTCCCGTCTTGATGAGCGTTCCGCCCACCTCGGCGTCCTCTGTGGCCGTGCGCATGAAGTGCTTGACCGGTGTCACCCAGCGGATGATTTCGTCGACTGCCGTCGACAGAAGCTCGGGGGAGCGACGAAGAAGTGCGAGTTGATCCGGGTTTTCGATCAGTGCGAGAAGCCCACCAGCCATGGACGCAGACGTGGTGTCGTGGCCGGCTGTGGCGGCAATGACGTAGTACGAAATGGTTTGGATGTCTGTCAGTGGCTGACCGTCGATCAATGCATTGGCGATGACAGAAGTGAGGTCGTCGCGCGGCTCTTCACGCCGCTGACGAGTGAGCTCGGTGAAGTAGGCGAAGAAGTCCCGCACCACGGCAACCAGATCGTCGGGGGATGATCCACGGCGCAACTCTTCGTCGGCATTGCCGAAGAGTTCTTGGGTGAGTTTCATCATTCGCGGGTAGTCGCTCTCGGGTAGGCCGAGAATCGCGAGGATGACGTTCAGGGGAAGAGGCATGGCGATATCGCGGGCGAAATCGCATTCGGTGCCCATTTCAACCATGCGGTCGACCGATGCCTTGGCGAGACCGGCCAAACGATGGTCAAGGCGAGCGAGGCTCTTCGGTAGAAACCAGTCGGCGGTGATGCCGCGCAGCGCTCGGTGCTCCGGGTCGTCGACATGAATCAGGGTTCTGAGGAGGTTTCCATTCTTGGCTGTCCGCTCGTCATCGGCTTTTGTTCCGAGAACCGGACGAGGTTCGTTGTGGAAAACATTGTGGCGCAGTTCAACCGAAAGAACGTCTGCATGGCGGGTGACCGCGTGGAACGGATTGAAATTGGGGTGCTCGACCAGATGCACCGGGTCATCGCGACGCAGTACAGAACATGCACGATGGAAGAATTCGTCGTCGGCGTATGCGGCCGGGGTGACGAACACCTGCCCGGCTTCTTTTGCTGTCAACACGCAGGACCCCCCGCGGGCAAGATTACCCGTTGGGGCATGGAACCTCAGTCGACCTGTGCTCCAACCCGGTGTGCATCGAGAACGTCGAGACTCTTGCCATCAGCGCGCAGTCCCGCTTCGATGTACGTGTCGATCAACTTGTGGAAGTGACGCAGGCGACCTTCCATGTAGTTCGCGTACGTCACGGTTTTCTTGCCTGTTGACTTCAGTCCCTGTTGTACGAACGGTACGTTCGACATGTCCTGTTCGAACACGTCGGCGAGACCGGCCATGCCGGGGGCCTCGACCCAGCGTTGGTCGCGACGCAGCTTGGTCGTCGGGGCCGGATCGGGTTTGGGCTCGTTGTCAGGCACAGCCACCATTCGTATGACGTCCATGAAAGCGGTGTCGGGGGTGCGCCCCGGACGCCAGCGGTACATCAGAGGCTGGCCGATTCCGGCCCACGGCGAAAAGGCCGGAAAGAGGTGGTACAGAACCGCATCGAGAATCTCGGAGTCCGAGTAGTTGTCGAGGTTGGCGCGGAACATCGCCGACATGCGTTGGCGGAACGTGTCGGCCACATATGCGCGAGCTTCGATTCCTGACGGCACTTCGGGTCGCGTCTGGTCGCTGTAGCCCCGCGAGCGGCTGGAGAACGCGACGAACTCTTCTGCGATGGTCTCTTCAGAAAGCTGCTCGAGAAGATGTGGGCTCTGCACGCCGAACGGATTGAAGAAGCGCGAGACCTCGGGGTTGTCGGGATAGATCGAATATTCACTGTTCTCGTCGCCACAGAAAGGAACGATTTGTGGATGCGTGACGAGCACGTGGTAGCCCTCGCTGAAGGCCTCCATCAACACCTTCCAGTTGCACTCGACCTCCTTGACGGCGTGGAAGGCCTTGTAGCGCTTTGACAGCGGGAACTCCTTGAAGTGCTCGATCAATTTCGCCGCATATTCCTCGAAGGGCTTGGCGTTTTGGTCGAAGTTCACGAAGACGATGCCGTCCCACACGGCCACTTTCGCCTGCGGCAGACATGTGGGCTTCGAACCATGGATGAACTGCGGAAAATCCCAGGAGCCCGGCACATTGACCAAGTCGCCCTTGTTGTCCCACTCCCAGCCGTGGAAGGGACACACGAAGGTGTCGACACGACCTTCGTCGTCGGCAAGACGCGTTCCTCGGTGCATGCAGGCATTGTGAAGTGCGCGAATCTGGCCGTCCTTGCCACGAATGATGATGAGTGATTCGTCGGCGACGTCGTAGACCACATGCGAACCGGGTTCCTTCAGTTCGTCCTCGAGGCAGGCAAACTGCCAAGTCTTCATCCAGACGTACTGCTTTTCGAGAGCCGCAAACTCCGGCGAGGTGAAACGGGACTTCGGCACCTCTTCGGACCCGACGTACGGGCTCGCAAAGTCGAGGAAGGCCTTTGGTACCGGGCGGGTGTCGGACTTCAGGATGTCTTGAACCTTCGCGCCGCGAGACTGCGAGATTCCGGGGTCGTTCTCAACTGCGGTCATTTCCCTCTCCTGTTGACTTTTGGTCCGGGCCGATGGTCACTTGGACGTGCTCTTCCACGAACAACCGTAAACGACCACTGACGTGTTGCAGCGAGTCGGATGCGACTTTCTTGCCGAGGTCGGTGGCGTAGGCGGCATCGAAGGCCTCGCGACTGTCAAACCAGAGCTCCGAGACTCCGTCGTAGGCCAGATCGTCGGCCCCGTTCAATCCGGGGGCCACCAGGTTGAAGGTGAGACCGCGGAGCCCGGGGAGCTGGCGGGCGAGGGGGGCGTGGTGGTCGAGCCACCACCGGCGGAAATCCTCGGGACTCTGGTTGGTCCCGCGGGTAAGGAGAATGATCGCCTTGAACTTCGGCACGGTGGACATTGGTGCGACTTCCTGACTTTCCCTCATTGAGCCTTATTCATTGAGGCTTCACGATGCGGTGGGCTGCGCGGCCACCGGTGGCGTAGCACAGGGCAACGACGATCTCGTCGGGTCGCGGAGCATCGTCGATGGCGAAGGAAGCGGCGTCCATGTCGTCGAAGACCCAGATGTCGTGACGGTTGGTGATGGGCATCGTGAGGCGGAAACCGGCCGCTGCGACCACTTTGGTCGACGGAATGATGGCGGCACCGCCGCCGATCGCAGCCCGTACGGGTGCGCCAAATGTTGGATGAATGAGCGCGGCTGCATGCTCTGCCTCGCCATCGGTGCCGACAATCGCGCCCTTGCCGTACGCCGTGATCTCTTCGGGGACCGAGCCAAGAACTCCGAGGCAACGCGTCGCCAACTCGCCGGCAAGCCACGGCGCGGCCGAGACAAGGGGCGAGAGATCATCGACATAGCGGTTTGCGAAAGGGTTGGCGACCACCGCTGCTGCAATGGCCCGCACCGACGGGGTCTCGAGTGACCGCCCGAGGACCATTGTCGTTTCCTCGCGCGAGACGAACCATTTGCGAACGACAAGTGACGACATGGGAAGAGAGTACTTTGTCGACCATGCCGTCAACCACGAGGACGCGAACGTGGCACAACTGGGCGGGGAACCAAAGCGCAAGGCCCTTGACGTGGTGCGAACCCCGCGATGCGTCCACGGCGACGCAGATCGTTCGCGACGCGGCAAGCGACGGTCGTCGTGTCAAAGTCGTTGGATCGGGTCACAGTTTCACGGCGGCAGCCGTTGCCGACGACGTGTTGATCGATGTCTCGCGTCTCGACGAGGTTGGGGTCGTCGACCCATCGACCGGCGAGGTCGAAGTTGGGGCGGGCGTCACCATCGCCAACCTCAACGACGCCCTTGCTCGACAGGGCTGGGCCCTGGCAAATCTCGGGGACATTGCGTACCAAACGATTGCCGGCGCAATCTCAACCTCGACCCACGGTACGGGTATCGGCTTGACGGGAATAGCGGGTCAAGTTTCTGCGATGTCTCTCGTTGATGGTTTGGGTAACCAGAGACGTGTCGAGCAGAACGACGGAGCCGTCTTTCGGGCGGCACAGGTTGGCGTCGGGGCACTCGGTCTCATCACCTCGGTGCGGTTGCGCACGACCCCTGCTTTCGTGCTCGAGTCCCGCGAGGCTCCGATGCGATTCGACCGTGTGATGGCCGATCTCGATGAACTGGTGTCGGTGAACGAACATTTTGAATTCTTCTGGATTCCGCACACCGAATGGGCGCTGACCAAGCGGAACAACCGCACCGTGGATCCCCCGCGTCCGCTGACTCCGCTGCGCCAGTGGTGGCAGAAGTCATTTCTCGAGAACACCGCGTTCGGTCTCGTGTGTCGTTTGGGACGTGCACGACCATCGCTCATTCCGCGGTTGGCGACGGCACTTCCGGGTTCCGGTCAGGTCACGTACTCGAATGCGAGCCATGCCGTCTTCGCCAGTCAACGCCGCGTGCGGTTTGTCGAGATGGAATACTCGATTCCGCGGGACGCCTGCGCGGAAGCGTTGGGGCGCGTCAAGCGCATGATCGACGCCCGCGGGTTTCTCGTGAGTTTTCCGGTCGAGGTGCGCTTCACGGCGGGTGACGATGCGACTCTTTCGACTGCGCACGGGCGTGAGTCCGCGTACATAGCGGTGCACATGTTCAAGGGGACACCCTTCGAGGACTACTTTCGCGAGGTCGAGGCGATCATGGCCGACTACTCCGGCCGGCCCCATTGGGGAAAGATGCACTTCCTCGACGCCGAGCGACTCGCGGGTTTGTATCCCGGGTGGGATGAGTTTCAAGACGTCCGCAGGGATCTCGATCCCCACGGCGTCTTCGCCAACCGCTACACCGAGCGCATCTTTGGTGCCGGCGAGTAGCCTCGCGGCATGTCGCAGGTCTCCATCCCGTCTGATGTTAGTGAAGTATCCGCAGCGTGGCTCGAAAAGGCGCTGAAGGTCGGGGGCAAGGTCGACGTTGGGTTGATTTCCGGAATCGAATTGGCGCAGATCGGTGAGGGCATCGGCGTCATGGGTGAGATCTATCGCGCGAAGGTGACGTACGGGTCGGGATCCGGTCCGTCGTCGGTGGTTGTAAAGCTGCCATCGCGCGCCGACGCCAATCGCGAACAGGGGATCTCGCTCGGCATGTACGAGGCCGAGGTCAACTTCTACACGAAGTGTGCAGACCGCACCGTCGCCTTTGTTCCAAAGGCCTATTTCGCCGACATTCAGTCGGGTACCGCGAATTTCGTCATCGTCATGGAGGACATGGTTGGGCTGTCCATGGTTTCCCAAATCGAGGGCATGTCCGAAGCACAGACTCTTGCCGCTATCGACTCCTTGGCAGCGGTACACGCCAGTTGGTGGGGCAAAGCGGACGATCCCGCGATTGCATGGGCGCCCAGCACCGTGCACGAGCGGATTCAGGCCTTCGCGCAGATGTGGCCCGCTCTTTGGCAGATGTTCCAACCCAATTTCGGGGACAGGTTGTCGGAGGAGGGCATTGCGCTCGGCGAATGGATCTCCACGAATTATTGGCGTGCGTGTGAGGAGTTCTCGAAGGCGCCGTGGACGATGCTGCATCTCGATTACCGCGTCGACAATCTCATGTTCGACAAGGATCGGGTCGCCGTCATCGACTGGCAGAGTTTGGGGCGTGGTCCGGCGGCGTACGACTTGGCGTATCTCCTGGGTGGAAGCGTCACGGTCGACGTTCGTCGCAAGAACGAAGAGCGTTGGGTGGGCCACTATCTCGAGGCTCTGCGCGCCGGCGGAGTCGACTATCCGGCTGACTCGTTCTGGCGCGACTACCGGATCGCCCATGTGATCGGTGGAACCTCGACTTCGGTTCTCACCGGAGCCACGTTCGATCTGGGCAATGAACGAGGCAAACAGCTCATCGGTGCAATGTCCGAGAGACACTTCGCAGCAGCGGTCGATCTGAAGGGTCGCGACCTTTTCGACTGATCCTTGATGTTCGACTGATTCTTGATGTTCGATTGATTCTTGATTTTCGATTGATTCTCGGTGCGACCTCGCCTCAGGCGGGTAAGCAGATGTCTTGAGGTCGCACGGGAGTGCGCATGATGTCACGGCCCGTTGCATTTCGAATCGCCGCCACGATGGCCGGCGTGACCGATATGCACGGGGGCTCACCAACCCCCTTGGCCCCGAGCGGAGCCAGCGGTTCGTACTCTTCGATTGGAATCGCGACGACGTCGGGGGCGTCAAGTGCGGTCGGGAGGAGATAGTCGGTGAAACTCGGGTTGCGAACGATTCCGTCGTTGACCACGATTTCCTCCATCACCGCAAGACCGAGACCCTGAGCGATTCCGCCTTCGATTTGTCCGAGCAAAGCCAGCGGATTGAGAACCTGCCCGACATCTTGAGCGGTTGCGATCTGAACAACCTTGACCAGTCCCAGGTCGGTGTCGACGTCGACGACCGCTCGGTGTGCGACGAAGGCGAATGCAACGTGACAGTTGCCTTGCCCGTTTTCGTCGAGTTCCTCGGTCGGCCGATGTCGATGCACGAACGTTTGCTCGACACGCAAGCCGGCACTCGCCTCGGCAACGGTGACCCGGAGCGGACCCAGGGTGTCGACTATTTCGGTGCCTTCGATGGCAAGTTGCAGGGGATCGAGGTTGTGGATGTGCGCAACATGCTCGAAGAGACGCTCGCGCACGAGACGACAGGCGCCGTCAACCGCTCCGCCGCTCATCCATGTTTGCCGAGAGGCCGATGTCGAGCCCGCAGAGCCGATTTGGGTGTCGATCGTGTCGAGGATGACTGTGTCGACACCGAGTACGGTTCGCGCAATTTGCTGTGCAAGAACCACGAAGCCCTGACCCACTTCTGCCGTTGCAAATTTGAGTGTCGCAACTCCGTCGGCAAGTGTGCACTTCGCCTCGGCCGAGTCGTCGAACCCTTCGGAATACATGAGATTCTTGATGGACACGCCCCAGCCGACACCGCGACGAATGTGTGCAGGGTCGGAGGTTCGACCCGAGCCGCCGGGCAGCTCAAGAGATCCTGTCTGACGAACAGGCTCGGGTGGCAGGGGAATGGCCGCCGTTTCACGGATGCATCTGGCCACCGGGGCGACACTGTCAACGATCTGCCCGGTGAACAACTTGTCGCCTGTCTTCATTGCGTTCACAAGTCGGATCTCGACCGGTGACATTCCGAGAGCCTCGGCCAAGCGGTCCATTTGGCCCTCGTGAGCGAAACATGCCTGCACAACACCGAAGCCCCGCATCGCTCCGCACGGGGGATTGTTCGTGCGCGTTGCCCAGGCATCGAGGAGAGCGTTTTCGCAGGCATACGGACCCTGCAGGTGCGTGATGCCGTTGATCAACACTGCCGCCGATGTCGAGGCGTAGGCGCCGCCATCGAGTTTCATCCAACCCTCGATCTTCACCAGCTTTCCCGATCGGTCGGCATGGTGCCTGAGGTGAATGCGACCGGGATGCCGGTGGACGTGACCGAAAAAGGACTCTTCCCGGCTGTACTGCACCTTGACGGGTCGACCCGTCCGCAGGGCGAGAAGGCAGGTGTGCACCTGAAGTGAGATGTCTTCACGGGCACCGAAGGCTCCGCCGACTCCACCAAGAACGAGTCGAACCTTGTCCGGCGCCAATGCCAGGCAATCGGCGATCTGCTTGCGGTCTTCGTGAAGCCACTGGGTGGCAACCACAAGTTCGACTCCGGCACCACCCGGGTCGGGGTAGGCCAGAGCGGCCTCGAGTCCCAGGAAGGCCTGATCCTGCATGCCGATGTCGTACGTTCCCTCGACAACAACGTCACCTACGACGTCGGGGTTGCCCGACACGATGCGCTGATGGCGAAACACGTTGCCATCGGAGTGAATGGGGGGCGTCGCGGGGTCGATCGCGACATCCATGTCGGAGAGAACGGGAAGTTCTTCGTAGACCACCTTGATTGCAGCGATGGCGCGACGACATGTCTCGGGGTGATCCGCCGCAACGGCAGCAATTGGTTCGCCCATGTAGCGCACGACGTCCCGGGCAAAGACCGGTTGGTCGGACGAGATGAGGCCGTATGTCGGTTTGCCGGGCACGTCGTCGGCGAAAATGATGGCTTCGACTCCGGCGATCTTCCAAGCTTCGGTGGGGTCGATCGAGACGATCCGGGCGTGGGGATGCGGTGAGCGCAACGTTGCACCCCACAGCATGTTCTCGGCTTGAAAGTCGGAGGAGAAAGCGAAATTACCTTGGGTCTTTGCAACCCCATCGGGTCGGAGCGCGGAGGTTCCGAGGATGTCGCGACCTTTCGATCGGGTCGTTGTCGGCGTAGCGTTTTTCACGAACCTGCTCCCTTCCGTACCGCAACGACTGTTTCCACGGCGGCAAAGATTCGTCCGTAACCGGTGCATCGACAAATGTTGCCCGACAACGCCTCTTTGACTTCGATCATCGATGGGTCGGGGTTGTGTTCGAGAAGATGATGCACCGCGACGATGAGCCCCGGTGTGCAGAACCCGCATTGCACCGCACCGTGGTCGACGAAAGCGCGCTGCACGTCCGAAGGTTCCCCGTTGGGCGCAAGACCCTCGACGGTCACGATGTTGCTTCCGACAGCCGATGCCGAGAGGACCAAACAGGAACACACTGCGTCGCCGTCGAGAAGCACCGTGCAACTACCGCACTCGCCCTGTTCGCAAGCACCCTTGCTGCCCATGAGGCCGAGCCTCTCGCGTAGTACGTAAAGCAGGCTCTCGCCGATCCATGAATCACGCACTTCTCGGTGCGAGCCGTTCACTGTGAGTTCGTAGAAGGAGGTGGTATCGGTCATGTTGTGCTCCGGAGGTAGAGGCGTCGGGCCAAAACTTCGATTGCGTGGCGACGGTACGCGGCAGTCGAGCGATGGTCATCGATTGGTCGAGCGGCGGACGCCACCAACCGCGCGAACTCGGTGGCCAAGGCACCATCGGGTGGCAGTTGTTTCGAAGCGTCGACACGTCCTGCAAGCCAATCCTCGGCCTCGCGAGCCCGGATGATCGTCGGACCGACCGCGCCGAGTGCGACCCGCACGGAAGACGTGTTGCGGTCGTGGACGAAGCACACACTTGCAACGGATATGACCATGGCATTGCGAACGCCCACTTTGGCGTAATCCTGGAAACCCGTCGTTGGGGCAACGGACACCGACTCGATGATCTCGTCCGTCGCGCGCGAGTTGCGCTTGACCCCCGTCATGAACTCGGCGAAAGGTACTGTTCTCGTGCCGCGCGGCGATCGCAGGTTGATCGAGGCGTTGAGTGCCGAGAGGACGGGCAGCCCGTCACCGGCCGGCGAGCACGTACCGAGGTTTCCGCCAAGGGTGCCCGCGGCGCGAATCTGCGGGGAACCGACGGTGCGGGCGGCGGCAGCCAATGCCGGAAGCGCCTGGGCGAGAGGGCCCGTCTCCATCGAGGCGTACGGAACCCCGGCTCCGATGACGATGCCGTCTGGTCCAATTGAGTACTCGCGAAGACTTGGTATGCGTCGCAGTGCAATGACCGCTTCGGGTTTGGTGCGATTGAAGTTGACCTCGACCATCGTGTCGGTTCCACCCGAAAGTAGACGTGCCGTTGGATTGGCGACGAGCAATTGGACGGCCTCGTCGAGTGACGTCGGCACATGAACGGTCATTGCGGACTCCAACCACTGAATGCGTCGATCATCGCCTTCACGTCGCCGAGAGGGTAGAGAATCGGGCAGGTGCAGCCATTCCTCATGTAGTGGGCAACCTGCCGACGTGCGTCGTCTGGAGTGCCGCTCGCGGTGAGCATCTGCACGATCTCATCCGGCACCAGTTTGGAGGCTGCGACAACTTGTTCGTGGGTCGCAGGCCACGTGAGAACCTCGCCGACCTTGTCAAGGAGACTCTGCGGCACCCCCGATGCCTTCATGATGTGGGGTTGTTGTCCGAGGTATTGAGTCACCATCAGGCGAGCCATGTCGAGAGCAGTCTGGCGGTCTTCGTGCACGCTGCAGACGACGAGTTGCGGTCGATCGATGTCGTCGATCGACCTACCGGCCTTTGCGGCCCCCTTCTCCAATGCTTCGAGGGCGCGCTGGTTGTAATCAGGGGAAACGAGATAGTTGAGCACCGCGCCATCGGCGATCTCGCCCGTGAGTTCCATCATCTGCAGACCCGTGGCACCGATGTAGATGGGGACGTCTTTCGCGCGCCGTTCCTGATACACGTAATCGAGTTCGACGCCATCGAGATGCACGAAATCGCCGTGAAACGTGACGGTCTCATTTGCCAACAGGCCGCGGACGGCCGTCACGATCTCTCGCATCGCTCGCAGCGGGCGCTCGCGAGAGATGCCGACCTTCTGCGCCAACGGATCCCACCACGCACCGATTCCCAGGATGACGCGACCAGGGGCTAGGTCGTCGAGAGTCGAGAACGTCGCCGCCAGACGGGCAGGGTTGCGGCTCCAGCAGTCGACGACACCGCTGCCGACCTTGATGCGCTCGGTGACCGAAGCGAAGGCAGCCATCGGAACGGTTGCTTCACGCACGAGGCGACTCTCGGCCTGCCACACGGCTTCGAAACCCTTTTGTTCCGCGTACTTGACGAACTCCATGCCTTCGCGAATGCGATGCGCATCCTGCAGGTACAGGGCGACAGGGGAGGAAGTGGTTGATGACGTCATGCTGCGAGCCTTTCATGGAGACGAACCGCCTGTTCGGCGGCCTTGCGTCGAATCTCTTCGAGATCGAAGGTGACCGGTTGTGCGTCCTTCACGATTTGCCGGCCCTCGATGACGACATCGAGCGGTCGGGTACCCGGAGTGAACGCGAGATGCCATGCGCTGTCCATGTGGTCGTAGTTCCACGTCACCACGTCATTGCGTGCCTCGGGCACAAGGTCCCACCCGTTCGCCAGCCACGAGTAGGCAGTGTCCGGGGAGAAAGTAAGAACGTGATCGCGTCCGGCGACGAAAGCCAAGCGGAATTCTTCGGCCATGTCGGCTCCGATTCCGTCCGTGCCGAGAACGACGCGATTCCCGAATCGTGTCGGCTGCGCGTAGCCGACGTCGTTGTTCATGTTCGAACGGGGATTGTGAACGATCGTTCCCGGCAAGTCGCTGTCGAGGCCCACGCAATGGACAAGTAGCCAGTTTTCGTCGGCGAGGTGGGCGAGACGAGTCGCGGCTCCGGCGTCGTCGGGCCCTTCGGACACGTGCACATGCACGCCGACGCCGAATCGACGGGCAAGATCAGCGGCTGCGTCGAGGGTTTCGGAGGTGCAGGTGAACGTTGCGTGGAGGCCGACCATCGCCCGACGACCGCTCGCGAGGTAGCGCTCACACTCGGCCAATCCCCGCCGCGCACCGGCGGTCATCTTGTCGCTCTGCTTGACATCGGTAAGGACCCCGGCGTCGCTCCACCTGTCGGTCACGCCGTACGACGGGATGACGCGAAGGCCGACGAGTGCACAGCCCGCCGCGATTGCGTCGAGCGAGCCTTCGATTGCCATGGGCGACTCGTGGTGGTCGATGATTGCGGTCGTACCCGAAAGCACCGCCTCGGCTGCACCGAGAGCCGCTGACCAATGGATGATCTCGAGGTCGAGTGCGGCATCGAGCCGCCACCAGATCTGTTGCAGCACCGAAAGAAAATCATGCGGGACCGCAGGTGGCGCCGGCATGCCCCGTGCAAGTGCGCTGTAGAGGTGATGGTGGGCGCACACGAACCCGCCGGTCGTTGCGCTCATTCGGTTTCGTCTCCGTTGTCTCCACCCCGCTGCATCGGGAGTCGGTTGCGCCAGTTTCCATCGAATTCATGAAGGGCAGCGGCAACCGCACCGGCGGTGGGTACGAGGCCGATCTCCCCGACGCCTTTGATTCCGTAGGGCGAATTGGGCTGTGGGGACTCGACCAGGATGACCTCGATTGCAGGAACGTCCTTGGCGCGCAGGATGCCGAGCGAGCGCAGCGTCATGTTCGTTGGGAAACCCGACTCGGGGTCGGACGGAAAGTCCTCGGTGAGGGCATAGCCGAGACCCATGTGGACGCTGCCCTCGATCTGGCCTTCGCAGAGCGTGGGATTCACCGCACGCCCGACATCGTGGGCGGCGATGACGCGCTCGATTTTCCCGGTGCCCTTGTCGGCGATGACCAACTGTGCGGCATATCCGAACGTCGAGTGAATGATCGGGTTCTCGACACCCGGCTCGCCGAGTTTCGTGGTCCAGTCAACGCGGTACTCGCCCATGTGGTCCACGTTCGTTGCGCACCCCGCGTCGCGAGCGGCAAGACACGCTGCGCGGACGGCGCCGGCACCCATCAGGGTTCCACGCGATCCAGTTGTCTGGCCGAGGCCGAGTTCGCGGGTCGTGTCGACAATCACCTTGACCCGGGAAGGATCAACGCCCAATTCCTCGACCGCCACCTGCAGGGCGACGGTGTTGATGCCCTGGCCCATCTCCGTCCAACCGTGACGAACCTCGATACTGCCGTCGTCATGGAAGCGGATGACTGCGCGTGTGACTTCCTTGAAGCCGTTGCCCAATCCTGAATTCTTCAGCCCGAGGCCGACGCCGACCGCTTTGCCTTCGGCGCGGGCTGCGTCGTAGTCGTCCTTCACGGCGTCGAGACACAACTCGGCACCCAGACAGCCTTCATCCATGATTTGGCCGGGACCCCAGACTCGACCGGGCCGAATGACGTTGCGCTTTCGAATCTCCCATCCGCTGATGCCCACTTTTTGCGCCAGGCGGTCGAGGACGCCCTCCATCGCGAATTGGGCTTGATTCGCCCCGAATCCGCGGAAAGCCCCGCACACGGGGTTGTTCGTACGGGCCGCAATCGCTTCGACGTCGATGTTCGGGACCTCATAGGGACCACTGGCGTGTCCGGCCATTCGTTCGAGAACTTTCATGCCGACACTGGCATAGGCACCGCTGTCGCCGATGGCGCGAACTCGCAGGGCGGTGAGCTTGCCGGAGGCGTCGCACCCGGCTTCGTAGGTCATCGAAATCGGATGACGCTTGGCGTGGATTCGAAGGCTTTCTTCGCGCGACAAAGTGCACTTCACCGGCTTGTCGAGCAGCCACGCAGCAAGAGCTGTGTGGGCCTGATTGCTCATGTCTTCTTTTCCGCCAAATGCTCCGCCGTTCGTGATCAGCTCGACGGTGACGCGGTCGTTGTCGGTCCCCAAGACCCGGGCAATGTCATTTCGGTCGTCCCAGATCCCCTGGCCACCCGAGTACACATGCAGATGGCGTCGCCCGTCGCGCACAGAGGGGACCGCAACAGTCGACTCGGGTTCAAGAAAAGCGTGTTCGATTCGCTGGGTCTGGAATGTTTCCGTGACGACGTGTGCAGAAGTGGTCAGGGCCCCGTCGATATCGCCACGCGAGTAGATGCTTTTCGACAGGACGTTGTTGTCGGTTCCCCACACCGCAATTTCGGGATCCGTCAGCGCTGCAGCGGGGTCGGTGAGTGGACGAAGCGGGGAGTAGGTGACCTTCACGAGGGCTGCGGCCTCGCGGGCGGCGATTCGATCGGCAGCGATCACAACGGCGAGAACGTCGCCGGCGTACGACGTGCGACCCCCGACGGGGATCATGATCGGCCAGTCCTTGTAGATGATTCCCACCCGTAGATCACCCGGAATATCGGCGGCTGTGTGCACCGCAACGACTCCCGGGTGGGCCAGCGCTGCGGAGACGTCGATATCGACGATGTCAGCCCGAGCGTGGTCGGTGAGGTGGAGAGCCGCGTGCAACATCCCCGGAAGACGAATGTCGTCGACATATCCACGGTCGCCGAGGGTCAACTCGTGAGCCTCGTACTTGATGCCCCGGCTTCCGATTCCCCCGCACGCCTCGGGTGTCGGAATCTTGTCCTTGGCGACGGCATCGATGGCTTCGAGAACCTTCACGTAGCCGGTGCAGCGACAAAGATGCGCGCCGAGATGTCTTGCCATATCGGACGGTGCGAGTGCTGCACCTTTCTTGTCGATCTGTGCCTTCGCGCGTACGACGATTCCCGGAATGCAAAAGCCACATTGCAGTCCTCCGCAGGCCGCAAATGCAGAAGCGAACTTATTCCGCTCGTCGACGGTGAAACCTTCGAGCGTGGTGACGTGTGCGCCGGCGATCTTTGTGAGTGGCTGTTGGCAACTCACCACTGCCTTTCCGTCGATGAGCACGGTGCAACACCCGCATTGTCCCGACGGAGAGCATCCGTCCTTCGGCGAGGTGATATCGAGCTCGTCGCGCAAGGCGCTGAGAAGGTGGGGATGTCGGGGACTCACCTGCACGGAACGTCCGTTTACCGTGAAGGAAACAGATTCAGTACCCATGAACGCCCCCACTCCATCGAATTCCCGCTGCCGATTGCCCGCTGCCGGGACACCCGAGAATTTTACATTTTGTCAAAGCGTCCTGACAGGGATTTTCGGTTCTTTTTGGAAGCCCTGAGGGTCGGCTCGGGCTCAATCGTCGAGGACGACCCCGCGTTGGGCGGTGATCGGGCCGTACACCTCGGGACGACGGTATCGCTCGAAGTCGAACAGCGTTTCTTTGTATTTCAGGCACCAATCGAGATCGCATCGGGCGACGAGGAGTTCGTCACCTGATGTGAAGGCCTGAGCGACGATCTGCCCAGACGGGGCGATGATTGCCGATTGACCGAGGGAGTCGACGCCCTCTTCCACGCCACCCTTGGCCACACCGACCACCCAGGTTCCGTTTTGGTAGGCGCCGGATTGCATCACCAGGGCGTTGTGAAAGCCCTGAAGGATGTCTTGACTCGGGTCCGGAACGTAATGGATCGGTGTGTTGTAGCCGCACAGAATCAGCTCGACACCCTTGAGCCCCATGACTCGGTACGACTCGGGCCACCGGCGATCGTTGCAAATCATCATTCCGACGCGGCCGCCGAAGGCCTTCCACACGCCGAACCCCTCGGGACCCGGCTCGAAGTAATAGCGCTCGGCATGCTGGAAGGGTCTGTCGGGTTCGTGGTGTTCGTGGCCCGGAATGTGAACCTTGTGGTAGCGCCCCACGATCGAACCATCACGTTCCACGAGGATCTGGGTGTTGAAACGGTGACCATCCTTCGTGTACTCGGCATAGCCGAGCGAAAACCCCAGACCCAGCTTTCTCGCGGCGTCGAACAGCGGTTGCGTCTCGCGCGATGGCATCTCGCGCTCGTACCAGTGGTCGGCTTCCGAGATGTCGTCGACGAACCAGCGGGGAAAGAATGTTGTCAACGCCAACTCCGGAAAAACAACGAGGTCGCACCCGTGACGGGCACCCTGTTCGAGGAGTGCAATGAGTCGCTTGACGGCGTCGGCACGGGAGTGTTCTCGCTGAATCGGGCCCATCTGCGCAGCGCCCACTGTGACAATTCTCGACATTTCAGAATTCCGTTTCGGTGAGGTCGAGCATGACCCGCATCAAGACGTTGGCGCCTTCGATGAGTTGCTCGGGTTCGGTGTGTTCTCGTGGGTTATGGCTGATCCCGTCTTTGCTGGGCACGAAGAGCATCGCCGTTGGGCACACTCGAGCGAGCATTTGCGCGTCGTGGCCGGCTCCGGACGGTAGCCGGCGGACGCGGTCATCCACCTCTGATGCCCGCCGCTCGATGATCTCGACGACCCGCGGGTCAAACTCGACCGGTTCGAATCGGGCGAGTTGCCGCTTCGAAATGGAGACACCCTCGTCTTGTTCGATCTGAAAACAGAAGGTGTCGATGAGATGCTCTGCGTCACGCAACGTGTCCTCGTCGGTGTTGCGCACGTCGAGAGTGACGGTTGCGCGTGCAGGAATCACATTGATCAGGTTGGGATGAAGATCGATTTTTCCCACGGTGCAGACCTGGTCACCGCCGAATCGCTCTGCGATCTCGCGCAGGTACACGGCCATCATGCCCGCGACGTAGGCCGGGTCGCGGCGTAGGTGCATGGGTGTCGTACCGGCGTGGTTGCTTTGACCGACGATCGTGAGTTCCTGCCATGAGATGCCCTGAACCCCCGTCACGGCGCCGAAGGTGAAGTTTTCGGCTTCGAGGACCGGGCCTTGCTCGATGTGGAGTTCCACAAAGGCGTGGGGTATCGGTCCGGGGCACGGCGACGTGCCCGCGTAACCGATCCGCACGAGTTCGTCACCGAGGCGTTTGCCATCGATCGACACGACGTCGAGTGCTTCTTCGAGGCCCATACCCCCGACGTAGACCAGGCTTCCCAGCATGTCGGGCGCGAAGCGCGCGCCTTCTTCGTCGGTGAAGACGCCGACCGACAAGGGACGTGCGGGCGTGATTCCTTGCTCTTTGCACGACGCGATGATCTCGAGTCCGGCGAGGACACCGTAGTTGCCGTCGTATTTTCCGCCCGTTCGCACGGTGTCGATGTGCGAACCCGTCATGACGGGCGCACCCTTCCCCACGTGCCAGGTGCCAAAAACGTTGCCGATTGCATCGACCGTCACTTCGAGGTCGAGCTCTCGCATCCACGAAACCACCAGATCGCGCCCTGCCTTGTCGTCGTCGGTCAGGGCGAGTCGACACGAACCTCCGTCGCCCGTCGAACCGATGTCGCCGAGAGCGTCGAGCCTCGCCAGGAGGCGATTGCCGTCGATCGCTGGATGTGTCGTTGTCGTCATGGCGCCTCCGGTCCAAGAATACGGACTCGGACTAGGTTGATCTGCCATGCCGATGCACAGGTCGATCGACAGGACTCGGCTCGCCGCTCTTCATGACGCGGAGAGAAAGTTCTTCGAAGAAGCACACCCCCGGTCCCGCGAACTCGCTCTCGAGGCGCGTCGCAGTCTTCTGTCGGGAGTCCCGATGCCATGGATGACCCGTTGGCCCGGTTCGTTCCCCTTGACGGTCGCCTCGGCAGAGGGAAGTCGGTTCGTGGACGTTGATGGCATTGAATACGACGACTTTTGTCTCGGTGACACCGGGGCGATGACGGGGCACGCCCTGCCGTCGGTGGCTGAGGCACTTCACAACCAGGCCCGACGTGGCATCACCACGATGCTCCCGTCGGCTGATGCGACGTGGGTTGCAGACGAGTTGGCGCGTCGTTTCGGATTGCCGAAGTGGCAGATGGCCCTGTCCGCCACCGACGCCAACCGTTTCGTTCTTCGCTTGTCCCGCATGCTCACCGGACGGCCGAAGGTCTGCGTGATGGACTGGTGTTACCACGGAACCGTCGATGAAACTCTCGCCATCATCGCTTCGGACGGCGCCGTGGTGAGTCGTCCCGGGGCGGTCGGCCCGCAGGTCGCTCCATCGCTCACCACAAAGGTGGTCCCGTTCAATGATGCCGGTGCGCTTGAGTCGGCTTTGGCGGCAGGAGACGTTGCATGCGTTCTCATGGAGCCCGCGCTCACCAACATCGGAATAGTCCTGCCCGAGCCGGGATATCTCGAAGAGGTTCGTCGCATCACACGTCAAGCGGGCACGCTTTTGATCATCGACGAGACGCACACAATTTGCGCCGGACCCGGTGGCTGCACGATGGAATGGAACCTTGATCCGGATTTCTTCGTGATCGGGAAGCCGATTGGTGGGGGGATGCCCGCGGCGGCCTACGGGATGTCCGCAGCGGTGGCCTCGATGCTCGAAGATCGACTCTCGACGGACGATGTCGATGTCTCGGGAATCGGCGGCACTCTCACTGGCAACGCGTTGTCCCTTGCCGCTGTCCGCGCCACTCTGTCGGCGACACTCAGGGACGAGGACTTTCGTCGAATGATCCCACTCGCCGTGGCATGGACCGATGGCGTGAAAAATGCCTACGAGGCCGCCGGGCTTCCTTGGCACGTTCAGAGGCTGGGTTGCCGCGCGGAATATTGGTTTTGCCCGCCGCCCAAGACGGGCGCCGATGCGGCCGCCGCGGTCGATCACGAGTTGGATTCATTCCTGCACTTGTATGCACTCAATCGTGGAATCCTGATGACTCCTTTTCACAACATGGCGCTTTTTTCCCCGTTGCACACCATGGCGCAGGTCGATCACCACTCAGAAGTTTTCGCATCGGCAGTCGAGGCCCTGACATCGGCATGATCGCCTGGTTGGGCTCCGGCGACCTCGTTCTCGTCGCGGCAATCGTCGGATTTGCCGCGTGTGCGCAGATGGTGTCGGGTTTCGGTTTCGCCCTGATGGCGGTTCCGATGATGGGTCTCGTGATCGATCTGAAGACCGCGGTCGTGGTGTCGACCATTTGTGGAACGGCATCGAACACCTATCAGGCGATTTTTGATCGGCGGCATCGTGACGACGAACTCGTTCGGGTGTTGCTTCTCGCGTCGGCTGCCGGCATGCCTCTCGGCTTTCTTGTCCTGAAGCACGTCGCGGTTTCCACGTTGCAGATTGCGATCGGCGCCCTGGTGTTGGTGGCACTCGTCGCAGTCCTGCGTCGCGCTCCCGGCACGAAAAAGTTGGCGTCTTCCGTTGATTGGATTGCGGGCTTCCTGTCGGGAATTCTGGCGACGTCGACGTCAACGAACGGACCGCCGCTTGTTTTGCTGCTTCGATCGCGAGGCCTCAGCCCGGAAGTGTTTCGCGCAACGATCAACACCGTTTTCAGTGGAGTTGCGGTTTTGAGCATCTGTCTCTTCGCAATCGGCGGGCGCGTGACTTCCGAGGTCCTCGTCGGGGCCGTGGTTGCCGTCCCGGGTCTCGCGGTCGGCATGGCTCTCGGAGCGCGGCTTCGCGGGGCGCTGCCGGACAAGGTGTTCTGGCGTTTGGTCGCTGTGGTGTTGGCAGCCACGGCCGTGAGTTCGATCGCTTCAGGCCTGTTGTGAGTCGTCAGCGACCCGGGCCGAACCATTCCATCCACGCATCTTTGTCGCGCGTTCGATAGACGTAGTTCGACGTTCTGACGGTCGAAATTGGCGCGCTCGGGGGGGCCGAGTATTGATGTCCGGGATAGACGATCGTTTGGTCGGGCAATTTGGCCAGTGCCTGCAGGCTTTCGTACATCTGCTCGGGATCGGACCCGGGCAGGTCGGTACGTCCACATCCGTCGAGGAAGAGCGTGTCGCCCGAGACGAGACAACCACAGGCGAGAAAGCATTGGCTGCCCGGCGTGTGTCCGGGGGTGTGAACGAACGTGATGTCGATTTCGCCGACCGTCAAGGTGTCTCCGGCTGCGTGTGCAACCAAATGTGAACGATCAACCTCCGTGGTGCGCACGACCCACGGCACTTCATCAGCGTTGACGTGGATGGGAACATCCTGCGATTCGAGAAGGTGGGCGATGCCGTCGATTCGGTAACCCATCATCGAGCCCCCGATGTGGTCGGGGTGGTAGTGCGTTGCAAGGACGCCCGTCAGGATCATTCCGTCAGCCTCGATGATGCCGATCAGTTCGTCGACCGCGTACGCAGGGTCGACAATCACGCACTCCTTGGTCAACTTGTCGCCGAGGAGATACACGTAGTTGACCATCTGCGCAGCGAGACCGTTGCGGACCGCGAAGTCGCGGCCGGACAACAACTGGCGAAAGTAAAACCTGTCATCAGCGACCATGCCGACAGGTTATGGCGTACCCTGTTCAACGCGATGGACCGCTCGGACGACGTTGATGCACAGGCCGTGAAAGTCCTCGTCGGCGACGTTCTCGTCGACATGACGCCGGAGATGTCCGCGGCTCTTTCGTCGGGCGGCCGACTTGTCGGCCTGCGCTCGTCAGGATCAGTTCTCATCATCCCGGGGAATATTCGGAATGCCGTCAACGAGTCGGTCACCGCGGCACGCCGTGGTTTCGTCGAACTCCAACGTGTCGATCAGGGACGGGTTGATCGCTTTTTCGAGTACTTTGCCGACCTCGTCGACGACGACGCGTCGTTTGCCCCGGTGTTGCAAGCAAACGCCGAAGACGTGGCGATGGCTCGTTCAAGGGGGCGTTCCACGGGACGTCTCGTCATCTCGGAAAAGATGCGGCGCGACATGTCCGCGGGACTCAGGATGTGGGCCGGACTCGGGTTTTCACGACTCGGTCTGTCTTCGTCGCTCGACCACATCGGCTGGACCGTTGAATCATGGCGCGCACCACTCGGAGTGGTTGCCTTCGTATTCGAGGGACGGCCGAACGTCTTTGCCGACGCGACGGGAGTCTTGAAAAGCGGCAACTCGGTCGTGTTTCGCATCGGCAGTGATGCGCTGCGAACGGCCCGCGCAATCCGTGATCATGCGCTTTTCCCGGCACTCGACCGCGCGGGTCTGCCGCGAGAGGCCGTGAATCTCATCGACTCGGCTGAACATTCCGCAGGTTGGGCGTTGTTCGACGACTCGCGGTTGTCGTTGGCGGTCGCGCGCGGGTCAGGAGCAGCGGTCAGCCAGCTCGGAGAAATCGCGCGGCAGGCCGGGACTCCCGTGTCGCTGCACGGCACCGGTGGCGCGTGGATGATCGTCGGCTCGAACCTGCCGGGGCCACGCCTCACGTCGGCAATCGTTCACTCGCTCGACAGAAAAGTGTGCAACACGCTGAACACGCTCGTCGTTCTCGACGTCAACAGGACGAAGTCCTTGGAGGCGGTGGCTCACGCGCTGGGGGATCTCGCTCGCGCCAGGGGCGGAAAAGTGATCGTTCATGCGGCAAAAGATGCGGATGGTCCGTTCTGGTCACAGGCGGAACTCGATGTGCAATTCGAGTCGATTGATCCCGGCGAAGAGTGGGAGTGGGACGAGACACCCGAGGTAACGGTGATGTGTGCGCGCAGTCTCGAGGAAGCTGTCGATAAGTTCAATCGTCACAGTCCGCGGTTCGTCTTGTCGGTGCTGTCCGATGATGCGGACGAAGTGACATGGGCGTGGGAAAACTCCGAGTCACCCTTTTTCGGCGATGGCTTCACGCGATGGGTCGACGGCCAGTTCGCCCTCTCGCGTCCTGAACTGGGTTTGGCGAACTGGCAATCGGGACGACTTCTCGGCCGCGGAGGCGTCCTGTCCGGCGATGGTGTTCACACGATGCGCCTACGGGTGCGGCAGGCTGACCCCGACCTGCACCGCTGAGTCACTCGACGATGTCGGTGACGGGAAGGTCCATGTGGAGAAGCGCAGCGAGCCCATCGGGAAAGTCGCCCTTCCACGGGAGTCGAGCCGCTTGGGAAAAGCTTCGTCGACTCCCCGAGAGGCGCAGTAGTTCCCACACCGGAGGAACGCCGAGCGCGACCGAGTCGAGGTCGAGCTCGAGGCGCAGGTCACCCGAGCCGCATTCCCACGTTCTGCCGCCGGCGCGAAAACTGACACGACCGAAGCCTCTGCGATCGAGGTCGTTCGTCATGAGCCATACGGCAACTTCCATCGACGACATGACTCCACTCGCATCTCGTGCACCCGGTCGCTTGATCGCGTGACGAAGATCGTGTTCGTGCACGACCGTGTCGTAGCTCAGCGGAACAGCAAGACGACGGGTCTCGGCGGCCATCTCCTCAAACACCGGACCCATTGCCGACCAGTCGTCGAGGAGACCATGGAGGGGAATGCCCCGACGCTCGTCAACGATTGAATCGACCCATGCCTGCGAGTCGGCGCCGGGCCCGTTGCCCCGAACAATCTCCGCAGCGATGCCCGAAACGTGGGCGACGAGGTCGTGGACGTTCCATGCGGGACACGTCGGTACCGGCAAGGTCGCCCATTCGGCGGGCGCATCGACGAGCAGTTCGGTGATGCGTGTGCGAGCAAGGAAGTACTCGTGGGCCAGGTAGGGAGCAGAGAATTGATTCACCGAATACGCCCTCCGGGATGATGTTGCGGAATGTCGTCCACTTCAAGATTGTCGATGAGGCGAACACCGTCGACGGTCGCGGCGACGACAACAACCGCATTGACAGGATTGTCGCCGGCCACGGGTGCGAGCGTGTCGCGATCGACGACCTCGAGATACTCAAGTTCGACCCCGCCGACAATGGAGAGCGCGGCCACGCCAATCGCCCTGGCCTCGACCGCGTTGCGTCCGTTGCGAAGTTCCTCGACGACCGCGTGCAAGGCGCGGGACAAAGCAACGGCCGATTGCCGCGCCGCAAATGAAAGCTTCATGTTGCGGCTCGACATGGCAAGTCCGTCGGATTCGCGAATCGTCGGACAACCGACGATGTCGACGGGTACCGCGAGGTCGTGGACCATCCGTTTGAGAACAGCCAACTGCTGGAAGTCCTTGCGCCCGAAGAATGCAACGTCCGGGGCCACCACGTTGAACAGCTTCAAAACCACCGTCGCAACCCCGCGAAAATGCCCGGGTCTGTGTTCGCCCTCGAGGACCGAAGCCAGAAGACCGGGCTCAACGGACGTATCGAAACCCGTCGGATAAATGTCATCGACCGTCGGCCGCCAGAGTAGGTCGACCCCAGCGCTCGAACACAGGTTCTCATCGGGCGCATTCGTTCGGGGATACGCAGCAAGGTCCCGTGGATCGTTGAATTGCATCGGATTCACGAAGATCGAAACGACTACATAGTGACCTTGTGCGCGCGCTTCTTCTATGAGGGAGGTGTGTCCGGCGTGAAGCGCGCCCATCGTCGGCACGAAGCCGATCGTGCGACCGCGCGACCTGGCGGCAGCGACCGACGCGCGGACGTCAGACGGGGCGCTGACGGTGCGCACCTGGTTGTGGTCCTATTCGAAGGAATGCGCGTCGTCGGGCCAAGTGCCTTCGCGAACCTCGGCAACATAAGCGCGACACGCATCGGTGCTGAGAGAGCGAACATCGGCAAACTTCTTGGTGAAACTCAGTTCACGCGTCGACAGGCCGAGTACATCGTGGAGTACGAGGACCTGGCCATCGCACTGTGCGCCGGCTCCGATGCCAATGGTGGGAATCGAGAGCTTCGCGGTGATCTCTGCGGCCAGATGGGCGGGTATTCCCTCGAGAACGACTGCAAACGCTCCGGCCTGCTCGACTGCGTGCGCGTCTTCGAGGAGCCGCTGACGGCCACCGGCTTCGTACCCTTCGCGACGGCCCTGGACTTTGTGTCCACCCATGCGGTGGACACTCTGTGGCGTGAGACCAATGTGACCCATGACCGGGATGTCGGCATCGGCGATCGCACGGACCGAATCGGCGACGGTGAGACCGCCCTCGAGTTTCACTGCTTGTGCGCCGGCCTTGATGAGCCGAACCGAGTTCGACACTGCTTGGCTTGCACCGACTTGGTAGCTACCGAAAGGCAGGTCACCCACGACCAACGCCTTGGGTGTCGCACGTCGCACGAGGCGGACGTGATATTCCATCTCTTCCATCGTGACGGGGATCGTGTTCGGCTCGCCCTGCACGGTTGTGGCCACCGAGTCGCCGACAAGAATGACATCGACGCCCGCGGCATCGACGATTGCCGCGAATGTCGCGTCGTACGCCGTGATCATTGCGATCTTCTCTCCGCGGTTCTTCATCTCGGCGAGATGCGGAGCGGTGACGGCTTTGCGAGGGGAAGTTGTCATCTGTGCCTTTGTCCGGGTCGAGGGTCCTGGGAAGCGGGGGATATGGGACGACGTACGAGCAGAACGCTACTGCCAGAGTGGGGAGTCGACCCGCCACGAGACCGGTGTTCCCCAGGATTCCTGGAAGGTCACTTCATGGGCAGGCTGTCGTTTTGCAATCGCCCACTTGCCGGTCGGGTAGCCGAGGGTGACCATCGCCATCGGCACCCATTCCGTGGGTTCGGGAGCGCCGAGGATGTCGAGAACCTGTTTGGTGTGTTTCTTGAACAGCAGGGTCGTCAGCGCCGATCCGATGCCTTCGGCGGTTGCGGCGAGCTGGAGGCTCCAGAGAGCGGGATAAATGGAACTCTCGCCGTTCGGCTTGCCCCACGCGAACACAATGAGTGGAACGCGGTCAAGATTGTCGGCGAGCCACTCGGCACTCGCGTTCGTTTTCTTGGCCTGAATGACGGCGGGGTCGGCGGGATCGCCGTTCTGGATGAGGTCCATGACCGCCTTGTATTGGGTTGCGTTCAGCTCGGTCAGACCTTCGCGATACAACCTCTGCAGTTCGGACTTCTTCGAGGGATCGGTCAGAAGAAGGAAACGCCACTTTTGCTGATTACCACCCGACGGGGCCCGAATGGCCGCATCGAGGAGCTTTTTGACGATGTCGTCCGGGATGGGGTCCGGCTTCACTCGGCGCATCGCGCGTGTCGTGTACAGGGCGTTGTAGAGGTCCATGAGGTGCGTCCCGTTCAGTCCTTCGAGAGGGTTCCGGCGCCGATGGCTCGCGCCAAGTCAAAGATAGCCATGCTTCCCGTTTGCCAACGAACGGTGAGTCGGCAAACCGCGATGCGCCATGTGCCTGCGTCGAGCACCAAATCATTGGTGTAATGGCCCCCAAGTTCGCAGAAGTTCACCGAATCGGCGTGACCGAGACGAGCCATCGTGTCGGGGGTAAACCAATGCTGAGCACGAAGTTCCGTGATGCAAGTCGCACGATGGTCATCCAACATCGTGATCATTTGGTTGGACATTTGATGTTGCGTCGCGTCGAAGGATCCGTTGGTCTTCTTCACATTTTCCACCCACGCCTCGCGGGAAAGACTCGACGCAGGACGCCCGCTGAAGCTCGAGAAATCGAATTCACAGGGATCGGTGAAGCATTCCCCGTACATCGCCCAGTCGCGGCGGTCGATTCCTGCGGCATATCGATTGCTCACATCGATGATCTTGGTGATGGTGGCCGAATCCGGTGTCATGCAGGCGCGCCGATCTTTGGTGCAGAGTCTTCGGGTCGTGTGGTCGCCAACCAGGACAGGGCATTTCCGATCAGTGTCCGGTAGTGCCGGTTCTCGAAGGCCTCGGGACCTTCGCCGGGTTGAAGATAGACGACACGGGAATTCCCAGAGAGATGCGTCCACGCAACCGCGTTCGATGCGGGAGCGTGGCGCCAATGCGGATTTTCCTCGCGCCGCACGGCCGCGAATGCGGAGGCGTGGTGGGCGTCGTCACGAGGCGCATCTGTACGAACGAGTATCTCGACTTCATCTTCGAAGATCGGACACTGGTAGGTCTCGTCGGTCAGTTCGAACACCGGGGGCAACCCGACGCAGACCGGGTGGTCGGGCTTTGCCACAGTGAAACGTTGTGTCACATTCATCGCGTAGCCGGAGTCGGGAAGGTCGACTCCTCGCAATCGCGCGGGCGCGTAGTGAAATCGACCCTTCACGATTTCGGCGAAGCCGTCCCACAGTGGCCACGATGCGATGGCGTGATGAAGGACGAGAAGCGGCATGCCTGTCGATGTGATGTGTCGCCACGCATCGACGAGGTCTGGGGGAGGGGCCGAAAACTCGGGGGTCTCGCCGCGGTTGAACCGGATTCCGGGCATGTCGTAGAGCGCGAGAACGTCGTACGTGCCGACGAGCTTTGCCGCGCCCGAAACGGTGAAAAAATCGCCCGCCGCTGGCCACTCCACGAGATCGACGTCGGCGTCGAGCGACTCGATCAAACGTTGAAGCGAAGGTCGATCGAACGGATGCCCACCCACCAGCCAAGCCACCTTGGGCCGCGAATCGTATGACGTCACACGGGCAGGGTAGCCAAGGAGCATGAACCGCGACGAGCGTTAGATTCGAGTAAGTGGAAATTCGACGCGACCTACGCAGATGGATCAATGCGCGTTCTTTCGATGCAATCCAGGGTTTCTCCGAATGGATCAAGGTCCACGGCTCGATCGGGCCCGACACGTCGCGGGGGAGGGAATTTGCAGCTTTCGGACAGGGAAGCATCATTTGCCATCCATTCACCACGATCTTCAATGAGCGTTACATCGAAATAGGCAGCAACACCATGATCGGCCCGCAGGTTGCGTTGTCCGCCGGGATGATCCCGGGCCAAGCGTGCCTCACATCGCCGGTTGTGAAGATCGGTGACAGGTGTCTGATCGGTCGAGCGAGCGGAATCGTCGGTCACCTCGCGATCGAAATCGGCAACGATGTTTGGACCGGTCATCACGTCTACATCACGGATCAGAATCACGGCTACGAGAACGTTGATCTGCCGATCTCGCTCCAGACGCAACCCGAATCTCCGGTATCGATCGGGGATGGAAGTTGGCTCGGCTACGGAACGGTCGTTCTTCCGGGTGCCCGAATCGGACGACACGTCGCGGTCGGTGCCAATTCGGTCGTGGTGGGAGATTTGCCCGACTTCTGTGTCGCTGTTGGCGCCCCCGCGAGAGTGGTGAAACGTTACGAACCCGGTCGTGGCTGGTACCGCGTTCCGTGATTGTTCGCTCGATCTGACGCCGTGATGTTCAGACCGACAGGTCGATGGGAGCCGCGCACGACTTCATGAGATTGTCGGCGGCAAAGGTCGAAACTTTCTCGGAGATCGGAATCCCGTCAACCCTGGTTTCTGCAAAAGGGTCGTTGTTTCCCGCTCTCAGCGCATCGGCATATTCGCGACGGTCTTGAATGTAGGTTCGATAATCGGCGATCCAGAGGGGAACGATCGCTTGACCCTTTTCGTCGGCCACCGGCTGTGCCGCGATGTCATCAACGGCGCGCTCAATCGAGTCGGTTGCCTTGTCCACGATTGCGGCGCGCTGTTGAAGGGCATCCGGTCCGACGTCGGACAATCTGCGCATGTCGGCAAGCTCGACTCGTTCTTGTTCCGCGGCGACACAGCGCTTTTCGGCGTATTGCTGCCAGCTTTCGTCACCGATGCGGTTGACGGACTCCTTGCTGGCGAAAACAAATGCGTAAACCCACATCACCGCGATGCCGACGCAGACGGTGACGAGAAGCGGCTTCACCATACGTTGCAACATGGTCACCGTCTGCCTTTCGGGCTGTGTGGGCGGTAGAAGGCGACGAGGTGCAGGATGGCGCCGCCGATACCCAGAATGAGGCCCGTACCGAACCCCCAGGTTCCCGCGTAGTCGAATCCGAAAGCGTTGTCGAGGCTGATGCGTCCTCCACCAAGCCCGGACACGGCGATTCCCGTCACGGCGAGTATTGCGCAGTACTCCCAGCCCTGGCCTTCGTTGAAGATAAAGAATCCATTCGACCGATGGGCGACTGCTATAGCGACAATCATCGTGGCGGTCAGGGCCGCTGCCGCGGTGGGAACGAAGAGCCCGACGAGAAGAAGGACACCCGCGATCATTTCCGTGAAAGCGGCGAGCATGGCCTGAAGCTTCGGCTTTCGCATTCCGATCGAGGCGAA
>RGCG01000121.1 GCA_009919275.1 Actinomycetota bacterium
CGAACTCCTCGGCACGCTCGACGAGCGCGCCCGCTACGCAGTCGAGGCTCGTTTTGGTCTCCTCGATGGCGAGCGCAAGTCCTTCCGCGAGGTCGGCGAGGCCCTCGGCGTCACGGCGGAAGCCGCCCGCCGCTTGGTCAGCCGCGCCGTAATTGGCCTTCGCGAGGACGCGGAGCGCATCTACGCTGCGTAGCCCATGGCACGCACTTGGTCTCCCGACTCATGGCACGGCCTCACGGCCGAGCAACAGCCGTCTTGGCCCGATGCCGGCGACCTCGATCGCGCACTGAAACAGATCAGTTCGCTCCCCCCGCTGGTGTTTGCCGGCGAGGCGCGCAGTCTTCAATCGGCCCTGGGTCAAGTGGCAGCCGGCAACGCCTTTTTGTTGCAGGCCGGCGACTGCGCTGAAAGCTTCGAGGAGTTCTCGGCGAACAACATCCGCGAAAAGCTCCGCGTCATTTTGCAGATGGCCGTCGTGTTGACGTACTCGCTCGGCGTGCCGGTCGTGAAGGTCGGTCGCATGGCGGGCCAATTCGCCAAGCCCCGTTCGCAGCCGTTCGAAAAAGTCGGCGACACCGACATTCCGTCGTTCCGCGGACACATCGTGAACGATCCCGCCCCCACCGAGGCTGCTCGGCGGCCCGATCCCGAACGACTCGTTCAGGCGTACCACCAGTCGGCAAGCACACTCAACCTGCTGCGCGCATTCACCAAGGGTGGTTTCGCCGACTTGAACCGCGTCCATGCATGGACCCAAGAGTTCATCGAGTCCTCGCCCGAGGGCCAGCGATACCAAACCCTCGCAACCGAAATCGAAAATGCCCTTGCTTTCATGCGCGCGTGCGGCATCGACACCGAAAACAACGCGGCACTCCACCAAGTCGACGTCTACACGTCGCACGAGGCGCTGATTCTCGGCTACGAAGAAGCGCTCACGCGCCGCGATTCGCTGACGGGTGACTGGTACGACTGCTCGGCGCACATGCTGTGGATCGGCGAACGCACCCGCCAACTCGACGGTGCCCACATCGAATTCCTGCGGGGTGTCGGCAACCCGATCGGATGCAAGGTCGGTCCCTCCGCAACACCCGAATTCGTCCTCGAGCTGTGCCAGGTGTTGAACCCGGCACGAATCCCCGGGCGTCTCACCCTCATTTCGCGAATGGGTTCCGACAACGTCGAAGACAAACTGCGACCGTTGCTGCGCGCGGTTCATGATGCAGGACACCCGGTTGTGTGGGCATGCGATCCGATGCACGCCAACACATTCACATCGACCACGGGTCGCAAGACGCGCCATCTCGACCACGTCGTGGCCGAAATTGCCGGCTTCGTTCGCGCACACCGCGCGGAACACACGTGGCCGGGCGGTATCCATGTCGAACTCACCGGCGACGACGTCACCGAGTGTCTGGGTGGTTCGGATTCGCTGTCCGATGCCGACCTCGACGATCGCTACCAAACCGTGTGCGACCCGAGGTTGAACGGTCGCCAGAGTGTCGACCTTGCATTCCGTGTCGCCGAGCTCATCCGCTCTAACCTGAACTAATCAAAGCGTTCGATCAAGTTTCGGGCTGGCCCGTCGAGTTCGCCTCCGTGGCGGTGATCGACCGGCACGGCGACATTCACACCCACGGCGACACCGGACGCAGGGTACGCATTGCGTCGGTGAGCAAACTCTTCACCGCGTGGGCCACGATGATCGCAGTCGAAGAGGGAACGACTTCCCTGTCGCAACCTGTCGGTCAGGAGGGCTGCACCGTTCGCCATCTCCTCGCCCACGCGGGTGGCTACCCCTTCGACGGGGTGAACCCCATCACGTCACCGGCCCGCAAGCGCATCTACTCGAACACAGGCATCGAGTTGCTCGCGGCCCACGTGGGGGAACGTGCTGGCGTTGACTTTGCCGACTATCTGCACGAAGCCGTGTGCGATCCGCTCGGTCTTGCATCAACTCATCTCGAAGGATCGGCTGCGAAGGACGTCGTGAGCAACATTCACGACTGCGCGCGATTCATGGCAGAACTTCGTCGGCCAAGGCTTCTGTCGCGCGACACGGTGCGCGACATGACGAACGTCCAGTTTCCCGAACTCGAAGGCGTGGTGCCCGGCCTTGGCCGCTTCGACCCGTGCCCCTGGGGTCTCGGACCGGAAATTCGCGGAACGAAGGCACCGCACTGGACCGCACCCCACGGTTCGGCCGCGACGTGGGGGCATTTCGGTGGAACGGGCACGTTCCTCTGGGTCGACCCTGTCGCCGACGTTGCCTGCGTGATGCTCTCGAACCGCGAGTTCACCGAATGGGGCATGGAGTATTGGCCGGCATTCAACGATGCGGTTCTCGCCGAGGCGAGGGCCACCCGTGGCTGACACTCACTCATCGTCGTCGACCTCCGCCGACCACGCCACGACGACGTTGAGCGTCTTGATGTTCGCATCCGGCGCAACGGCGGTGTCGAACAGCATCATCTTCGGGGCACTCGGCGACCTGCAGGACACCTACGGCTTTGCCGACTTCGGGCTCGGCGTCATCGCCGGCATCGGATTCCTGATGGGTCTCGTGACACAGGTGTTCGTCGCACCTCTTGCCGACACCTACAAACCCAAGGTGTTGATGGTGACGGGACTCGCCTTCGCCGCGGTCGGGTCGCTCGTCTTTGCACTCGGCGACACTCTTTGGCAATTCGTCATCGGGCGCGCCATTGTGGGTGTCTCGTTCGGGTGCACCCAGCCCGCCGCTCGTGCAATCGCAGCGAACCTCGACAAGTCACGCGCGGCGGAACGCCTGGGGAAACTCGCCGGGGTCGAAACCGCGGGCATCGTGGGTGGACCTTTCATCAGCGGCATCATGCTCGATCCCCTCGGGCTGCGCTGGACATTCCTTGTGTTCGCGATGGTCGCCGTTGCTGCCTCGCTGACGCTGGCCGCCAAGTCGCTGCCGAAGCTGCCGTCGTCGGGAGAATCCCGACGGATCAGCCTCACGCTTCTGCGCCACCCCGGCGTGCGCACGGTCGCACTCACGACGATGAGCCTCTACTTGCCGATCGGTGTATACGACGCGCTGTGGGACCGCTATCTCACCGATCGCGGAGCATCGAATTTCGTGGTCGGTCTCTCATTCCTCCTCTACGGAATTCCCTTCGTCTTGTTGGCGCGAGTTGGTGGACGGCTGGCCGACAAGTGGGGAGCACTTCGCACCGCGCTGTACGCGATCTTCATCCTCGCGCCGATCGTGGCCGGTTACGGACTTGCCGCCACTCCACTTGCAATCATCATCGTCTCGATCGTCGAGGGCGTGGTGCAGGCCGCAACCATTCCGGCGTCCCAGGCCAGCATGTCCCAGGTGGCACCCGAAGGACGTGCGGCGGCAGCGCAGGGTCTGTCAGGAGCATCCAATCTGGTGGGGGCGGCCGCCACCGCTTTCGTCAGTCCCTGGATCTACGGGGCATACGGGCCGGTGTGGGCCTTTGGCATCATCGCCGCTGTCATGTTGTCGCTGTCTCTCGTCGCCCAGGCGATGGCGCGGCGCTACAACCTGCTCTAGTTGAGCCGTTCAATCAGCATCGCCATGCCCTGACCACCACCGACGCACATCGACTCGAGGCCGAACGTCTTGTCCTCGTGCTGAAGGCCGTTGATGAGCGTCGCCATGATGCGTGCACCGGTCATTCCGAACGGATGGCCGAGGGCGATCGCACCACCGTGCACGTTCAACTTTTCCATCGGAATGTTGAGGTGCTTCGCTGACGGAATTACCTGCGCCGCAAACGCCTCGTTGATTTCGACCAGATCGATGTCGTTCATCGTCATCTTCGCGCGCGTCAAGGTCTGACGGATCGCTTCGATGGGGCCGAGACCCATGATCTCGGGGTTGAGGCCCGAGACGCCCGAAGCGACGATGCGCGCGAGCGGGGTGATGCCGAGCTGCTTCGCTTTGGTGTCGCTCATCACCATCACGGCTGCCGCGCCGTCGTTCAACGGACACGCGTTACCGGCCGTGATCTCGCCGTCGGGACGAAACGCGGGCTTCAGGTTCGC
>RGCG01000122.1 GCA_009919275.1 Actinomycetota bacterium
TTTCCCGGATGGTCCGACGACGACCTGAAGCTTCCGTCGATCCAAGTCGAGACATGGGGTGGGTTTGTCTGGGTGAACTTCGACAAAAACGCTGCGCCGCTTCGTGAGTACCTCGGTGTGATGCCGGAACACTTCACCGGTAACTGGGATCTTTCCGATCGCTATCTCGAGCTGCATCTGCGCAAACGGCTGCCGGCCAACTGGAAGGCGTCAATGGGGGCGTTCCTCGAGGCGTACCACGTGTACAAGACGCACCCCGAGGGATTGCGCGCCACGGGCGATGCGAACGCACAGTACGACGTGTTTGGTGACAACGTCTCACGTTTCATGCACACGTCGGGAACCCAGAGTCCGCACATTGAACGCAAGCAAACCGAACAAGAGATTCTCAACTTCGTGCTACGGCGTCGCTACGGCAACCCCGATGACGTGCCGAAGATTCCCGAGGGGAAAACCGCTCGCGATGTTTACTACAAGATCGTGCAAGACGAACTGAAGCAACGGTTCAACCACGACTTCTCGCGATTCAAGGTTGCCGAAACGCTCGATTCGATCGAGTACTACGTGTTTCCGAACGCGTTCTTCTTTCCCGGTGCCGCGCGGCCAATGGTGTACCGCTTCTTACCGCATCCCACCGATCCCGACGAGTGCATCTTCGAACTGCTCTTTCTCAGATTCGCGCCGGATGGCAAAGAAGCGCCGGCTCCCGCTCGTCCGTACGACCTCGACGTGCAAGAGAGTTACATGTCGGCACCCGGCATGGAAAAAGGCCTTGGGTTCGTCTACGACCAGGACACCGACAACCTTGCCGCTCAGCAGCGTGGCTTCAAGGGCAGCCTGCGGGGTGGCGAAATTCTCGGCAACTACCAGGAAGTGCGCGTGCGTCACGTGCACAAGGTGATCGACAAGTACCTCGCACAACCCTGATTCGCGCCACTTTAAGAAAAACAAAAGAACCGCAGGGCGCGACTTTCAACCACGGGAGACAGCGTTTACCCTTGCCTCACCGTGAACGAACACGATTCCTTTGATGCGCCGCCACGCACGCGAACCTGGCGGGACATTCCACCGAACCCACCCCTCGGTGTCCCGCTGCCGCCTCCGGCTGTTCCGTTCGGTGACCCCGAAGGCTCTGATGCTCCGCGTCCGCGCCGTCGGTGGGGAGCGCGGATTGTTGCCGTCCTCGTTGCGATCGCATTGCTCGTCGGTGGTGCTGCGGCAATCTTCTCTGGCGGTGACGATTCTCCCGCCGAGTCCTCCGACACCACGTTGGCTGACGCAGCGACCGAAACAACCACGGGGAATGGCATCGACGACGGTGGAAGTACACCGACGTCGGCGCCGGGATCCGGCGCACAAGCCCCTGCAGGGAGCCCCGAGCAGGTGGCAAGAGAGGTCGGCCCGTCGGTCGTACAGGTTGAAGCCAACGGAGAGATCGGCAGCGGAGTCATCTACGAGGCAGCGGGTCTGATCCTCACCGCACACCATGTTGTTGAATCGGCCGATTCCTTCAACGTGGTACTGAACGATGGGACGAAGTTGCGGGGCAGGGTGGTGGGTCGCCAGCCGGCCCGCGACCTTGCCGTAATCTCGGTCGAGACCGAGAAGAAACTACCCGCAGCCAAGTTGGGTGGAGACGACTTGGCAATCGGTCAGCCCGTCGTGGCGCTCGGTAGCCCGTTCGGTTACCAGGCATCGGTCACGTCGGGAATCATCAGTGGCTTGAATCGCCAGTTGACAATCGGCTCGATGACATTGACCGGTCTCATTCAGACCGACGCCGCCATCAACCCGGGGAACTCGGGCGGTCCGCTTGTCGATTCGAAGGATCGCGTGATTGGAATCAACACCGCGATCGCCAGCACCTCGGGTGGGAGCAACGGGGTCGGCTTCGCCATCCCGATACCCGATGCGCGCGACCTGATGGACGAAGTCAAGCAAAACGGCGGAACTGACGCGCCGACCGTTCCCGCCCCACAACGTCCCCTCGGAGGGGGAGGCAACGGTTTTGACTTCCAGCTGCCCGATTCGCTGAACGATCTCTTCGGCGATCTCTTCAACCAACTCGACCCCGGTCAATCTGCGCCGAGCGACGGATTCGGGGAACCACCCGCTGCAGCCGATTCGGGCATCGTCGAAATTGATCCCGTGCCGAACGGTTGGAACGAGTCGAACAACATGTCGTTCCGCTCGGGTGATCAGGGTGTCGAGACGATCATTCTCAATGGACCAGACGGAACCGTGACGGTGACGGCGACAAAAGGTCCGGAAGCGGGACGAGTTGCCGATGCCTACACGGGAAAAGGTGAGATGCGGCGCCTCGCCGACGATTTGACGATCATCGTCGAAGGCACGCCCGGTGTGCCGTCGTCGGTTCTCAAAGCCATCGCCGATTCGGTGAAAGAGAAGTGAGCCCACGATGAGCACGAAGCTCGAAACCCTGACGAGCGAACTCTCTCGCCACGTCGTCGGACAAGAACGAGTGGTTGAACGCCTTATCGTTTCGATGATCGCCAACGGACACTGTCTGCTCGAGGGTGTTCCCGGCGTCGGCAAGACGATGATGACCTCCACGCTTGCGCGCATGGTCGGTGGCACATTCGCTCGTATTCAATTCACGCCCGACCTGCTTCCGGCCGACATCATGGGCACGCGGATCTATCGCGCGTCGCGCGAGTCGTTCGACATCGAACTTGGCCCGGTGTTCGCGAACTTCGTGCTCGCCGACGAGATCAACCGTGCACCCGCCAAGGTTCAGTCGGCATTGCTCGAGGTGATGGCCGAGCGCCAGGTGTCGATCGGCGGCGTCACAACCAAGGTGCCGCCCCCGTTCATGGTGCTCGCCACTCAGAACCCGATCGAACAAGAAGGTGTCTATGCACTCCCCGAGGCGCAGCGCGACCGATTCTTGATGCGGGTACCCGTTGATTACCCGACGCCGACCCAAGAGGCCGAGATCGCTCGCCGGAGCGCTTTGCCAACCACCTCTCCGGCACAGGTGCTGACGATCGGTGAACTTCTCGAACTGCAGCGGGTCGCGGCCGATCTGCCGGTTCCCGAGGCCGTTGCCGACTACGCCGTGCGACTCGTCGTTGCCACGCGCGATCCACGGTCGTTCGGATTCGACACGCTCGACGGGTGGCTGTCGTTCGGTGCGAGCCCGCGAGCAACGCTCGGACTTCTCGCTGCGGGTCGCGCCATTGCGTTGATGCGCGGCCACTCGACCGTCCGCGTGCAGGACATTTATGACATCGCCTACGACGTGTTGAACCACAGGCTCGTCCTGTCGTGGGATGCGGTCACGCGCGGCGCAACGGTCGACGAGTTCATCGTGGCGTTGCTCGAACGCGTCCTCGCACCGTCAGGTTGGTGACAGTGTCGTCACGCGGGTTGGTGACCGTCGTGCCGCAGCGACGCGCGACCCCTCCACGGCTTCCGAGGTCGCTCATTCCCGTCACTCGGCGCATTTCCGGTCTGTTGCACGGTGATTATTCGGGCCTGTTGCATCGCGCCGGGTCGGAACTCGGCGACATTCGTCGGTACTCGGAAGGTGACGACGTACGACTGATCGACTGGCCGGCAACCGCGCGCACCAACGAAACACAGGTCCATGACACGATCGCCGATCACGAGCTCGAGGTGTGGTTGGTTGTCGATGCGTCCCCGAGCATGTCGTTCGGAACCGCACGCTCGACCAAGTACCGCTTGAGCGCCGACGTCGCCGGTGCGATCGGCTTGCTGGTCGTGCAGAGTGGCAACCGGTTGGGCTGTGTGGTCGCGGGTGCCGCGGGACGGGTTCTTCCCCGTACGGGTACCGGTCATCTCGCCACCGTGCTCGCAACAATCGATCGTGCCGTTGCTGACCCGGCGTCTGCCGTCGCTGACCCGGCGTCTGCCGTCGCTGACCCGGCGTCTGCCATCGCTGACCCGGCGTCTGCCATCGCTGACCCGGCGTCTGCC
>RGCG01000123.1 GCA_009919275.1 Actinomycetota bacterium
CGTGGGGGTTCAAGTCCCCCCTCGCCCACTTGAAAACGGTGATGCAATTCAGCGTTTGTCAGGCAGACGGTGCGCTGATTTCCGCCATCCACATTGATGCGGCCCCGGGGCCTTTGCTGCCGTAGGGAATTGCGACAAAGTCACGACTGGGTGACCAATCAAATCGGTCTCGCACGTAGAAGACCTGTCGGTCGAGGTTCGGAATGCCCTCTTTGATCATTGCGTCGAGGTACGGGTTGTGCCCCGTCGGCGCCGTGATGAACAGCTTTCCGTCGTGGGTCAGATGCGAGACAAGACGCTCCAAAGCCCTCGCTGTCTTTTCTGCCGAACGGGGACGTTCATCCCAACCGACGTGCTCGATTGTCGAAATCGACACAATGACCTTGAACTTCTGTTCGGATGCAAAGTCGACGATGTCGACATTCGTGATTCGCGGACCTTTCTCATAGAGGTCGACGATGACGTCAGGCTGACGAAATCCATAGTGCTCCAAAACGTTTCCAAATTCGAGGAACGGGCCGCTTTGGTTCTCGGAGAGAAAAGCCGCGGCTGCGGCCAACTCAACCGCCCGTTCGTTGCGCCAGGTCGTGTTGTACTTGTGAAGAAAGTATTTGGCGTTCGTACCCCAAAGATCGAAGGACTTCTCGGCCATCGCCAAGCGAGGGATGATGAGGCTTGAAAAAAGCATTCGGGTTTCGTTTGCAAGGACCGAAGCAACGTGGCCCGGACGCAACTTCTTGAAGAAGTCTCCGCCGTAGGCGACGTCTTGATCTTTTGAATCATCCATTTCGTATCCCCATCGATTGATCACCGTAGTCGCGACACTATCCACTCTGACGCGCGAGCCACAGTGAAAGTCTCGAGAGCATGATCCTTTGCTTTCAGTCCCATTGACCGAGTTCGTTCACGGTTCGTGAACGCATCGCGCAGAAGATCGGCCGCGCTGTCGATGTCGGGGTTGGCCCACTTGGCCTTGGTCGGATAGATCGGGTCCGGGCCGACCTGGACAAGGCGACACGGAATGAGACCACAACTGTCGGCGGCCATGAAATCAACCGGACCACCGTGTGCGGTGGCGATGACGTAGACCCCGTTGGCCACCGCTTCGGCAACAGTGAGACCGTACCCTTCACTTCGATGAGGCGATAGGTAACAGTCAATGTCCACGAACATGTCCTTGACGAGTTCCCGCTCCCAGAATTCGTTCACGAGAGTGATGTCAGTTCGCGAACTCTTGGCGTCGATCAAAGATTTCCATTCGTCCGACGATTCATCGGCCCGGGCACATTTCAAGAGGAGATGTGTGTCGCCCGTATCTTTCGGGAATGCAGCTCGGTAGATGGCGATTGCTGCAGCGGGATTCTTGCGGCGCGCACTGCTTCCGATATCGAACTGGTAAGCGACGACGAACTTGTCGCCGAGACCGAGACGCTCGCGGAAAATCCCCCGCGTGCGAGGCTCAGGAGCGAGAATTGGGGCGGGAAAGTAGGCGACCGGCTGTGAGATGGCTGCGCTCAGGTACTCGGCCCCCATCGACGAAGCCGTCCACGCTTCGTCGGTGAACTTCAAACCAAAACTGAATCGTGCGGGAATCACATCGACGTCCCACATGAAAACCGCCGCGGTGCGGATGTGTCGTGAGAATGCACGCCAATACTGAATTTGGGACATGGGAATGTGTCCGGGAGTGACCGAAACAACCGTCGCAGCGCCGAGTGATCCGATTGGTTCTTTGGGTGCCGATTGCTCGTCGAATCCAAGGACCTGCACCGCGGATTGAGCATTGCGAAGCGAAAGCTCGACCAGATCGCCATAAAAGCTCATGCCATCCCGGCGATTTGACTTGATGAGATTGATTGTTCCTTGCTGGACGAGTGGTGCACGACGAAGCGAGCGTGTCGCATAGGTGAGTCGGGATCCGACGCTTTTTACCAACGACAATCGGGACGCCAGAAGGTCCTTGGACGCTTGTTGGCCGTCACGCACCCGAACCGGGTCTCCTACGGGCAAAAACCCACATGAGGACGGGCGCGACGACGAAGCCGAGCGCGACGGCAAAGGGAAGGCGAGAACTCTCGGCACCGGAGACGACGAGGACGCTGAGAGCAAGCGATACGAGACTTGAACCCCACACGGCAATCGACGCAACGAGTCGTTCGTTTGCAATCATCGTCGCACCGAGGATCAGAGCGAAAACGAGACATGGCGCAGGAAGTGAGACGGCCAGGAATTGAACGTGGGACAGACCGGGTGCTCGTCCTTGAAGTATGCGCACCGCAGGTGTGCTGAGCGCCATTGCGAGAACCGGCAGCAGCAGGCTTCCAACGACCAGGAGTGCGATGAGGGGCCTTCGCACAAAATCGGTGAAGCCCAACCGACGGGCATCCTGGATGAAGGTGGGTAAGAGTCCGAGTACCAAGGCACAGGCGACGAAGCTCACCGACATCACCAACTGCGCCTCGGCAACCTTGTTCACCCCAAGGTCATCGGCCCGTAGACGGAAAACGAAGGGACTCGCCAGAATGTTCGCGAGGATCAACAGGTTCGTCACCACCAGCAACACGCTTTGTCGCGTGACACCCGCGGACGAAGGGGACGCCGTGACAGGAGCGCTTCCTCGTTTTCGAAACGCCACCAAAAAGAGCCCGGGCGCAACCCACCCGATCAGCTGCCCCAACAGAACTGCTCTCAGCAGAGTCATTCCGCATGCCCAAGCGAGAAGCGAAACCGCAAGCGTCGCGCCGGCGAAGACGAAGTGCGAGTTTCCCACCCTTGCGATCTCGGACAAGCCGGTTGCGTGTCCCCTGACGATGCTGGAGAACACAATGAGTGGAACCGCAACCACCATGACAATCTTGATCGAATCGCTGTGGGGTCCGAATGCACGCGTTTGCCAATCTTGAATTGGGACGAACGAGACGAGAGCAACACAAACCGCCAGCCCGAGCACGGAATTCACGAGCCGCCTACCGACGTCGATCACGGTTCCTTCGGTGCGCAATGACAACAGCGTCGAGTGTTGCTCGATCGCGGCGGCCGGTCCGAGAATGACGACCCCAACCACCGACGTATAGGCCATGAAAATGGTGTAGTCCTCGGCTGACATGTAAGCGGTCGCAAGCAAAACGATGAGAGCGCTGGTGAGGATGTAACTCAGAACACCGGCAACAACTCGAACATCTCGTCGAGCGGGCCGAACTTCAGCGCCCAAAGAGTTTTCCCGCCCGCCGATTCGCAACCCGACTCTGAACAAAGAGCAGCAACCAGAACAAACGTGCCCCGGCTCGTGCAGCGAAGCTTTCCGGCGCAAGACCCGAATATCCTCTCGCGAGTCGATCGCGGAGAAGACCGATCGACCGACCGCGAGTCTCGTGATGTCGGTAATCCGTGGCATCGAGGGTCGTTCCGCCGTTTGAAGTTGGCTGGCTGACGAAGCAATCGGCTCTGTTGATGTGAAATGCAACGATCGATTCAAAAAATGACACTGATGACACGTGCTGGGCCAGGGAGTTGCGCGACGACTTGATTGTCGGAAACCGACCATTGATCGAGTCGACCACGTCGAAAGCGAATCTCATGAACGAATGCCGCCCCGGGTTTCCGAATTGCGTCATGTAACTCGCATGCGTGTCTTCCACGAGTAACAGACC
>RGCG01000124.1 GCA_009919275.1 Actinomycetota bacterium
TGGACGCCACCGGGCTCTGCTGCCATCTGCCCATGTTGGCAAACACGGGAACTTTTACCCGTGAGTTGCTATTCCCGACAATTCCGACTAGGTTGCTCAACAATCAGAAATGGAACGGTATTCCGAAATACGGAATACTTGGCGCACCGAAAGGGCCCCCTATGAGGAAGTGGAAGAAGCCCCTCGTTGCCCTCGTGGCCGCCGCCGTTGTCGCGGTCGGTGCGGGCTCGGGAGTCGCCGTCGAGGCGTCGTCGAAGAGCACGACGACAACCACCGTGCCGAAGGGCAAGGTCGCCAAGAAGATCCGCATCGGGTACTTCGCGAACGTCACGCACGCGGCGGCCCTGGTGGCGGTGCAGCGCAAGACCTTCGAGAAATACTTCAAGGCCGACAAGACCAAGGTCGAGTTCACCGTCTTCAACGCGGGGCCCGCCGTCATCGAGGCGATGAAGGGTGGTGCGATCGATGTCAGCTACATCGGCCCGAATCCGGCGATCGCGGGCCACGTGAGCACGAACGGTTCGTTGTTGCGCATCATCGCCGGGGCAACGTTGAACGGAGCACAGTTGGTGGTCAAGCCGTCGATCAACTCGATCGCCGACCTGAAGGGCAAGACGATCGCGACGCCCCAGTTGGGCAACACCCAAGACGTCGCAGTGCGGGCCTACCTGAAGAAGCAGGGCCTCTCGACGACGATCACGGGTAGTGGCGACGTCGCAATTGCGCCGACCGAGAACTCGAACACGCTGACCTTGTTCAAGAGCGGGAAACTCGACGGTGCCTGGGTGCCGGAGCCGTGGTCGTCGCGACTCGTTCTCGAGGCTGGCGCAAAGGTTCTGCTCGACGAGAAGGACATCTGGAAGGACAAGAGATTCCTCACGACGAACGTGATCGCCTCGCAGTCGTTCCTGAAGAAGTTCCCCGGATCTGTTGATTCCTTCCTGCGTGCCCACGTCGAGACGATCGATTTCATTTCCGCCAAGCGCAACGAAACAACTGTGAAGAATCTCATTCAGGCCGAACTCGTGGCCAAGACCGGAAAGTCTCTCGCAGATGACGTCATCAACCGGGCGTGGAGCAACATCATCATCAGCGAAGACCCGCTGGCTCGCGTGCTTCTCGAGAGCGCGAACGACGCGGCCGATGTGGGTTTGTTGAAGCTCGGCGCAAAGGGTGTGACGGGAATCTACGACCTGCGCATCTTGAACAAGATCCGGGCGCAGCAGAATCCGAAATTCAAGAAGTACCAAACGGCAGGACTGGGGTTGAGTTGAACACCGCGGCGATTGAGATCAAGAACGTGTCGAAGACGTACCGGGGCGAATCCGCCCCGGTACTCGACGACATCACCGTCACTCTCGAGGCGGGTGAATTCGTCTGCCTGCTCGGCGCATCGGGATGCGGCAAAACGACGTTGTTGAACCTGGTATCGGGTCTCGACGTGTCGACCGGTGGCTCCATCGAGAAGAACGGAAAGGTGTCGGTCATCTTCCAAGAGTCGGCGCTCTTTCCGTGGCTCACGGCCGGACGCAACATCGAACTTGCTCTTCGGGCCTCGGGTGTCGAGAAGGCGAAGCGCAAAGAGCGGGCACTCGAACTGCTGCGACTCGTCCATCTCGAGCACGCTTACGACAAGCGGCCACACGAGCTGTCGGGTGGCATGAAGCAGCGCGTCGCGATCGCCCGTGCATTGGCGCAGGACGCGAAGATCCTGTTGATGGACGAGCCTTTCGCGGCCCTCGACGCGATCACCCGAGACTTCCTGCACGAGGAGATCTCGACCGTGTGGAAAGAGCGCGGGTTGACCATCGTCTTCGTCACGCACAACGTGCGCGAAGCGATCCGCCTGGGCCAGCGAGTTCTGCTGCTGTCATCGAAGCCGGGTCGCATCATTCGGGAATGGAACGTCGACCTGCCCCAGCCGCGCAACATCGACGACCCCGCGGTGGCCACACTCGCCGCCGAAATCACCACAGAACTGCGCAAGGAGATCAGCCGCCATGCAACCCGTTGACACAGTCGAGCGAAATGATTTGGCGACGCTCGAGGCTGGCCTCGATGCGCTCGAGTCGTCGAGCGTGCAAAAGGCATCACTCGGGACGCGCTTCGTCAAAGCCGCGGTGCCGGCCGTCTTGTCGATCGCGGGACTTCTGGCCATCTGGCAGGTTCTCTATGCGCTGAAGATCTGGCCCGAGTGGAAGTTCCCGGGTCCGGCAGATGTCTGGCGCTCTCTGCGCGACCAATGGGAGCAGGGCCTTGTCTGGTCTGCGGTACGTAACAGCGTGAGTCGTGGACTCATCGGTTTTGCGATGTCCGCGATCATCGCGACGCCGCTGGCGATTCTGATCACACGGGTGGGCTTTGCGCGCACTGTGCTGCGTCCGATTCTCAGCGGACTCCAACAGTTGCCGTCGGTTGCGTGGGTGCCCGCCGCGATCATTTGGTTCGGCCTCACGCCGAGCACGATCTACGCGGTGGTGATTCTCGGAGCAACTCCATCGATCACGAACGGGCTGGTGAACGGCATCGACCAGATACCCCCGCTCTATCTGCGTGCGGCGAAGGTGCTCGGCCTGCGTCGACTCGACAACATCCGGCGCGTGGTTCTGCCCGCAGCCTTGCCCAACTATCTCACCGGCCTCGAACAAGGCTGGGCCTTTGCGTGGCGGTCGTTGATGGCGGCGGAACTGATCGCGATTTCGCCGGCTCTCGGCAACGGCCTCGGTCAGACGTTGGAGACCGGACGCCAACTGGGGGACATGTCGCTCATCGTCACCGCGATTCTCCTCATCCTCACAACCGGAATTCTCGTCGAGAAGTTGGGATTCGCGCCGATACGGCGTCGCGTCTACCGCAACCGCGGTCTTGCCGTTGCCTGACGCGCGTCAACAATTTCGCCAGCGGTAGATTCGTCGACGTGTCTGCGCCAGCAAAGTTGACGGTTCCCGAAACCGAGCTGCGCGCGATGCACGACCATGCACTCGCCGGCTATCCGTACGAGGCGTGCGGATTGATGGTGGGACATCCCGATCGGGCGGAGGTGGTGCGGTTCGTGCCGTGCACGAACGTGGCGAACAGCGCGCGCGTGTACACCATCGACCCGAAGGAACACCTGCGAGCCGAACTGGCGGCCGAAGCCGATGGGCTCGAGATCATCGGCGTGATGCACAGCCACACCCACAGCGAGGCGTATCCCAGTCCAACCGACGTGGCCCAGGCCCCCGACCCGGGGTGGCACTACCTCATCGTCACCTTGGCGAGGGAAGTGCCCGAGGCGCGCAGTTTCCGCATCGACCAGTCCGCTCCCGAGGGGGCGCAGATCGCCGAAGAGGACATCTCGACGGCTTATTGGCTGGCCTGAGCAAGCCGCTGCGGGATTCAGTACAATTCCGACAGAATTAGTCGCATATTGGTTCTGCTCCACCGGGGCCCAACCGTCGGAAGGAGGCTGAGTATGAGCATCGAGACCCGCCTCAACATGGTGAACGACAGCGTGCTCGACCTCATCGGCAACACCCCGATG
>RGCG01000125.1 GCA_009919275.1 Actinomycetota bacterium
GCAAAGCGTTTCCGCCCGTCCGCGAGCTCCTGGCTGATTCCATGGTCCTTCCACTCCCATACGAAGCCGCCCTGCAGGCCCGGCGTCGTATCGAAGGCATGCCAGTAGTCGGCGAGTGAACCGTTCGAGTTACCCATGGCGTGGCTGTACTCGCACATGATCAAAGGACGCACCCGATTCTTCGACTTGCCGTACAGAACGATTGCGTCGATCGGTGCGTACATCGGGCACACCACATCGGTGGCACCAACACCGCCGTCGAACCAATTCGTGTGGAAAATTGCCGGCTCGTAGTGAACCGGGCGACCCTGGTCGACGCTTCGAATCCACTCCGCAGCCGCATCGTGCACGTTGCCGTAGCCCGATTCATTACCGAGCGACCACATCACGACACACGCATGGTTGCGGTCGCGGTCAACCATTCGCGCGACCCGAGAGATGATCGTCGGTCGGTACCGCGGATCGTGACACAGGCTCGTGTTCCAGGCATGACTCTCGACGTTCGCCTCGTCGACGACGTACAAACCAATCTCGTCACACAGATCGAGAAACCTCGGATCGTTCGGATAATGCGAGCACCGAACGGCGTTCACGTTGTGTTGTTTCATCAGCACGAGGTCGGCGCGCATATCGTCAACCGTCACTGCCTTGCCACGTTCGGGGTGGTGGTCGTGTCGGTTGACGCCCTGGAACATCACCCGTCGACCGTTGACCAGGAAGTCTCCGTCGACGATCTCGACGCGACGGAATCCCGCACGTTGCTCAATGACCTCGCGAACGGCGCCCGAGGCGTCGACGAGGGACACCACCACCCCGTAAAGGGTGGGAGTCTCGGCCGACCACGGCTTCACTCTCGGCAACACACACTCGACGGTCGCGGTATGCCCCCGGAAGATGTAGGGCCGTACATCGCTTGCCACGGCCGACTCCAGCGTCTTGCGAACTTTCCCCGACGGATCGACGACAGCGACGCGCACGGACCATCCGACACCGACAGCTGCACCGCTGTTGCATGCCACCGTGGTGATGACACTCAACGTCCCGGTTGAGTCTCCGTCAAGACCCGCATCAACACGCACGTTGGCAATGTGCACCGCCGGTCGTGTCTCGACCCACACCTCGCGATGCAGACCCGCCATCCACCACTGGTCCTGGTCTTCGACATGACTCTGCGCGGAATACCTGCAAACAACGATTGCGATCTGGTTCTCGCCACGTCGCACCGCCGCGGTGATGTCGTACTCGCTGGCCAGTCGACTGTCGGTTCCGTACCCGATGAACGTGCCGTTTACGTACACCGCATGAACGCTTTCGGCGCCGCCGACGTGGAGAATGACGGCATCGCTGCCTACTTGCGCGGGCGCGCGGAACGAACGCCGGTACACCACGGTCGGCACTTCCGCCGGCAATGACGGCGGCAACCCCTCCCACGGCATGGTCACGTTGGTGTAGTGCGGGGTGTCCCCCAAATCGAAGAGCGTCCAATTACCCGGCACGGGAATGCGTCGCCACGACGCATCGTCGGCACCACCAACGGAATCGGCTGTCACCAGATCCGGGTGCGACCAGCGCTGCACGGCCCACTGGCCGTCAAGGCTGATGCGGATCCGGGCGCTCGACACGAACGGCGCGCGCATCGGCAAACGGTTGATCGACACCACCTCGGGATCAGCCCATGGGCGTACGTCACCGATGGCGGGCAGGGTCATGGTTTCACGAGGATCTTCGTGTGGATGTCGGGCCTGGCGAGATCTGCGAACGCACCGGCGATTGCATCGAGGCCGACGCGCCCCGTGATCATCGGCGCAACATTCACGGCTCCATCGACAATCAGATGCATGGCGTCGCGGAACTCTTGGGGTGAATAGGTCACGACAAACTGCAAGGTCAGCTCTTTCATCACCCCGTAGGTCGGCTCGAAACGATCGGTCTGCATGCACAGTCCGACCACCACGATCTTGCCGTCTCGTGGCATTTCTCTCATCGCCTGGTTGATGAGTCCGGGCACGCCAACCGCCTCGAACATGATGACCGGTTGTCGTGACCCCTCTCGACGCCACGCAGCAAAGAGATCGTCACTCGACGCATCGACCACGATGTCCGCGCCCATTGCCAGCGCCGTCGCCCGGCGCGCAGCGGAGAAGTCGGACGCGATGACGGGTCCGATGTTCCCGGCGTAATGCCCGATTTGTTGACGGCGTGAAGGCCGACCGCCAACGGTTCGGTGAGCGCGATTGCGTCGACATCGCAACCCTTGGGTGCCCGAACGAGAAAGTCGTTTCCCAACACCATGCGTTCGCCGTACGCACCGGCTTCGGAATTCGAAAACGAGAGGCTGATGCGGCTGCCGCGACGCATGAGAATCGGCATTGAGGTGACAATCGTTCCGGCCGGGGGACCATCGGTGTTCGGTCCGCTCTCGATCACCTCGGCGGAGAACTCGTGACCCATCCGCACATCACGAGACAAGTCGACGGTGGGTGGTGTCCCGCCGTTCGCTTCACTGGTGAGCCGCAGAAAGTCCGCACCGTGATCGACGAAATGAAGATCGGATCCACAGATTCCGCATGCCTTGACGGCAACCAACACCTCGCCCTCGCCCGGAGTCGGCTCGGCGACATCGTCGATGACGAGTCGACCCTTGCGCAGCACTGCAGCCCTCACGTTGCCCCCCTTCACCGCAATTATGACAGTGCGCACCGCATGGCGGTGGGGGTTAGTTTTCGGACATGGAAACCCGCATCGCACTGCGACAAACCGCCTCCGTTCGCTCGTTCACCGGTGAAGCCGTACCCGACGCCGTCGTTCATTCGATCCTCGATGACGCTCGGTTCGCACCGAGCGGCGGCAATCGACAGCCCTGGCGCGTTGCCGTGGTGAAGGACTCCACGATTCGCCGACAGCTGGCCGCGGCAATGAAACCCGTGTGGAACGAATACATCGCACTCGCCCAGACGGGCCGAACACCGTTTGCCCTCGTCGATGGCGCACCACCCCTCACGACCGAACCGACCGACATTCCCTTTCCGCTTCTCGACGACATCGCGTCCGTTCCCGTCGTTCTTGCGATTGCCGCCGATCTCTCCCGCATCGCAACGATGGATGCCGAGTTGTCACGGCCTCCGATTTCCGGTGGCGGGTCGATCTATCCCTTTTGCTGGAGCATCCTCTTGGCCGCGCGCGATCGCGACCTTGGTGGCGTGATGACCACGTTTGCCACGCGTGCCGAGCCGGTCACGGGGCCCCTTCTCGGCCTCCCGCCAGGCCATGCCCTCGTTGCAACCGTCTTCCTCGGCAATGTCGACAAGCACATGACGAAACTGCGACGCAACCCCGTTGACTCCTTCGCCACGATTGATCGATTCGATGGTCAACCTCTCTCGAGTGGCGCGTGAGTTCCGCGTCGGGTTGACTAGGCGATCGTGATCGATCCCAAACTCAAGCGTGCACT
>RGCG01000126.1 GCA_009919275.1 Actinomycetota bacterium
CAACGATTCGCCCAGCCGCGTGAATCCGTCGATTGCGATTGCGCGGAACACGCCACGTCGATCAGTGAAATGGTGGTACGGCGCCTGATGGCTGACCCCCGCATCGGCTGCCAACTTGCGAAACGACAAACTGTCGGGGCCGTGTTCGGCAACATGGTCGACCGCAGCACGAAAAATGGTCTCGCGAAGCGTCGAACTCACCACGTCCGCACCCTACCGACGGAACATGACATTGTCTAGTTCCTCTTGAAGTCGTGGCTCACCGTGCGTGCCATACCCCGACAACCTTCGCAGCGACTCGTCTGCAGGCAACACTTCGCGTCTGGAATCGTCAACCGGTGACATGAGTGCCGATTGAAAACGGCGCGTTGCGTGGTTGGTCGACACACCCGAGACTCGACGCAGAGGATCGGAGACCAATGTCGACCACCACACAGCCAATGCAGCCGGCAAGAGCCGACAGAGACGTTCGACTTGCTTGGATGTTCTTCGGGGGAACGTTCGTCGCACTCATTCTCAACGGCATCTGGTCGCTCTTCGTCGGCACCGCGTCAATGGGCGGTGATGAAGACGACCTTGTCCAAGGTTGGGAGGGTGTCCTCAGGAATCTCCCCGCATACCTCTTGTTGGTTGTCGTCGCTTCAGTTGGTGTCTGGTTCGCAACGCGCGCGGGTATGCACAGTTCCGTCGGTGCGAGGTCCGCGTTGATAGCAACGTCACTCGTTCTGCTTTTCGCGCTGAGTTCGGTGACGCGCGATGCGTCCGAAGTCGTGATGACAACACGGGCCGCCACCATGGCGTGGGTCACCTTTGCGGTTGATGCGGTCGTCGTCGGCGTCGTCTTCCTGTTTGCGTCACGAACGATTCGACGCGCCCGCCACACTGCCTGAACCATCGGTCCTCCCGCAGGAGACCCACTAGGGTCGCGCCATGGCTGCAACCGGCATGACCACCTATCTCTGGTTCGACAATCAGGCCTTCGAAGCAGCGTCGTTCTACGTCGATCTGTTCCCGGGTTCACGGCTCGGAATCGTTAGCTACTACCAAGCAGACGCCCAGCAACCTGAAGGGTCGGTGCTCACGGTCGAATTCGAGATATTCGGCCGCCCCTTTGCCGCACTCAACGGCGGTCCCCAGTTCCCGCACAGCGAAGCAGTGAGTTTCCAGGTGTCCTGCGAGACCCAAGACGACGTCGATCGACTGTGGAATGCACTCATCAGCAACGGCGGCGCCGAAAGCCAATGTGGCTGGTGCAAAGACCGGTGGGGCGTCAGCTGGCAGATCATTCCCACGGCACTCGAACGTGCCCTCAAAGGACTCGACGGTTACGACAGCGAATACGCCTTCACGGCAATGATGCGGATGTCGAAAATCGTGATCGCAGACCTGCGTCCACCGAAATAGCTCGCAGGACGTGGTCTCGGACTTCGGGCTCGTCCGTGACCAAACGCCCCCTAATCTCACAGCATGACGGAAACCGGGATCGTCATTCTGTATCGCTGGCGCTTGCGAACGGGACACGAAGCGCAGTTCAAAGAGGCCTGGTCGGTCGTCACCCGATCACTCATCGAACGTGGATCCTTCGGATCACGACTGCACGTCGGCAACGACGGTGTTTGGTACGCATATGCCCAATGGCCGAGCGCAGAGGCCAGGACAGCCGCCTTCGCACAACCTCTTGGTGTCGACGAGGCACAACGGGCGATGGCCGATGCCGTGTTGGAACACTTTCCGGAGATAGTGCTCACCCCCTCCGTTGATCATCTGATTTCGACTCCGCCGGTCTCACGAATGCGCGTTGCGCGTCCGACCACCGACATCGAACGGGCGATCACCTTCTGGACGCAAGTCGTCGGACTCGAAATACTCTCGTGCTTCGAAGACCACGAGGGGTACGACGGTGTCATCCTCGGTAATTCGGGCGACCAATGGGAGATAGAGGTCACGTACCACTCTTCAGGAATGCCACTCCCCTCGCCATCCGAAGAGGACATCATCGTGTTGTACTTGAACAAAGGTGTGGCCGATGAGATCACCGCTCGACTGCGCCATGCCGGCCACCCGCCGAAGGAGCACCCGAATCCGTATTGGCAATCGATGAGAGCTTCTGTGCACACCGATCCAGATGGCTACACGCTCATCGTCTTCCCAGAGGACAAGCGCGCCTAGACGCCCTGCAATTCGACACGCCCAATTCGACTCGCCCGGCTGCCCGCACTGCGTCGAGCTGACCGCTCTCGTGACGCGGTCGCAGTAGCGGACTACCGTTTGGCAATGATGAAACGACGCACAGCCACCACCTGGCCACTGGTTGTGCTGTCAATCGTCTTTGTCTATTCGCTTCTTCTCGTCGTCGCCGGAAACACGGCACTCTCGCTCTTCAACTGGTTCGGATTCGGACCCGACTCGTCAATCGACACCGACGAAGTACGTGACTATCTGCGTCTCCCCTACATGGTGCTGGGCGCGGTCATGGCGGGCTGGACATTGATGATGATCCAACTGGTACGGGGCCCGCTTCGCGAAGGTTCGCCATGGGCGTTCAAGGTTCTCGTCCAATCGCTCGTTCTCTGGTTTTTTCTCGACACAGGAATGTCCCTCGTACTCGGGTATCCCACCCACGCTCTGTTCAACATTCCGTTTGCGATCGCGCTCGGCGTTCCACTGCTGAGCCTTCGCTCGTCGGCGAACTAAGAATTTAAGGTCCGCTTCAGGTCGGTGGCCAAATGCGGGCGCGCCGCCGTTGTCATTGGAAACTCTTTAAGTTTTCGTCAGGAGATACCAAACCACGGCTCCGATGCAAGGTCCCCATCAACCACCGCTTTGTCTTCAGGGTCAGCAATGGGAACGTGAGCAGCCCTCTCCTTGTGCTGTCTGGCCTCCGAAGCCTGTCCAAGACACGCGTAAGCACGAGCCAGTGCCTCGTGTGCGTATGCCAAATCGAAGTCGACAAGAGATGATGCCTCACAAGTCGCCATGCACCGCCTGGCGTACCGCATTGCTTGGTCTCCCTCTCCCCGCACTGCCCAGACTCGCGACAGCAACCAGTCAGCACGAGCCGAGTTGGCTGGTCTCGATGCCTCAGCGCGTTGCCAGTGGTAAGCAGCGGCATACGCGCGACGTGTCATCTCTTCGGCTTCTTCAGGTGAGATCTGGTCTCTGAGTTTTCCCAGAATCTCCCACGTCGAGTTATTCGCCTCGATGGCCAACGAACGATGTGTTGATGGATCAGCCGTCATAACAACAGCCTTGCAGATTCCGCCAACCGGAGGTTAGGCGCGCTTCAGGTCGGTGACCACACCACCGGCGACGCGCACGATGTCATTCGGGTCCGCACCGAAGTTGTCGTTCCACGTTCCGGCTGCTGCCCACACCTCGTCGTATTGCAACAAGTCTGGATCAACGAACACGCGCAGTTGTGTGCTGTGACCAAAGGGAGG
>RGCG01000127.1 GCA_009919275.1 Actinomycetota bacterium
TCACGACCGTTCGTTTCGCTCGCGCGAACCTGACGAACACCGACTTCGCAGGCGCCACTTTCGTCAATGTCAGTGTCGAGGGCGCGACTCTCACGGGCTCGAACATCCCGTGTGGTCGCGACAATCAGCTCCTGCTCTGTCCGGCTCCGGCCCCCACCTCGACGACAACCACCACGGTGAAGTCGACGACCACCACGGTGAAAGCTCCGACGACGACGGTGAAGTCTCCGACGACGACGGTGAAGTCGACGACTACCACGGTGAAGTCGACAACAACGACGGTGAAAGCTTCGACGACGACGGTGAAGTCGACGACTACGACGCGGCCGTCACTGAGTTGATAGCGCCGACCACGCTGGCGAAGAAGTGAATCAAGCGATCGTCGGAGGTCCACCTGTGAACATGGCCGACGCAACGGCGGAACGACCGAACAAACGGCTCTCCGACGGGTACCGTGGTGGTAACAGGGGGTCTTCGGTCATGGTGTCACGCGGATATGCAATTTCAGTGATGGTTGTTGCCGGTCTTCTCGGCGCATGTGGAGCGAAAGAGCCCGATGCATCACAGTCGGGTTCGCGTACCAAGAACCGGCGACCTGCGCGAGCGGTGGCGAGTGCAAGATCGGTGACACAGGGCCGGGCGGCGGAGTGGTCTTCTTCGATGCGGGCTCGGGCATGTGGTGGGGTCGTTACCTCGAAGCGGCGCGCACAAATCTCGCGGACAACGTGTCCTGGTGCGACAAGAAGGAAGGCATCTTCGGATCGGGTGCGATGACAAGTGGGGGCGAGACCGTCAACGCTCGTGCGACGAAGGCAATGGGGAAGGGCTTTGAAAACACCTCGGCCATCGCAACGCGGTGCAGTAGCGGCGCTGCGAGAAGGGCGTGGGACCTTGTCAGCGGCGGCAAGGATGACTGGTTCCTTCCTTCGATGGAAGAAGCCAGGGCAATGGTCGATCAGCGGGTTCTGCTCGGCCTCCCATCCAATCCGTCCTACTGGACTTCGACCGAAGACAGCCCGACCGCCGCGATATTCACTCGCATGACTAGCGGCGGCCGCTCCGCAAAAGACAATGCGTACCTCATGAGTGCGCGCGCCATTCGAGCGTTCCGCCCAACGGTGGTACCGGGGACAGCGGCAACAATAATGCCGACGACGCCTCCGGCGCCGACAACTCCAGCGACGACAGTCGCGCCTGCCAACGGCAAACCCCTCGTGGTCAAGGCACTGCCGGGCAACACATGTGAAAAACCGGGTGATTATTACTACGAAACCACCGGCAAGGATGCGGGCTCGTGTGTGTTGGGTATGGCCGAGGTGACCGAGGGTCAACCGTGTCCCTCGGGCTACGGCGCTGATTTTGTGGCGACGGGAATTCGGTACTGCTTCCGACTCGCGGAGAATCTCGCTTCCGCCCAGACGACCATCGCTAGGTCAACGACGATGTCGACAACCATGATCCCCCGGACGACAATCCCTCAGACGACAATCCCTCAGACGACGATCCCCCAGACGACAATCCCCCAGACGACAATCCCCCAGACGGCGACAACGACAGCATTGACGTCGACCTCGGCAGTCGCAACTGGCGTGAGATGTACCGCAACTGCGTGCCGCATCGGGGATACAGGACCGAACGGTGGACTCGTCTTCATCACTCCGTCGACTCCTGGAAACGCAAGCGGGTTGTTCTTCGAGGCCCAAGTCAGCAGTTTTAGATACAACACGGTTTTTGGTTGCGGAAACCTTGTTCTGCCGAATACCGGGGCCGCAATCGGAGACGGTCTGAAGAACACCGCTCAGATTCTCCACATATGTGGGGGCTCGGCTCTCGTTCCGGATCAATTCATGAGTCAACAGGCGGCGCTGAACGACCCTTCGAAGGCGTGGTTTCTTCCGTCCTCGGGCGAACTTCTCGAGATGAACAAGCACCTCAAAATGCTCAAGGGTCAGAACCCTTTCAACTACGGCGAGTTCTGGTCGTCAACGGCGAGCGGTGACGGATTTCTCGCAATCAATCTGGCGGGCCAACTCTCCCCACGTCGCCGTAACGCGGGCTATGACTTTGCGCTCGTTGCGGCGTTCAAGCCGGATCTCAGCATCGCGGTCATTGCGGACACCGCGCGAACCTATGGGATCGGCGACATCGGACCCGCGGGCGGTCGCGTGTTCATTACGCCCTCGACTCCGGGCAACACGACGGGCAACTACTTCGAAGTTGCTCCGTCCAACTGGAGCGGAACTGAACTTGGTGACCAAATGGGGCCGAATTTTGTGGCGAACAACAAGCAAGTCGCGTGGAGCTGCCCCGATTATCAGTCGACGTCACTCGCGGGCACGCTCACGGCTATCGGAACCGGACAAGCAAATACGAGATTGATCAACGAAAGGTGTGCCTCGTACAGCGGGGCGGCGATGTTCGCGACCCGCGAGGCTGTGAACTACCGCGGTGGAAATCGCAGCGACTGGTTCGTGCCATCGAAAGACGAGTTGTATCGAATTCTCATTGAAATCGAAAAGACCACGCCGAACATGATCCGTCGCACCCCGCCACCTGCGTACTCAATCGCGTGCGCATGGAGCTCCAGCGAGGCCAATGCGACCGTTGCCTGGGGCGGAAATCAGTATCAAATCCCCAACGCCATCTACGCGACTCTCAAGTCGATCAGCACGAACTGCGTCCTTCCGGTACGTATGTTCCTTCCGACCGAGACACCCGGCAACAAGGGTTGAGAATTCGGTCTGAATTTCGCCATGTCAACAACAAAAGTGCACCCTCGGGTTTCAAACCCGAGACGAATCGTTGTAGCTACAGGTGACCTGTTGCGTTCGGACGCCTATCAGGCGCCATTCGTCCCAAGCTCGACTATTTGAGGCGGTGTCGATATGCGAACGGTTGGGTGAAGGGTTGACCCCAAACGCCCAAAAGAACGCAATGTTTCGTCCGTGAGACATCGACCCCTTAGTTCCGCGACTGATAAGTCATTGGCATCGATCATCATGCTGTGGGCCACGCTGCGGGAACAGAACGTGTGGGAATACATCGGCACGACCGTCGTCGTTTGCGATTGACAGCCCATCGGGTCAACTCGGTGTGATGAAATCGCCGACGACGCTTCGCGTGCGTTCGAGGGATTCCAAAAGATCGGCCTTGACCTCTTCGGGAACGGAAGAGTCGGCAAGATCATCGAGGACGGGCCGGACAATGACGCCACGGCGTTTGTCGACCCATGTCGGAATGGCCTTTGGCTTTGCGACGTCGACCGTGCCATTCGGGTTGAGGGTCAAGTCGACGGTGACAATCATTCCGTCCTGAGTCTTGGCGGGAAAGGCGGGAGTGGTCGGCAGGTAACTGATCAGGT
>RGCG01000128.1 GCA_009919275.1 Actinomycetota bacterium
GGGTGTTGCCGGCGCGATCGTCCGATTCGGCATCATCATCGCGATCCCGCTTGCCGTACTCGGCGATCGTGTCGGACGACGGCGCATCATCGTCGGCCTTGCGTGGATTGCACCGCTGGTTGCTGCACTTGGTGCCCTTGCCCCCAACTTCTGGTTGCTCACCGCGAACCAAACAATCGCCCGACCGCTCGGCCTGGCCCTCGACGTCGCATTGCTGGTTGTCGCAGTCGAGGAGATGCCGAAGAACGCCCGCGCCTACGGACTCAGCATCCTTGCCCTCGCGAGTGGCCTCGGAGCCGGCATCGCGGTTCTCGCTCTCCCACTCGCCGATGCCGGAGACAATGGTTGGCGCATCATCTATGTCGTTTCGCTCATCTGGCTCGTCGTCGCGGCACGGCTCACGCGACGACTGTCGGAAACGACCCGCTTCACTCGTCACATCGAAGGCTCACTCAAGGGTTCTCGGTGTGAAAAAGCTCGAAAAACGGGTAATTTCACACCGAGAACCCTCAAGTTGAAAACGGCGAGGGTTCAGGGTGTCATTCTCACCGTGGCGTTTCTCGGAAACGTCTTTCTCGCTACCGCGTCGATTTTCCAGAACCGCTACCTGAAAGACGTCCGCGGATACTCGGCCGTTCTCGTCGCAACCTTCACGCTGCTCACCACGATTCCCTCCGCACTCGGACTCGTGTACGGCGGACGCCTGGCCGATGACTACGGCCGTCGCATGGTCGCGGCCACGTGCATTCCGATCGGTGCGCTGATGATTGCATTGTCCTTCGTCGCCGATGGTGTCCTGATGTGGGTGTGCGCAATCGTTGGCGGCGTTTTCGCAGCCACCGCCTATCCGGCGATGGCTGTGTACCGCGGTGAACTCTCGCCCACCGCAAAACGTCAAACGTCTTCGTTCCTTGTCACCGTGTCGGCTTTGCTTGGTGGAAGCGTCGGCCTCATCGTCGGGGGGACCTTGATCGACCACCACTGGTCGTACGGAACCGTGATGTTGATGTTCTCGTCGGTGTCGGTGGTGATTGCGCTACTCGTCTGGTTCTTGTATCCCGAAACCGCACACCGTGAACTCGAGGAACTGAATCCGCAGGACGCGCCCTAAAGAATTGACAACCACTCGCCCACGGTCTCGGCGATGAGTGCATCGCTGCCCTTCAGGTCGTGCCTGCCGCGGTCGACGAATCGCAACGTCACGTCGCCTTTGATCTTCCGCACACGGCGACGCATTTCGATCGGTGAACCAAAAGGGTCGTTCGTTCCGTGAACGAAAAGCGTCGGCACGGTAATCCGTGACAGATGCTCGGTACGCAGATTTTCCGGTTTCGCCGGTGGGTGCAGCGGGTAAGAGATCAGCACCAGGCCCTTCACCGACAAGCCGTCGGCGGCCGCCATCGAGCACATCCGCCCACCCATCGAGCGTCCGCCGATAACGAGCGACGAGGTTCGACAACCATTGGCTGCAGCGAAAGCTCTCACCTCGGTCACAACGCAGTCGAGCAACACCGGCGATCGATCGGGTGCACGACGTCCGGCGCGTCGGTACGGAAAGTCGACGCGCGCGACAGGCAAAGGTGCCAGCCGCGATTCGATCTCGAGCAGCGACGAATGGTTGCGGTCGCTACCCGCGCCAGGAAACAACACCACACCCTTTGCCTTACTCATGAAGAGTCAGAGTTTCGTGAGAACGCGCCGTGCCTCGGCGAGATCGGCAATCTCCCGGCTCGCACGGTCTTCTGCTCCGCCGTGATCGGGGTGAACAAGACGCAACTTGTCGCGAAAGCGCTGCGTGACCTCGCGCTTCGAGGGCTTGATCGTGCCCGCAGGGAAGCCCAGCACCTCGAGTGCCCAGGCGCGGGGATCGGCGAGCGCCGACACAGAGTTGGTGGCATTCCCCACAAGGAACGAAATGAACGACGCGCCGATCGGACCGCGCCACGACATCGACTTCACGAGCACCGGACCGAGAGCGCGTCGTGTTGCGGGCTCGAGACGTTCGAGGGCATAAATCGCGCCGAGCACCTGTTGCAGTGGGTTTCCGTGACTGCCGAAGAGAAACTCCGCAGAGTCGTCCTCGCCCATCAAGCGGTGCACGCTGCGCGCCAGGCCATGTCGGTCGACCTGGAAGCGGTGCCGCAGCCGTGGCTGGACCACCCGGTCGCCGCGTTGCACTTCGAGAATCAGACGCTGGATGTCCGGATGAAGATCGTCGTCGACTTCGTAGAGGTGTCGTGCAATGACGGCGCCGAGGAGGACTCCCCCGAACCCCGGGGAGGGATCGGCCGGCAGAATCAAGTGGCCAAGCGCCACGCGACGCGTGGGCGTGATGGGCCGCGAGTGCCAGATCTCGAGTTCGGCAAGGAGCATCGCGCGCGACGCTACTGGCGATTCAGACGTGCGGCCTCAGCGTGACGAACAATCGTTGTGCGACTTCCATCGCACCGATTTCATCGGGAATATCGCCACCGGCGAGGGCGTCGGCCAATTGGTCGGCCAGTTCCAGCGCCTGTCTCCACGCCGGGACCGGCACGCCGAATGGGATGCCTCCGTCTTCCACGTCGTCGAGTACCCGGACAAGCATTGCGAGTCCGTCGGCATCGAGCGGGTCACGCTGCAGACGCTCGGCTGCCAGGAACATCTGCGTGAGAGTTTCCCCCGAGACCTCGGAGCGCGCGACCGACACCGTGGCGTAAGCCGAGCCGGGTGAATCGACAATGGTGACATCGCCCGCCTCGACAGCGTCGAGGAGTTCATCGACGGTGTCCTCGAATTCGGTGAGCGTGACGAGAAGTGCACCCTCCCACCTGAACGGGATGCCCGACGCAACGAGCAGTTCGCCGAGACGGGAGCGCTCATTGTCGGCCCATTCGTCGAGCTCGTACTCGGTGATTTCGTCGTCGCTCGCTTCGTCGAGAGTTCGGAACGACACCTGATCGGGGTTTGCCGACCCGTCGACGTCGAACTCCTGCTCGAGACGATCGAGCAAAACGTCGGCAACCTCTTCCAATTCCGCCGGTACGACGACTTCGTCCCCCACCCACGCATGGGGAACTTCGGCTTCGGCGAACACCTCGGCCACTGCAGCACGTTGATCGACCGTCCAGTTTCCGAGGTCGTAGTGAACGCTCTCCGCGTCGGGGTCGAGAGGGTTCCAGTCGGACATGAGCAAGAACGCTACAACGTCTGCAAGAACTCACCACTCACACGTCGCAGGAACTCAGCAAGCAGGGCGTACTCACGTTCCTGATTCGTGCGCATGCGAAATCCGTGACCCTCGCCTTCGAAGACGTGAAGTGCAACGCTTCCGCCCCGCCGACGAAGTTGATCCGCAATGAGAACACTGTGGTCGAGCGG
>RGCG01000129.1 GCA_009919275.1 Actinomycetota bacterium
CGGCCTTGTCGCCGGGCACACTGCTGCGCTTGATGATCGCGACGAGCGACAACAGCATGATGATGCCGACGGTGACGTGGACGCCGTGGAAGCCTGTGAGCGTGTAAAACGCCGAACCGAAGAGGCTCGTTGTGTAACCGAGGCCTTCGTTGTACATCGCCGTGAATTCGTAGACCTGACCACCCACGAAGGTCGCACCAAGCAGACCCGTAACGGTGAGCCACAACGTTGTTCCCCGGTCGTCGCGCTTCTGTGCCGCCGCAACGGCCAGAACCATGGTGAGTGAGCTCATGAGAAGAACGAAGCTGCTGACCGAGGTGAACGGAATGTCGAAGACGTTGCCCGGGCGTGGACCCTCACCCACGCGACCGCGGTAGATCATGTATGTGCTGATCAGACCACCGAAGAGGAGGCACTCCGAGCCGAGAAAAAGCCACATACCCAACTTGTTGTTGGACAGTCCAGTGGACGTGTGGTGGCCGTGTTCGGCGTGATGAACTGCTGTATCAGCCAAGGGGAGCCAACTCCTTCGTGCCATCCCCCGATGCGGGAGGATCAAAGTCCGAATCAGGCGCCGTCGAGGGCTCAAGAGACCATCCGAACATCGCGAGGACGACGATGGCACCACCCACGATGGCAATCGGGATCGAATAGATGATGCCGAGCGCTATGACGGGCAGTGCGCCGGCAAGGACGATCGGCCAGTACGACGGCGACGGCATGTGGATGTGCTTGTCGGCGTTTGCCTCTTGCTCGCGCAGAATGTCCTCGGCCGTGGCGACCTGCTTCATCTCGTGAGTGTTCGGATCTTGCTCGTACTTGCGGTGGAAGAATTCGTCGAGGTGGTGGACGGTCGGAATCGCGTCGAAGTTGTGCTCCTTCGGTGGGCTCGCCGTCATCCACTCGAGCGTGCGTGCGTCCCACGGATCGAGCGGGGCCACCTGCTTGCTACGGGCGGTCTTCCACACGTTGATCAGGAAGAGCAGCACGCCAAAGGCGAGGATGAACGCGCCGATCGATGCCACCATGTTCCAAAAGGCGATGTTGAAGAATCCTTCACCGGCTCGGGCCTCTGTCCACACGTACATACGGCGTGGCTGACCCTGGAGGCCGATCATGTGCATGGGTCCGAACGTCAGGTTCATACCAATGACCATGAACCAGAAGTTCGCCTTGCCGAGACGCTCATTCAGTTGTTTACCGAACATCTTTGGCCACCAGTAGTAGAAGCCAGCGAAAAGACCGAAGATCGCGCCGCCGAACAGCACGTAGTGGAAGTGGGCGACGATGTAATAGGTGTCGGTCTGTTGAGTGTCAGACGGTGCAACCGAGTGCGTGACACCCGAGAGGCCGCCGATGGTAAAGAGAACGATGAGGCCGACCGCGAAGTGCATGGCCGCGGTGAATCGCAACTTTCCACCCCACAGGGTCATCGTCCAGTTCACGATCTTGACGCCCGTCGGGATGGCAATGGCCATCGTTGCAATCGAGAACACCGCCACCGACACCGGTCCGAGACCCGAGGCGAACATGTGGTGAGCCCACACACCCCAACCGACGAAACCAATCGCGGCACCGGAGAACACGACAAACGGGTAGCCAAAGAGAGGCTTCTTTGAGAACACCGGCAAGACCTCGGAGATGATGCCGAAGCTGGGCAGGATCAGCACGTACACCTCGGGGTGTCCGAAGATCCAGAAGAGGTGCTGCCACAACAGCGGGTCGGCACCCGCGGAGACATCGAAGAAGGTGGCCCCGAAGTTTCGTTGGAAGCTGAGAAGGAAGAGTGCGACGGTAATGACGGGGATCGCGAAGAGCAGCAGGAACTGCACGACGAGCTGAAGCCACGTGAAAACCGGCATCTTCATGAGGCTCATTCCGGGCGCACGCATGTTCAACACGGTGACGATGAGGTTGATGGCACCGGTCAACGAAGCAATGCCCGTGATCTGGAGACCGAGCGCCCAGAAGTCGACGCCGTGAGACGGCGAGAAGACTGGTCCGGAGTTCGGCGCGTACATGAACCAACCACCGTCTGCCGCCCCGCCGAGGAACCACGACAGGTTGACGATGATGCCGCCACCGACGAGGGTCCAAAAGCCGAAGGCGTTGATCCGCGGGAACGCAACGTCTCGGGCACCGATCTGCAACGGAATGAAGTAGTTGGCAAACGCGGCTGCCATGGGCATGACGAAGAGAAAGACCATCGTCGTTGCATGCATCGTGAACATCTGGTTGTAAACATCGGCGCTCAGGACCTTGCCGTTCGGAGCGGCGAGCTGCAGGCGGATGAGAAGCGCTTCGATACCGCCAACGATGAAGAAGAACATCGCGACGACGCCGTACATGATGCCGAGCTTCTTGTGGTCGACCGTGAAGACCCACGACTTCCACCCGGTTGTTGCCACGGGACGACGCAACGCCCCGAACGTTCGGGTCGGTGTCGGCGCGGCGGGCAGAGCCGGGGCTCCAACCGGTGCGGGTTGCTCAATGATTGCCATGTCTGCTGTCTCCGATCACTTCAGAGTCGCGAGGTAGGCGACGAGTTTGTCGATGTCATCCTCGGAAAGACCGAGATTCGGCATTCCGCGGTACTTGCCGTCGGTAGGACCAAGTTTGGTGGGGTCGGCGTACATCGGCTTCATGGCCGGTGCATTGCGTAGCCAACGACGAAGGTCTGTTTGGTTCAGGCACTCCTCGGTGACTCCGGCAAGGTACTTCTTGCCAAACTCTTCGCTTGGCGCCTCCCACACGTCCTTGCGGCACTGCTTGGTGAGAAGGTCCCACGAAGCTCCGGCAAAAGTGTTGCGGGTCATCAGATGCGTGAGGTTTGGCGCTGCGCCGGACCACACGTTGTCTTCCGGTGCTGCGATCGCCGGCGAGCCATCGGCCTTCTTCAAACCGTTGACTTGGTGGCACCGCACGCACTGGTTGAGGAACACGGTCTCACCCTCCTTGGCGAGAGTTCCATCTGCCGGAGAATCCGCAAGCTCGAGCTGTCCCTTGACCCAAGCCGCGAAGTCCTCTTTGTCGAGCGCCACTGCCTCCATTCGCATGACGGCGTGCGACAGCCCGCAGAACTCGGTGCACTGACCCGCATAGATACCGGGCTTGTCGGCTTCAAGCCGCAGGTAATGGACGCGACCCGGCACTGCGTCGCGCTTGCCGTTGAGGGCGGGGATCCAATAGGAGTGAATGACGTCGCGGCTTGTCTCGCGCAACAAGACCTTCGTGCCGGTGGGGATGACGAGCTGACCCGAGGTGATGATGGGGTTCGTGATGCCGTATTCGGTTTGAACCGGATAGTCGTACTCCCACCACCACTGCTGACCCGTCACGTTGATGACCATTTCTGTGTC
>RGCG01000130.1 GCA_009919275.1 Actinomycetota bacterium
TTCGGCATAACCCCACTTTAGGTGTCGCGCAGTGTCCGAAGTAAGGGCCACGAGGCGAAGCGTCCTAGTCTTGCCACATGTCGCGGGTCGTCATCGTTGGTGCATCGCTGGCCGGTCTACGCGCTGCAGAGAGTCTGCGTACGCATGGTTTTGACGGTGAAATTGCTGTTGTTGGCAAAGAAACACGTCATCTCTACGACCGTCCACCACTGTCGAAGAAGTTTCTTGCCGGCGAGTGGGATGCAGATCGCATCAGGCTTCGGAAACCCGAAGAAATTGTCGCCCTTCGCGTCGACTGGCATCACGGAACAACGGCAACACACCTCGATATCGAGAACAAGGTGTTGTTGACCGACACAGGCGACTTCACCTATGACGCGTGCATCATTGCCACGGGTGGGGCAGTGCGTCGACTTCCGAACCAACCCAATCACACAGGCATTCATGTGTTGCGCACAATCAACGACGCCGAAGCGCTGCGCGACGATCTCGCCCCGGACAAGCACCTCGTCGTCATCGGCGCAGGCTTCATTGGCCTGGAAGCTGCCGCAACGGCACGAGCAAAGGGTTGCACCGTCACCGTTCTGGAAGGCCTGCCCGCGCCGTTGATTCGGGGACTTGGCGAGTCGATGGGGCGTACCGTCGCCCGGGTACACCACGACAACGGCGTTGAAATTCGCTGCAACGTGCGTGTTGAGGAAATTCTGGGCGGCCCGGCCGTCAGCGGCGTGCGCATCGTGAACGAACACGGAGCGCCCGAAGTCGTCGATGCCGACGTTGTTCTCGTGGGTATCGGGGTTGCACCGGCAACCGATTGGTTGGGCGACAGCGGCCTCACCATCAACGACGGCATTGTCTGCGACGAAAATCTGCAATGCGCACCCGGAGTTTTCGCCGCGGGTGACGTGGCACGGTGGCCGAATGCCTTGTTCGCCGACATCGAACCCACAATGCGTGTCGAGCACTGGACAACGGCATCCGAGCAAGGCGCTCATGCCGCCACCAACGTGATTGCCCACCTGAACGGTGAACCGCTCACGCCCTACTCGGCCGTCCCGTTCTTTTGGAGCGACCAGTTCACGTCGCGCATTCAATTTCTGGGTCGCGGAACCAATGCCGACGACGTGCGCGTTGTCGCCGGCAACCCCGACGAGGGAAAATTCGCCGCCGCGTACTTTGGCAACGACCGCCTCATTGCGGTGTTGGGGGTGTCACTGCCCAAGGCAGTCATGCCGGCACGCAAGCTGTTGCAGGACCGCGCAACAAAGTCCCAAGCACTCGCCCACTTCGCGGAGGCCGCAACATGACGAACACCGCAACAACAGCCATGCAGATTTTCGGCGAACTTCGGCAGTTGGCCTGGGTGGTTCCGAAGGGAACGTTCGAGAAGCACCTTGACCACTGGATCAATTCGCTGGGCGTTGGGCCGTGGATCATCGTCGAACGTCCGTCAGTGATCAACGTGGTGCACCGGGGAAAGCCGAGCGAATTGAATTTCTCGTTTGCCATTGCCCACATGGGTGCCATCCAGGTCGAAATCATCGAACAGCACGACGATGCACCAACCACCTACAGCGAGTTCATGACAGCGACGAACGGCGAGGGTGGCTTGCACCACATCGCCTTTTGGCCCGATGACATTGACGCGGCCCACGAGCGCGTGACGAGCGAACTCGGGTGGAACCTCATCACCAAGGCGCAAATTGGTGACAGCGCGAAGTTTCGCTACTACGACACACCGACACCGCTTGTCGGGATGCCGAGTGCACCGGTGATGGAACTCGCCCAAGTTGCCGGTGCAACGCGTGACTATTTCCTGAACGACATGGCCGCGCTCAGTCGCGCGTTCGACCCCCGCACGAGCAACGGCATCCTGCGCCGCGGCATGAGTCGCGGGTAGGAGAAGATTCGCCATGCAGCCCATCGACTTCGCGCACGCCACCGGTTACTGGCATGACGGCTGGGCCGGCACAACGGTCGAGTTCGAGTGCACCCCACCCGCGGGTACGAAGCACATTCGCGTCATTTTCGAAAAGACCCCGCACATCGACAATCTGCTCGTGTTCGTCACGGTGAACGGATTGACCATCCGCCGCCAGGTGATGGCCAGTGAAGTCTTTTTTGTCGACGTCCCCTTGACGGGCGAGCCCGGCACCGCCGTGATCAGCGTGGTCGCAGAAGGCGCCTTTGTGCCCAAAGATCAGGGAATCAACGACGACACCCGGACCCTCAGTTACATGCTGCGCGGGGTCGAAGCGAGATTCGCGGGCGAGTAGAGCCCCACGAAAGGCTGGGGGTAGGCTCAAAGCCCTACCACCAAGTAACTACTACTTCTCCCCTGGGGGTTCACCGTGACCACGGCAGTAATCGTTGATGCCATTCGCACACCGCTCGGCAAGCGAAACGGCAAATTGAAGGATTGGCATCCCGTCGATCTCGCATCCGAAGTGCTGAAGGCACTTGTCGACCGCACCGGCATCGACCCCGCCATCGTCGAAGACGTGGTGATGGGTTGCGTCATGCAAGTAGGCGAGCAGGGCGTGAACATTGCCCGCAACGCAGTTCTCGCGGCCGGCTGGCCCGAGTCGGTGCCCGGCACCACCGTCGACCGCCAGTGCGGTTCGTCGCAGCAGGCCGCACACTTCGCCGCACAGGCAGTTCTCTCCGGCGCGCACGATGTCATCGTCGCCGCCGGCGTCGAAGTAATGACCCGCGTTCCGATGGGCTCGTCGATGGCCGATGGCAAGTACGGCTTCCCCTTCGGCCCGAAGGTCGGCGCTCGCTACGAGCCCCAGGGTGGCCTTGTTGGTCAGGGCATTTCGGCCGAGCTCATCGCCGACAAGTGGAACCTCACCCGCGACGATATGGACCGCTTCGGTTGTCGTTCGCAGGAACTCGCCGCCAAGGCAACGAAGGAAGGCCGCTTCCAGGCCGAAATCCTTCCGCTGCTCGGTGCCGACGGCCAGATGATGACCACCGACGAAGGTCTCCGTGACACCACGATGGAATCGCTCGGCAAGTTGAAGCCGTCGTTCCGCCCCGAAGACGACGGTGGTCGCGTGACCGCCGGCAACTCGTCGCAGATCACCGACGGTGCATCGGCACTTCTCATCATGAGCGAGGA
>RGCG01000014.1 GCA_009919275.1 Actinomycetota bacterium
AGGGCACAGACATGGCAAACGTAACCCTCCCTCAACTTGGTGAGACCGTCACCGAGGGAACCATCACGAAGTGGTTCAAGAAGGTCGGCGACACCGTCGCCGCCGACGAACCGCTCTTCGAGGTATCAACCGACAAAGTCGACACCGAAGTGCCGTCACCCGTCGCCGGTGTCCTCACCGAGATTCGCGCCAACGAAGGCGACACGGTTCCTGTCGGCGCAGTCATCGGTGTGGTGGGTGATGCCGGCGCTGCTCCTGCTGCAGCACCCGCTCCTGCCCCCGCACCTGCTGCGGCGCCTGCTCCGGCACCTGCACCAGCACCTGCACCTGCACCCGCACCCGAGAAGGCCGCGGAGCCCGCTCCCGCTCCTGCACCCGCACCCGTTGCGGAGAAAGTCGTGAAGGCTGCTCCGGCGCCGAGCGTTGGCGGTGCGCCGCTGTTGTCACCGGTTGTCCGCCGACTCATCGCCGAAAACAACCTTGATGCCGCGTCGATCAAGGGCACGGGCCCCGGCGGTCGCATCACGCGTGAAGACGTTCTCGCGGTCATCGATGCCCAGGGTGGCAAACCTGCTCCTGCAGCAGCACCCGCAGCTTCTCCCGCTCCGGCTGCGGCATCTGCGCCTGCTCCGGCTGCGAAGCCTGCGGCAAAGAAAGAAGCCGGTGCGGTGTCGGAAGACGGTCGCGAAAAGCGAATCAAGCTGTCGAAGATTCGCAAACTCACCGGTGAACACATGGTGATGTCGAAGTCGGTCAGCCCGCACACGTTCAGCGTGGTCGAAGTCGACTACGCCAACGTCGACCGGGCCCGCAACAAGGTGAAGGACGAATTCAAGAAAGCCGAAGGCTTCAGCCTCACCTACCTGCCGTTCATCTCACGCGCGGTCGTCGACGCGATTGTCGAGTTCCCGCACATGAACGCTTCCGTCGACGGTAACGAGCTCGTCGTGCACAACTACGTCGATCTCGGCATTGCCGTCGACCTCGACTACCAGGGTTTGTTGGTGCCGGTCGTGCGCGATGCGGAAACCAAGCGTCTGCGCGCTCTCGCCCGCGAGATCAGCGACCTCGGCACGCGTGCCAAGAACCGCAAGCTCACGCCCGACGAAATCCAGGGCGGCACGTTCACGTTGTCGAACAACGGTTCGGCGGGTTCGGTCCTCACCATGGCGGTCATCAACCAGCCGCAGGTTGCCATCATCTCGACCGATGCCATCGTGCGCAAGCCGGTCGTCGTCAATACTCCCGATGGCGGGGAATCGATCGCCATCCATCCGGTCGGCAACCTCGCGATGAGCTGGGACCACCGTGCGTTCGATGGCGCCTACGCGGCGAACTTCCTCTCGAAGATCAAGTCGATCCTCGAGACCCGCGACTGGACTGCCGAGCTCTAGAGCACGCATGACCGCACCGCTGAACGTCCGCTGGTTGGGACGCGTTCCCTACCGCGAGGCGTTCGCATTGCAAGACGCGCTCTTCACGCACACCGACCGTCAGTACCTGTTGCTTCTCGAGCATCCGCACGTCTTCACCCACGGCCCGAGCGCCGAGCTCGACAAGAACCTGAAGTGCATCCCCGAAGCCGTCGGTGCGGAACTGGTGAAGGTCAACCGCGGGGGGGACGTCACGTACCACGGTCCCGGTCAGTTGGTCGGCTACCCAATTCTCACCCTTGCACCAAAGCACGGGGGCAAAGCCGGCCCTGCCGACACCACGGCGTACGTGCACGGCATCGAACAGGTGATCATCGATTCACTCACCGAACTCGGAGTGGCCGGCGCCTCGCGCTTCGACGGCTATCCGGGCGTCTGGTTGGGCGTCAACGAAGGTCGCCCGCGAAAGGTATGCGCCATCGGCGTGCGTCTCACGCGCGGTCGCACGATGCACGGTTTCGCATTGAATGTCGAGACCGACCTCACCTACATGCGCGAACACATCGTGCCGTGCGGCATCGCCGAGCACCCTGTCACTTCGTTGCGCGAAGAGGGGATCGCAGCATCGATGCGCGAAGTCGCCGATGTGGTTGCACGTCACGTAGCGGCACGATTCTCGAACGGAGAAGTCGATCGTCGTGACGTCGCATGGGTGCACCGTCCCGAAGATTTGTCGCCGTTCTCGCGCGGTGCCGGCGCAGGCGAGAAGGTGCGTCTCACAGGTCGCCTCGCGCAGGCCGGTGTCACGGGTGGCATCGCAATCGAGGAACGCAAGCCTGACTGGCTGCGACCCAAGGTGCACCACGGCCCCGAGGTGTTGGAGACCAAGAAGGTCGTGCGCGACCTTGGTCTCGTCACCGTGTGTGAAGAGGCAGGTTGTCCCAACCTTTCGGAATGCTGGGCCGACCGCACGGCGACTTTCATGGTGTTGGGCGAACGCTGCACCCGCGCATGCGGTTTCTGCCTCGTCGACACCCGCAAGCCACTCGACCCCGAAACCGACGAACCGGCGCGCGTCGCCGAGGCAGTTGCCCGTATGGGGCTGATGCACGCCGTACTGACCATGGTGGCGCGCGATGACCTTGCCGACGGCGGTATGGCGCACGTTGCCGATTGCGTGCGCGCGATTCGTCGACGTTCGCCGCTTACGCGCGTCGAAACCTTGATCTCCGACGTGAAGGGCACCGACGCACTCGATCTCCTCATTGCGGCAAAGCCCGACGTGTTGAACCACAACATCGAAACCGTCGCCCGGTTGCAACGCGCCGTGCGGCCGAGCGCCGGGTACGCGCGCAGTCACCGACGAGGTCGAGGCGACGTTGGTCGACCTGGCAAGCATCGGTGTCGACATCGTCACGATCGGCCAGTACCTGCGTCCCACCACGAACCATCTCCCGGTTGCACGATGGGTCGAGCCTGCCGAGTTCGAGCACCTGAAGTCATTCGGTGAGGGTCTCGGGATCGGCCACGTCGAATCCAGCCCGCTCACGCGTTCCAGCTATCACGCGCGTGAATCCGCCGAGTCGGCGGGCGTCGCAGTGCCGGTGGTGATCTCGTGAACTCGCGCGGTGGTTCGGCGCTTCCGTCGTCGGTGTTCGAAGAACGTCTTGCCCGCGTGCAGCAAGCCATGGCAGTGAACGATGTCGATGCGGTGATGCTCTCGGTCGGCCACGACCTGCCGTATCTCACCGGCTACCACGCGATGCCGTTGGAACGTCTCACGATGCTCGTCGTGCCCGTGGTTGGCCCGTTGCGTCGAGTGAAGACCGCTGCCGAAATCGCCGCACTGCAACGTGCCGGCGCCGCGGCCGACCGCGTTGCGGCACAACTTCACGCCGGTGCCATTCCGCTCATCGGTCGCACCGAAGCCCAGGTGTCGGCCGACATCTCGCAGCGCCTCCTCGACGAGGGTCACGACGTCGTCAACTTCGCCATTGTCGCCGCGGGCGAGAACGCCGCCAGTCCCCATCATCATCCCGGCAACCGCGTCATCCGCGCGGGCGAGATCGTGCTGTGCGACTTCGGTGGCACCATGGCCGACTACTGCAGCGACATCACTCGGTGTGTGTTCCTCGGTCAACCAAGCCCCGAGGTCAGCGATGCCTACGCGGTTCTGAAAGAAGCACAAGCCGCCTCGGTTGCCTCGGCTGTCGTCGGCGCCACGTGCGAATCGGTCGACGCTGCCGCCCGTGACATCATTACTGCCGCGGGATACGGCGAATACTTCGTGCACCGCACCGGCCACGGCATAGGAATGGAAGCCCACGAAGACCCGTACATCGTCTCGGGGAACACCGAACGTCTCGAGGCAGGCCATGCCTTTTCCGTTGAACCCGGCATCTACATCCCGGGCAAGTTCGGCATGCGACTCGAGGACATCGTGGTTGCCACGGCGAACGGCCCGCTGCCGATGAACGCCGTGTCGCACGACCTCGTCGTTCTCGCCTAAGTTTCCCTCCGTAGTTCGCGTCAACGAACCGGGGGAAGCGACATGTTGGACGTTCTCATTCGTGGTGGGGAAGTTGTGGACGGCACGGGATCGCCGCGCCGTCGTGCCGACGTCGGCATCGCCGATGGCAAAGTTGTCGCAATCGGCAACGTGACCGATTCGGCGAAGAAGACGATCGACGCCACCGGCAAATTGGTGACGCCGGGCTTCATCGACCTGCACACGCACTACGACGCCCAGGCGTTCTGGGACACATCTCTCAGCCCGTCGCCGTTGCATGGTGTTACAACGGTGATGGCCGGTAACTGTGGTTTCACCATCGCGCCCCTCACCCCGCAGGACGGTGACTACCTGATGCGCATGTTGGCGCGTGTCGAGGGCATGCCGCTCGAGAGCCTGCAGGAAGGCGTGCCGTGGAACTGGAGCACCACCGGTGAGTTCCTCGACGCGATCGACGGCAAGTTGATGCCGAACGCCGGTTTCCTCGTCGGTCACAGCGCATTACGGCGAGTGGTGATGCACGACGATGCGACGCGCCGCGAGGCGACGCCGCAAGAGATCGAGCAAATGAAAGAGCTGCTGCGCGCAGGCTTGCGTGCCGGCGGCATGGGCTTCTCGTCCACTTGGTCGACCAGTCACAACGACCACACCGGCGTGCCCGTGCCGTCGCGGCATGGTTCCCGCGAAGAGTTGATCGCTCTCTGCTCGGTGGTGAGTGAGTTCCCCGGAACGACGCTCGAGTTCATTCCCGCCGTCGGTCGCTTCGAGCGCGAGACGTTCGAACTGATGGCCGACATGAGCGCCGCCGCCAACCGTCCGTTGAACTGGAACCTGTTGCAGGTGTACGCCCAGAACTGGGACCTGGTGCAGCACCAGCTCGAGGGCTACGACGTCGCAAAAGAGCGGGGTGGGAAGGTTCTTGCTCTGACGCTGCCCGACACGTTCCGGACGCGTTTGAACCTGCGCAGCGGTTTCATCCTCGACATCCTGAACGGTTGGGACGAGCTGATGGCGCTGCCTCCCGAGGAAAAGTTGGCGATGCTACGAGACCCGAAGGGCCGCCAAGAGATGAATGACAAAGCGCAGGCGACTGTCGGTCCGACGCGTTCGATCGGCAACTGGGCCGCGTACATGTTGCTCGAGACGTTCAGCGAGAAATGGAAGCCCTACCAGGGTCGCCTCATCGGAGACATCGCCAAGGAACTCGGCAAAGAGCCGTGGGACGCGCTCGCCGACATCGTGGTCGACGACAACCTGAACACCGTCATCACCGTGCCCGACAAGGGTCAGGGTGACGACACCTGGGCCAAGCGCGTCGAAGTGTGGCGTGACGACCGCGCAATCGTTGGTGCCAGCGACGCAGGTGCACACCTCGACATGATCGACTCGTTTTCATTCTCGACAACCATGCTCGCGCGCGCGGTGCGCGAACGGAACCTGATGTCGTTCGAAGAGGCGATCACGCACCTCACCGACAAGCCCGCACGCTTGTACGGCCTGCGCGACCGTGGCCGCCTGCAAGAGGGTTACTTCGCCGATGTCGTGGTGCTCGACCCCGACACCGTCGGCCCGGGTGAGGTGTACATGAAGTTCGACCTGCCCGGCGGAGCCGGCCGTGTGTACGGCGAGGCAATCGGTATCGAACACGTACTCGTCAATGGTGTGCCCGCAGTTGAGAACGGCGAGATTCTCGACGCACGTCCGGGTGCGCTCATCCGCTCAGGTCGCGACACCGACACCGTCACCGCGCGCTGAACCACCCGCGACGGGCCGCCGTCGCCTAACTTGCAACCTGTGATTCGCCTCGACGCATCAACCGTTCTTCTGCAGTGGGCGAGTGGTGGTTTGCTCTTTTGCTGGCTGACGGTTCGCAACAGTGAAATCGGCCGCGGCTACACCTGGCTGTTGCACGGGCAGCGTTGATTGTCGTCGTGCTGGCGTTGGTCACCCTGCGCAAGACTCCGCCGCACCGCTTGCTGATCGCGCCACTGATTGGCGGCATCGGTGTGGTGGCTGGCGCGCTGGATGCGTCGTCGGGAACGTGGGATTCACTGCTGGCCTCGTACCGCGTGGTGATCGGGGCGATGTTCCTGGGGGCCATCACCGATGCGATGCTGCTCGGCCATTGGTACCTGGTGCAGCCGGGCATGCAGCGCAAGCTGTTGAAGGACTTGGTCGATGTCATGTACTGGGCCTTGCCGCTCGAGGTGATCGCGATGCTTCTGCCCACGCAGTTCTGGTGGTGGTGACGAAAGCCGCGCTCAAAGAGCGCAGTTACTCGGCGGTGATGGCCGCGACGGGCCTGCTGTATCTCGCGATCCTGACGTCTTTCGGCACCGACTTGGTGGCGCGCGCAACCCTGGCGGGATAGCCCGCACGTTTGGGGTCGTTTTCGGGTGGCGGTCTAGATTCGTCGCTCATGGAAGCCTTCCCGCGCACGATTTTCGACGAGACCCACGACCAGTTCCGCGCTGCATTCCGCGGTTGGCTCGACGACCGTGTGGTGCCGAACCACGAAGAGTGGGAGCGCGACGGCATCACCCCGCGCGACCTGTGGTTCGACGCCGGCAAGCAGGGCTTCCTCGGCCTCACGGTTCCCGAGTCGTACGGCGGCGGCGGAACCAACGATTACCGCTTCGCGTCGATCATGACCGAAGAAATCGGGACCACGGGTGTCATCGGCAGCGGCAACGGCATCACGCTGCACAACGACATCGTTCTGCCCTACTACCTGGAACTCGCCAACGACGAGCAGAAGAAGCGCTGGCTACCGGGCATGTGTACGGGCGAGTTGATCGGTGCGCTCGGCATCACCGAACCGAACACGGGCTCCGACGTGGCGGGCGTGCGCACGACGGGCGTGAAGAAGGGCGGCGTGTACATCGTCAACGGCGCCAAGACCTTCATCTCGAATGGCATCAACAGCGACCTCGTCATCACCGTTTGCAAGACCGACCCCGAAAAGGGTCACCGCGGTTTCTCGTTGCTCATCGTCGAGCGAGGCATGAAGGGCTTCGAGCGGGGCCGCAACCTCGACAAGTTGGGAATGCACGCCCAGGACACCGCCGAGTTGTTCTTCAACGACGTCGAAGTGCCCGCCGAAAATCTGTTGGGTGAAGAGGGCATGGGTTTCGTGTACCTCATGACGAACCTCGCCCAGGAACGCCTCGGCATCGCAGTGGGTGCAATCGCCGTGGCCGATGCCGCGGTGAAGTGGACTCTCGACTACACGAAAGAGCGCAAGGCATTCGGTCAGTCGATTTCCCAGTTCCAGAACTCGAAGTTCCTGCTCGCCGAACTTGCCACCGAGGTGCAGATCGCGCAGGTGTACGTCGACCGTTGCATCGAACTGCATTGCGAAGCCAAGCTGAGCGCGGAACAGGCGGCGGCTGCGAAGTACTGGTGCACGGAACTACAGAACAAGGTGGTCGATCGTTGCCTGCAGCTGCACGGTGGTTACGGCTACATGCGCGAGTACCCGATTGCGCGGGCGTGGGCCGATAGCCGCATCCAAACCATTTACGGCGGCACGACCGAGATCATGAAAGAGATCGTCGGTCGTTCGCTCACGCGCTAGAAGATCACTTTTTCTTCTTGGCGCGATCTAAAAGATCGCGCCTGCTTCACGGAGGGCGACGGGGTCGAGGCCGATCTCGCGCACGATGTCGTCGCTGTGCTCGCCGCGCATCGGAGCGGGGCTGGCGACGCGAAGTTTCGTGTCACTGAAGCGAGCAGCGGGGCGCACCTCGCGCACCTTGCCCATGACGGGGTGGGTGCGCTCGACGAACACCTGGTTGTTCTTGATCTGCGGGTCGTTGGGCAGGTCGGCGATCGAGTTCACGGGCGATGCAGGCAGGTCGTGTTCTTCGGCAACGCGTAGGAAGTCGGCGAGCTTTGTTTGCGACGAGAGTTCCTTCATCGTCTTCACCAGCTCACCCGCGTTCTGCGAACGAGCGGCTGCGGTTGAGAAGCGCGGGTCGTCGGCGAGTTCCGGGCGGCCGAGTGCGGCCCACAGACCCTTGAACTCGACGTCGCTGACGGCGGAACTTGCGCAGTAGCCGTCTTCGAGAACCGTGACGTTGTAGTTGGCACCCAGCGTTGGCATGCGAATTGCGTCGTCATCGAGCACGGTTGCGTCCATGCCGGCATCGGGCCACAGGAATGCGACCGCGGCGTCGAGCATCGCGAGCACGATGTGCTGGCCCTGGGCGGTACCGCGCTCACGAGCGAAGAGTGCGGCACAGATCGACTGCATGGCGGTGTACGAGGTGACCTTGTCGCAGGCGAGGTTGCGCAGCATCTGCGGCTTGCCGGTGCCCGGATCGGACTGCACCGATGCCACACCGCTGGCGGCCTGAATGACGTTGTCGTACACGCGGCGGTGACTGTTCGGGCCATCGGGGCCGTAACCGCTGATCGAGACGTAGATGATTCCCGGATTGAACTTCTTCACGTCGTCGTAGCCGAGGCCAAGACGCTCCATCGCGCCCGGGCGGTAGTTCTGCACGAACACGTCGGCTTGCGCAATCAACTTCGTGAGGATCTCGAGACCCTCTTTCGATTTCACGTTGAGATTGATCGAACGCTTGCCGCGGTTGTTGAGCGAAAAGAGACCCGTGAGGCCGTTCTTCTGAGTACCGAGATATCGCATGAGATCGCCCTGGCCGGGTGATTCGATTTTGATGACGTCGGCGCCGTAGTCGGCGAGCATCATCGCGGTGAGCGGTCCCGAGATCATGGTCGACATGTCGACAACCTTGATTCCCGTCAACGGCGGCTGGTTCGTGGTCATTGTTCCCCCCGGAACGTCGTCGTGTGTTGGGGGAGATGTTGGCAGATCAGGGTGTGACGGGCGCAACGGAGGGCCAGGGTCGGCCACGCTCCATGGCGAGACCGATGTCGAGAAGCACTTGTTCCTGGAAGTGCTTACCCACCACTTGCAGACCGACGGGAAGACCCTCGACAAAACCGGCGGGAATCGAAAGCGCCGGGTTGCCGTGCAGGTTCGCGGGAAACGTGAGGCGACCGTTGTTGTTGGCTCCTGCAACGATGCCCCCGAACGTGTCGGGCAGTGGTCCGTCGGCGTTGAACGCGATATCGGGGTTGCTCGCCGTCATCACAATGTCGACGTTGCGGAAGATCTCGGCCATTCGCTCGTTCAAAGCCGCGCGGCGCTGTTCGATTTTGTGTCGCGCGGCCGAACCATACAGACCCTCGGTGAACTGCAGGCCCATGCGGATCTCGGGGGTCAGGTCGTCGGCGCAACCCGGCCAGAGGTCGCCGAGTTCCTCGCGGATCGAGATCATGCCCGAAATTGACCACGCGGCCCCCATGCTGGGGAGGCTCGTGTCGACGTCGTCGACGCGACGCATGCCGGTGGTGCGAATCAGCCAGTCGGCGACTTCTTCGAGCACGGTCCACATGGCCGGCGAGACGGTCGCGCCACCCCAGTCGGCGACGACTGCGACGCGCAGACCGCGAAGGTCGATGGTGCCGAGTTCGTCTTCCCATCCCGACACCCGGGGCAGTGACAACGGGTCGCGCGCGTCGTGGCCGTTTGCCACATCGAACCATCGGGCGGTGTCACGAATGCTGCGCGAAACGCATCCTGTCGACACGGTGAGATTGCCGAGGTAGTGCATCGGTGCGCGCGGGATGCGTCCGTACGTCGACTTCAATCCGACGAGACCGCAAAAGCCCGCGGGGATGCGAATGGAGCCGCCACCATCACCCGCGGTTGCAATGGTGCACAAGCCTCCGGCGACTGCCGCAGCACTGCCGCCCGACGAGCCACCGGGCGTGCGGCCGCGCTGCCACGGATTGTGCGTCGAGCCGTTCAGGAGCGTTCGCGTCACGTTGACTCCGCCGAACTCGCTCGCCGTTGTCATCGCGTAGGGAGTCATCCCGCCCTCGCGTACGAGGCGGTCGACCTGCAGAGAGGTGTGCGTGCCGCGGCGGTTTGCGAAAGCGACGCTGGCTTCGGTGTCGGGCCAGCCGGCGACGGATTCGAGTTCTTTCACGGCGAGTGGGACGCCACCGAAGGGCAGATTGATGTCGGCACGCGACGCGGCGTCGAGTGCTCGATCGGCATCGATGAAGCTGAACGCGTTGAGGCCGACCTTCCTGTTCGCTTCGGCAGCTGCGATGGAGGCGCGCATTTCCTCGACGGGGTGGCGACGACCCGCACGGAATTCTTCGACGAGGCCACAGGCATCGCCCTGAAAAGTGTCGGAGGCGGACGTTGTCATGGACCGAAACTACTGGACATGCACTTGCGCCGTTAGCGTGAGGCCCATGGACACGCGGGCGTTTCTCGGTCTCGAACAGAGCCATAATCCGTTCCGCTGGCACATGGAAGTCACGCAACGCGTGTCGACGTCGGGCAACTTCCTTTTTGGCGGCTGTGGACTTGGTGCGGCGATTTCGGCTTTGGAGGGCACCACGGGGCGCACCACGATCTGGGCCACGTCGCAGTACCTTGCCTACGCCAAGCCCGGTCAGGTGCTCGACATCGACGTCACCGTGGCCGTGGCAGGTCACCAGATCACGCAGGCTCGCGCGGTGTGTCATGTCGGTTCGCGCGAAATCCTCACCGTCAACGCGGCGCTCGGGGACCGCCCGATGGACGTCCACGGTCAGTTCGAGGAAATGCCCGACGTTCCTGCTCCTCTCGACTGTCCGCCGCGGGAACATCGCCTCGTGGCCGACGGTTCGATCAACGACACGCTCGAACAACGCATGGCGAAGGGTCGGGCCATCGATTCCCTCGATGGCACCCTTGGTGACGGTCGCACCATCATGTGGGCCCGCATTCCCCAGGTGATCGAGGGTGTCGACGCCAGTGCACTCGCGGTACTCGGCGATTTCGTACCGATGGCGATCAGCCATGCGCTCGGCGTGCGCGGCGGTGGCAACAGCATCGACAACACGTTGCGCGTGGTGAAGATGGTGCCCACCGAGTGGGTGTTGCTCGACATTCGCATCCACGCCGTCGAACGCGGCTTCGGCCACGGCCTCGTGCACATGTTTGCCGAAGACGGAACCTTGCTCGCGACGGCCAGCCAGAGCGTCATCTTCCGTTACTGGCCCTGATAGTCGTTTCTGGAAAGATGGCGCCATGACGGGCGCAGCACTTCCGAGACGTAACGGTATGACGGTTCCCCTGCCGGGCCATCTCCACACCCACCGCGAGGGTCTGGCGAAGCTCGCCGACCTTGGTTACAGCGACATCTGGTCGGCCGAGTCCGACGGTGCCGACGGGTTCACTCCGCTTGCCCTGGCCGCCGCGTGGGAACCGCGTTTGCGTCTCGGTACCGCCATCATCCCGGCCTTCACACGTTCTCCGGCCGCCTTCGCGCAGTGTGTCGCATCGCTCGCCGACGCGGCTCCCGGTCGCTTTGCGATCGGCATCGGTTCATCGTCGAACGTGATCGTCGAGAAGTGGAACGGCGTGCCCTTCGTCGAGCCCTACAAGAAAGTGCGCGACGTCGTGCGCTTCCTCCACGATGCACTCGGCGGAGAAAAGATCGCGAAGAAGTACGACACGTTCGAGGTGAACGGCTTCCGTCTGGGTGTGCGGCCCGAGGTGAAGCCGCAGATCCTCGTCGCCGCATTGCGCGAGGGGATGTTGAAGCTGGCTGCGCGCGAGGCCGACGGAACAATCATCAACTGGCTGTCACCCGAGGACACGAAGAAGGTCGCAACCGTGGTGAACGATGCCGCCGGAGGCCAGCCGAAAGAAATCGTCTGTCGAATCTTTTGTTGCCCGAGTGAAAACACCGACGTCGTGCGTCAGGCGGCGAAGTTCGCCATCGCCGCGTACCTCAACGTGCCCGTGTACGCCGCATTCCATGAATGGCTGGGTCGCGGCCCGCAACTGCAGGGAATGTGGGATGCATGGAAGGCGGGCGACCGCAAGGCCGCACTTGCCGCGATTCCCGACGAAGTGGTTGACGAACTCGTGGTACACGGCTCGCCCGCCGATTGCAGGAAAAAGATCGACGCCTACTTTGCCAACGGTGTGACCACCAGTTCGATCGCGATCATGGCCCTCGATCCCGAACTGAATTACTGGAAGGCCGTCGAAGAGCTGAGCCCGTCGCGGGGCTGAGTGTCAGATACCGAGTGCGTCGGCGAGTCGCCGCCACTCGGTGTGCGGCATCGTTCGCGGAGTCGGGGTGAGCACCTGAATTGCCACGTGGTCGGCACCGGCGGCTTCGTGTTCACGTATGCGTCGAACGATCGCATCTTCGTCGCCCCAAGCAACAATCGCATCGACGACGCGGTCGGAGGCCGGTGTCGAGGCCGAACCGAAGTCGTCGTCGGTGAAGCCGAACGATCGCAGACCATTGAGGTAGTTCGGCTGCTGTAGATAGCGGGTCAGATTGCGGCGCGCCGTGTCGCGGGCGCTGTCGGGGTTGGTGTCGAGCACCACCATCAATTCGACGGCCAGGTTCTTCGCGCCCGGCGACGAGGCCGAATCGAGATCGCCGCGAGCGCGGACGGTGTGTTCGGGCGGCATGAGATAGGTGAAGGCGCCATCGGTGCGTTCGGCGGCGAGGCGCACCATTCGCGGACCGACGGCACCGAGGACGCGTCGCGGATTGTCGGGCTTGGGGCACACGAACTCGGCCGCGTCCATTTCTTCGAGGTATTCGCGCATGCGAGTGAGCGGCTTGTCGTAGTCGACGCCCGAGAGCGCGCGTTGCACGAACGATGCGTGGCTTACGCCGACACCGAGAATGAACCGATCGGGAAACGCCTCGGAGACCGTCATCCAGCCGGCGTTCATCGATACGGGTGCGCGCAACTGCAGATTGGCGATACCGCTCGCGAGCTTGATCCTGCGGCTGGCGCCGAGCAACAACATGGCGTTGGCGAAGATCTCGCGATTCGTGGTTTCACCGATCCAAAAGGTCGACCAGCCCATGTCGTCGAGTTCGGCAAAGCCATCGCGCGCAACCGCTGCTGGTTGAAGTTCGAAGGCCGCGGAGAAGATTCCGTACTTGCCGAGTTGCAGTTTGTCGGGATGGTTTGCCACGGGGAGAAAACCTAACGGTCGTGGGCCCGGTGCGCGCGACCGATCAAGCCGCGGTCGTTTCGTTGGCGGTGCGAGCCGCCTGTTCTGCCAGCTGTTGGCGAATGAGCGCGATGTGCTTCAGGCCCAATTTGCGGGTGCGCTCGGACAGGCGCAGCTGGAGAGGCGGTTCGTAGCCGTCGAGACCCAGCGTGGGCTGTTCAGGTGAAGGGTTCTGCGTCACATCATCAGCATGGCGAAGGGGTGTCACCGGACGCTCGGGGTACCGTGGTTCCCGATGTCAACACCCGACCCCCACAGCGACCAGGGCGCGGGGCGACGGGGCTGGAAGCTTCTCGCCGAAACCCTGCGCGAACAGCGTCGCGGGCTTGCCATCGGCGTCGCGGTCGGCTTGGTGTGGAGCATCGCCAAGATCTCGGTGCCCAGTCTCTTTCGTCTCGGCATCGACAGGGGAGTCGAGCGCAACGGGTCGCTCCTGTTTTGGACGCTCCTCATCGCCACCGCCGGCGTCGTGACCGGCATCTTCACCGCCTTTCGGCGTTGGGTGGCGTTCCGCGAAAGTCGGGCGACCGAGACCTCGCTGCGTGAACGCCTCTTCACGCATCTTCAGGGTCTGCACATCGGATATCACGACGTGGCCCAGACGGGGCAATTGATGAGCCGTGCGTCGAGCGACCTTGGTCTCGTGCAGGCGTTCGTCGTCATGATTCCTCTCACGTTGTCGAACGTCATGCAGATCCTCGGCGTTGTCGTGATTCTCGCGCTCAGTCAGCCGATGCTCGCACTCGTTGCACTGTTGCCTTTGCCGTTCGTGAACCTTTTGGCGCGCCGATTCAGCAACGCCATCCACCCCGCGGTGCTGGCCGTGCAGGCCGAACAAGCCGAGCTCGCCAACGTGGTCGAAGAATCCGTGTCAGGAATCCGGGTGGTGAAGGGGTTCGGCGCCGAGGGTGCGCAAATGGCGAAGCTACGCAAGGAAGCCGACGACATTCGCGCGGTGTCCTTGGGGGCAGCGAAGATTCGTAGCCGGTTCCTTCCGGGTATCGACCTCTTGCCGTCGCTCGGGCTGATCGCGGTTCTCGCCCTCGGTGGCCATCGCGTCATCGACGGTCGCATGACGGTGGGCGAGCTCGTGGCGTTCAACAGTTACCTCATCATGCTCATCTGGCCGCTGCGCAACATCGGCATGACCATCGCGTTCGGCCAACGCGCCGCCGCCGCACTCATTCGGGTGAACGAGGTGCTGGCCACCGAACCGGCCGTGGCCGACCCGCCGAAGGCCCAGCGCCTGCCCCAGCGTTCCAGTTCCGCATTCACCGGCGCAGTGAGATTCAGCGACGTGCACTTCGCGTATCCGAACGGCACCGATGTTCTGCACGGCTTCGACCTCGAGGTGCGGCCGGGCGAATCAATCGCCATCGTCGGCGCAACTGCCAGCGGCAAGAGCACCGTGGCGCGATTGTTGCTGCGTTTCTACGACGCGCAGAGGGGAAGCGTGTCTCTCGACGGCATCGACGTGCGCAGCCTGCGTCTTGCCGATTTACGCAAGTCGGTCGCCGTCGTCTTCGAGGACACTTTGCTCTTCAATGACTCGGTCGCCGCGAACATCGCCTTTGCCGATCCGAACACGCCACAAGACCGCATCGAAGAAGCCGCCCGTCTGGCCGGCGCGCACGACTTCATTCTCGAACTTCCCGATGGCTACGAAACTGTTCTCGGCGAACGCGGATACTCGCTGTCGGGTGGCCAGCGTCAACGCGTCGCGATCGCACGTGCCATCGTGGCCGATCCGCGGGTACTCGTTCTCGACGATGCCACGTCGGCGGTCGATCCTTCCAAAGAGCACGAGATTCGCGCGGCGATGGCCACCGTGATGCGCGGTCGAACCACGCTTGTCATCGCGCACCGTCCCGCCACCATCGCACTCGCCGAACGGGTGGCGCTCCTCGACGAAGGGCGAGTCGCAGCGCTCGGCACGCACGAGGAACTGTTGCGCACCAGTGCCCGGTACGCCGATGTGTTGGCCGCCCAAGAACGCCGCGAGGTTGAATTGAAAGTGGCCCAGTAATGGCGTGGCGACAGGGCGTTGGTCTCACCGAGGAAGAGCGGGTCACTCGCGACGAGGCGAAGAGCCTTCTTCTTCGCACACTGCAAATGGCGGCGCCGTTCCGCAGAACCATCTACTTCGCTCTCGCGTGCGTGATCACGGTGACATTGTGCTCATTGGCCGGGCCGGTCGTGATCAAACACGGTATCGATGCGGGTATCCGGAAAGCCGACGAGGGCGCCCTGAATCTTGCGGTCGTCATGTACGTTGCAATCGTCATCACCTCTTACTGCATTGGTCGGTTGCAGTACCTCTTCATCAACAATGCAGGCGAGAATTTCCTGCGCCTGCTGCGCATCAAGGTCTTCGCCCAGATGCAGCGTCAATCGATGAGTTTCTTCGACCGCGAAAAGGCCGGTGTGCTGGTGGCGCGCATGACCGCCGACATCGAGAGCATGGCGGAAATTGTGCAGTGGGGTCTGCTGCAGTTCATCTCGTCGGCGATTCTCTTCGTGCTCGCCGTGATTCTCCTCTTCTTCCTGTCGTGGGAACTCACGATCGTTGCTCTGTTGGTGATGCCCTACATCTGGTTTGCCACCGTGAAGTTCCAACGCGATTCGAACAAGGCCTACCTGGCGGTGCGCGAACGCGTGGGAGCAAATCTGTCGGCCCTGCAGGAAAGCATCGCCGCGGTGCGCGTCATTCAGGCCTACTCCCGCGAAGAAGAGCAGATCCGCCGCTTCCGCGCCTCGAATCAGGCCCTGTACCGCAGCCACATGAAGAGCGTGAAGGTCAGTACGTGGTACTTCGGCCTCATCGAGTTCTCGGGGGTTCTCGCCTCGGCACTCATCGTTGGCGTCGGTGGTTGGTTGGTGCACCGCGGTTCGGTGTCGGTTGGCACGGTCGTGGCCTTCGTGTTGCTCTTGTCGAATCTCTTCGATCCGGTGCAGCAACTGTCGCAGTTGTACAACACGATGCAATCGGCGGGTGCCGCACTGAAAAAGTTGTTCGGCATCCTCGATACCGATCCGGAAATCGACGAACGACCTGGCGCAGTCGATCTACCGGCACGCGGAGATCTGTGCGTCGACAACGTCACGTTCACCTACCACGACGGTTCACAGCCAGCCATCGAAAAGGCATCTCTCGTTTTGCCGGCGGGTCAGCGACTCGCACTCGTCGGACCAACCGGCGCCGGCAAGTCGACACTTGCAAAGTTGATGGCCCGCTTGTACGACCCGATTTCCGGCTCGATCAGCTTCGGTGGCGTCGACCTGCGCGACGCGGGAATGGACTCGTTGCGTCAACGCATCGTCGTCGTGCCCCAAGAGGGTTTCCTCTTCAACGGCACCATTCGCGACAATTTGCGCATCGCCAAACCCGACGCGAGCGAAGACGAAATCGTCGCCGCGCTGCGCGCGCTCGGCGTACTCGAAAGGTTCGCGGAACTGCCCGACGGACTCGACACGGAAGTACGTGAACGCGGTTCGCGATTCTCGGCCGGGGAACGCCAACTTGTCTCGCTGGCCCGCGCGGCACTCGTCGACCCGGCGGTGTTGGTTCTCGACGAAGCAACCTCGAATCTCGATCCGGGCACCGAAAAGGATGTCGAAGCGGCACTCGACGCCCTGATGCATGGCCGCTCGGTGATCGTGGTTGCGCACCGCCTCACAACGGTGCAGCGTGCCGACCGCATTGCGGTTGTCGACCACGCAACGATCGTCGAACAGGGAAGCCACGACGAATTGATGTCACTCGATGGCTCCTACGCGCGGTTGGTCAAGGCCTGGAATTCCGCGCAGCCGATGCGCGGTTAGGCGGAAAGGGGCGGTGGGGGAGGCCCGAAACGGTTTTCGCCTTCGGTACCGGGTTGTGTCCAAAAGACCAGGTTGACGATCGGGATCAGGCACCACCAGCCACGGCGGTTGGTGTCGTGCATGCGTCTGATGCCGAACATCACGTGGGGGACGAGCGTGGCGACGCCGAAGATGTTGGCGACCGATTTGGAGATGCCGTTCAGAATGAGCTCGCCGGCGATGACGAAAAGGAACCACCACCAAAAGTCGCTGCGCCGTGCGCGCGTGCGAAAGTTGAGGTAGTTGATGAATCCGGTCTTGACGGCCACGACAATCGGCATAGATCCAACCGTATCGGTCTCGCGGTGGGCGACGCCGTCTTTAGCGGGCCACACCGTCTTTAGCGGGCAACAAAGTATTTGGCACGCGGATGGTGGCAGATGATCGCTGAGGTTGTTTGTTCGGGTTGGTACTGCCAGCCGGTCTCTTCGTTGACGACGATGCCGAGGCGACCAGCTTCGAGGAGATTCGCGACCGTTGCATTGTCTTCGAGATCGGGGCACGCGGGGTAGCCCCACGAGTAACGACCGCCCCGATATTGCTGACGGAAGAGACCGTGCAGGCTGGGTCCGTCTTCTTCGACGAAACCCCACTCGGTGCGAATGCGATGATGCCAATATTCGGCGAGAGCCTCGGCCATTTCGACGCCGAGGCCGTGAAGAACCAGGTAGTCCTGGTACTTGTTCGCCGCGAAGAGTTCGGCTGCGCGGTCGCTGACGGCCTGACCCATGGTGACGATGTGGAATGCGGCGTAATCGGCCTCACCCGACTCGACACTGCGGAAGAAGTCGGCGATACAGAGGAACGGCTCTTCGTGCTGTCGTGGGTAGTGGAATCGCGCACGTTCGGAGGTGCGTGAATCGTCGGTCCAGACGACGAGGTCGTCGCCATCGCCGTTGACCGGGAAGTAGCCGTAGACAACTTGTGGCACGAGAACGCCGGTGGCCTTGGCGGTTGCGAGCTGCTCACGAAGGATGGGCCGGATGCGGGTCTTGAAGTCGTCGTCGGATTCGCCGTTCTCGGGCCGGAATTGCCATTGATTACGGAACAGCGCGGTCTCGTTGATGTACGCAGCGATCTCGTCGATGCCGATGCCCTTCACGACTTTCGAGCCGAGGAACGGTGGTGTGAAGACGTGATTGTCGACGGCGACTTCGGGAGAACGTTTCGGCAGGTCGACGGCGGATCGTTCGGTCTTGGTTCGCTCGGGTAGCACGCGACCGCTCGGGACGCGACCGAATTCCGGGTCGTTGACACCGGAGCGCTTCATCTCCATCAGCTTGTCGAGCGTATTGAGCCCCTCGAAGGCGTCACGCCCGTAGAAGACGCGTCCCTGGTACACCTCGCGCAGATCTTTTTCCACGTAGGTGCGTGTGAGCGCCGCACCACCGAGGAGAACCGGAAGATCGGCCATGCCGAGGTTGTTCAGCTCTTCGAGATTCTCGCGCATGATCAGAGTGCTCTTCACGAGCAGGCCGCTCATGCCGAGCGCATCGGCATTCACTTCTTTGACCTTTGCGATCATGTCGGCGATCGCAACCTTGATGCCGATGTTGTGCACTTCGTAGCCGTTGTTGGTGCAGATGATGTCGACGAGGTTCTTGCCGATGTCGTGCACGTCGCCCTTCACCGTGGCGAGTACGAGTCGACCCTTCGAGGTTTGACCTTCGACCTTCTCCATGTGCGGCTCGAGGTGGGCAACCGCGGTCTTCATCGTTTCCGCGCTCTGCAGCACGAATGGCAACTGCATCTGGCCCGAGCCGAACAGTTCGCCGACCACCTTCATCCCGTCGAGGAGGATGTCGTTGATGATGGTGAGCGGAGCGATGCCCTGGGTCATCGCGGCGTCGAGATCGTCGGTCAGTCCGTCGCGTTCGGCGTCGATGATCCGCTGCTTCAGCCGGCGGTCGAGTGGCCAATCGCTGCGGTCTTCCTTGACCGCCGACACCGACTGCACGTCTTCGAACATTGTGAGCAGTGCGGTGAGTGCGTCTTGGCCCTCGTAGGGCTGGTCCCAGATCAGTGCGTTGCATGCCGCCTTCTGGTCGTCGGGAATGCGCGAAAGCGGAAGGATCTTGCTGGCATGCACGATGGCCGAGTCGAGCCCGGCCTCGACGCATTCGGCAAGGAAGACCGAGTTGAGCACCTGGCGAAGTGCGGGCTTCAGACCGAAGCTGACGTTGCTGACTCCGAGCGTGGTGAATGCTCCCGGAATTTCGCTCTTGATGCGACGGATGGCTTCGATGGTGGCCATGCCGTCGCGACGTAGGTCGGCATCGCCCGTGCCGAGGGGGAAGGTGAGCGCATCGAAAATGAGGTCACTGGCGCGCAGACCGTAGCGCTCGGTTGCGATGGTGTGCAGGCGATGGGCAACTTCCATCTTCCATTCGACGTCTCGCGCCTGGCCGCGTTCGTCGATGAGAAGACACACGGCCGCGCAGCCGTAATCGCGAGCGAGGCTGAAGACGCGGTCGAGGCGGCTGCCGACCTCTTCGCCGTCTTCCAAGTTCGCCGAGTTGAGAACCGCGCGACCGCCGTTGTGGCGCAACGCCGCTTCCATCACCTCGGGTTCGGTGGAGTCGAGAACCAACGGGGCGCTCACCTGCGAAGCGAAGCGGCTGGCGATTTCGTCCATGTCGATTGCGCCGTTACGACCGACGTAGTCGACACAGACGTCGATGACGTGGGCACCCTCGCGCACCTGGTCGCTGCCCATTTTGGTGCAGCCGTCCCAGTCGCCGGCGAGCATGAGGTCGCGGAACGCTTTCGAGCCGTTGGTGTTCGTGCGTTCGCCGATGATGAGGAACGAGTTGTCCTGTCTGATCGGCACGGGTGAATAAAGAGAGGTGAGTGATGGCTCGAGGACCGGTGTGCGCTTGCCGGGCGTCACGTTGCGCACGGCCTCGACGACCTGACGCAGGTGTTCGGGAGTCGTGCCGCAACAACCACCGACGACGGTGATGCCGAGGTCTTCCACGTGATGCCGGTGGAATGATGCAAGTTCCGACGGGGTGAGGTCGTAGTGCGTGCGGCCATCAACCACGCTCGGCAGGCCCGCGTTCGGCAGAACCGAAATCGGAATGGGCGAGTGCTGCGAGAGGTGGCGCAGGTGTTCTTGCATCTCGGCAGGGCCGGTGGCGCAGTTGATTCCGATGACATCGGGGCGCATGGCCTCGAGTGCGACGAGGGCGGCTCCGATTTCGGTGCCGACGAGCATGCGGCCCGTGGTTTCCATCGTGACCTGAACCTGAATCGGGACTTCGCGGCCGACGATTTTCATCGCCTTGCGGCAGGCCTGCATCGCGGCCTTGATCTGGAGGAGGTCCATGCATGTTTCGATGAGGAAGAGATCGCTGCCGCCGTCGAGCAGACCGCGGGCCTGTTCGACATAGGAATCGTGCAGTTCCGTGAATCCGATGTGCCCCAGGCTCGGCAACTTGGTGCCGGGCCCGATGGAACCAGCGACGAAGCGACTGCGACCGTCGGCTTCGAAACCGCTAGCAACCTCGCGGGCCAGGCTGGCCGCAGCGACGTTGAGTTCGTAGGCGCGTTCCGGAATGTCGTATTCGGTGAGAACCGTCGAGAACGATCCGAACGAGGCGGTCTCGATGGCGTCGACGCCGACGGCGAGGAATGCCTCGTGCATCGAACGGATGACGTCGGGTCGCGTGAGACACAGCATTTCGTTGCAGCCCTCGAGTGACGGTCCACCGAAGTCGTCGGGCCCGAGGTCGAGTCCTTGGACGAAGGTTCCGAAGGCCCCGTCGAAGACGATGACGCGTTCGTTGACGGCTTCGAGGTAGGTCTGACGTGCCATGAGACTCACAAGTTATCCGCACAGGATCGGGCTGGATCGTGCTTTGCGAACTAGCGTTCAGGTCACATGACACGCCAGCCGATCTACACACGCGACGGAGACGACGGCACGACCGGTCTCTTCTACGGCGGGCGGGTGCCGAAGGACTCCGAACTCCCCAGGGCGTACGGCACCGTCGACGAAGCTCAGGCGGTTCTCGGTCTGGCGCGCAGTGCAGCCGCAGGTAACAGCGGCGACGCGCGCTCGGCAGAAGTCGTGAAAATGCTCGAACCGTTCATGCGCGACCTGTGGGTGTTGATGGCCGAACTAGCCACGCTTCCCGAGAACCGCCACAAGCTCGTTCCCGGCCAGTCGTGTGTGTCACCCGACATGGTCGAGCGCATGGAAACCCTGATCGACCTTCTCGACACGCAGTTCGATCCGCCGACCGAGTTCGTCGTGCCCGGCGAGCACCCGGTCTCGGCGTGGCTCGACCTTGCGCGCACGGTCGTGCGCCGCGCCGAACGCCACTCCGTTGCCGCGGCACCGTCGCCCTCGCAGGTCGTGCCGTACCTCAATCGTCTCTCGGACTTGTTGTGGACCATGGCGCGGTGGCAGGAAGGCAAGAGCAAGCCGGTGCGCACCGTTTCGTAGACTGCGACGCGTGAGCATCACCTTCAAGGTTTCCCGGTCCTCGTCCACCACCGAAGCCGTCGGCGTCGTCGTCGCATCCGACGGTCCCGTTCCGTCAGAGATCGGTCTCAATCGAAAGCAGCTCTCGGCTCGAGGCTTCGACGCGAAGGTCGGTCAAACCCTCGTGCTGCACGGATTGCGCGGATCGCGCATCGTTGTCGCCGTTGGTATCGGCGACCCGCGGAAGTTCGGTCCCACCGAAGCACGCAACACTGCGGCGGCTCTGGCCCGCGCAGTGTCGAAGTCGACGTCGGTCTCCACCGGTCTCGCCGATGCCGGCAGCGGCAATCGCGCGCAGATCGCACAGGCGGTTGTCGAGGGCTTCAGGCTTGCCACCCATCGTTACACCGATCTGAAGAACGACAAGTCGTCGGCGTCGAGGATCGAGTCTGTCGTGTTGACCGCGTCGTCGAAGTCGGCGGCCGCTGTGCACAACGGTGTCGCACGCGGAACCACGGTGGCAGACGCGGTGTGCATGGCGCGCGATCTTGCCAACATGCCGCCCGCGTACCTCACCGCGCGCATGATGGCTGAACGCGCCGTTGCAATCGGTCAAGCAACCGGTCTCGATGTGAAGGTGTACGACCGTGACCAGCTCGCCAACATGGGTTGCGGCGGCATCCTGGGCGTCAACAAAGGCAGCACCGAACCGCCGCGGATGGTGAAGCTCGTCTACACGCCGAAGTCCGGCGCAAAGCTCATCAAGGGCCGCAAGGGTCACGTGGTTCTCGTTGGAAAGGGTGTGATGTACGACTCGGGTGGCATCTCGCTCAAGCCATCTGATCCCTCGCATGCCGTCATGAAGATGGACATGTCGGGTGCTGCTGCCGTTCTGGCCACGATGAGCACGCTTGCCGCGTTGAACTGCAAGGTGCAGGTCACGGCTTATCTCATGTGTACCGACAACATGCCGTCGGGTTCCGCACTCAAGTTGGGTGACGTTCTCACGATGCGCAACGGCAAGACCGTCGAGATCCACAACACAGATGCCGAGGGTCGTCTGATTCTCGCCGACGGCCTTTCGCTTGCCGCCGAATCGAAACCGCATGCCATCATCGACATCGCCACACTGACGGGCGCCTGCATCGTTGCGCTGGGCGAGAAGGTGGCGGGTGTTCTTGGCAACAACGATGCCCTCGTCGAACAACTACGCAAGGCATCGTCGCGTGTCGACGAACCCATCTGGCCCCTGCCGCTCGTCAAGGAATATCGCAAGTTGCTCGATTCGACCGTTGCCGACATGCGCAATATCGGTGGGCCGTACGGCGGATCAATCACTGCGGCAGTGTTTCTCAATGAATTCGTGAGCGACACTCCTTGGGCACATCTCGACATCGCCGGCCCGATGAAAGTCGACGGTGATGACGGCTGGATGCAAAAGGGGGCCACGGCATTCGGCACCCGTCTGCTCATCGACACCGTGTGCAATTTCACCGCCGTTTAGGCGAAGGGCACAGTCGTTTAGTCGATAGACAATCGTTTAGGCGACGTAACCGCCGTGAGCATCGCGCAGGTAGCGCGGCAGGCGTGACAGATAACGGTCGGAGAGCGGTGGCACGCGTGTTCGCACCGCCAAACCGTTCGCATACGTCTGTGCCAACCCGAAGATGTTGAGACGATCGATTGCCCGTGTGAAAGGCGATTCGTGCCCGGGCCGGAAGGTGGTGCCCAAGGCCTGGGCGGTCTCCGGCAAGTCGAGCTCGTAGCCGTCGGGGAAATGATCGAATCCGGCGACGAGGCGACGCAGCAACCACGTTGCAGTCGGGCCGAGAATCCCCAGCCAGAACTGCTCGACGTAGTCACTGCGGGCGGGAAAACCCGTCGAATCGAAGATCGGGTCCGACCATGGGTAGACGGCGATGGTGTCGTTGTTCGTTTGGATGGTGAGCGTCATGTCTCCATGTGTGCGGAAAGCGTGTGCTTCGCGACAGCCGTAATATCGGAAATGATGGCCAGCCACCGGGTCGACACTCTCGTCGAACAACTGACACTCGAAGAGGCGGTCACGCTTCTGGCCGGTCACGATGCGTGGCACACCGCACCCGTTGAGCGGCTCGGAATTCCTCGGATGCGCGTCAGCGACGGGCCAGCGGGGGTCCGCGGCACCCGTTTCGGTGGGGTGCCGTCGCTCAACGTGCCGTGTGGGTCTCGCCAACGGTGAACCTGCACCGCACCCCGGTGGGTGGACGAAACTTCGAGTCAATGGGTGAAGATCCCTACCTCACCGCTGAAATGGCCGTGGCTTACGTGCGGGGGGTGCAGTCCCAGGGTGTCGCGAGCTGCATCAAGCACTTCGTGTGCAACGACACCGAGTTCGAACGCATGTCGATCGACTCGCAGGTTGATGTGCGCACGCTGCGCGAGGTCTACCTCGTCCCCTTCGAGCGTGCCGTTCGTGACGCGGGTGTGATGTCGGTGATGTCCGCATACAACAAGGTGAACGGGTTGCACGCGGCCGATCACGGTTGGCTGCTCACCGAGGTGTTGCGTGACGAGTGGGGTTTCGACGGCGTGGTGATGAGCGACTGGTTCGGGTCGCACTCGACCATCGAAGGAGTGATTGCCGGTCTCGACCTCGAGATGCCCGGGCCGACACGACACCGTGGCGACAAATTGGTGCGGGCCGTGCGTGACGGATTGGTGAACGAGGCCGAGGTGCGCAGGAGCGTCCGGAATCTTCTCGCGGTCATGGAACGCGTCGGTGCACTTGACTCCGAACCGGGACCCGAAACGACGAACGACCACCCCGACGACCGAGCCCTCATTCGAATTGCATCGGGACGCGGCATGGTGCTGCTGCGAAACTCGGACGACAAGACCGGCCGGCGTCCGTTACCTCTCTCGGTTGCGCCGGGTACGACGATTGCGGTCATCGGGCCGAACGCGGAGAAATGTCGTGCCCTCGGCGGCGGCAGTGCCCTTGTCACGCCCACGCATGTTTCGCATCCACTTGATGCGTTGCGCACTCGACTCGAACCCTTGGGTGTTCTTGTACGACACGCGGCTGGTTGCGACATCAACAAGCGTGTACCAGAGGTCGATGCGTCGATGGTGGCCAACCTCGTGCTCGATATCTTCGCGACGCCCGATGAACTCGACGATTCGTCGGCCGAGCCAATTCGGACGACTCAACCACGAACGACGCAGATCTTCTGGACTCGCGATCCCGGTCGGCGGGAAGGCGCCGGTCTCGCGTTCGGAGCACGTCTTGCATTCGATTTCGTCCCGGACATCACCGCGTCGTGGGACATCGGCATCGAGACGGTCGGTGACGCACGCGTCCTCATCGACGGCTTGGTGGTCGCCAACAACACCGGTGCGCCGAAAGGCGGCTCGTTCTTCGGAACGGGGAGACTCGAAGTGCGCGGATCCGCTGCGCTCGTCGCGGGTCGCGTCCACCGTGTGGTCGTTGAACTTCGTCAGTCAACCGAGGGGTCCAGCGTCGGTGGCATCAACCTGGGCATGCGCGCACCGCTTCCCGCCGACATGGTGGGCGAGGCGGTATCTCTTGCCGCACAAAGCGACGTGTCGATCGTCGTGGTCGGCACCAACGAGGACTGGGAGTCCGAGGGGTGGGACCGCTCCGGCATCGATTTGCCGGGAGAGCAAGATCGCTTGGTCAGCGAAGTTGCGCGGGTGAGTCCCGCCACGATCGTGGTGGTGAACGCAGGATCACCCGTGGCAATGCCGTGGCTCGATGAAGTCGATGCCGTTGTATTCACATGGTTCGGTGGTCAGGAAATGGGCGAGGCACTGGTCGACGTGCTCGCGGGCGACGTCGAACCGCAGGGTCGCCTTCCGGTCACTTTTCCGCGTCGCATGGACGACACCCCTGCGAGCGAGTTTCACCCCGGCCGCGGAGGCGTCGCACCGTACCGCGAGGGCCGTCTCGTGGGCTATCGCCACTTCGACACGATCGGTCGAGCGCCGCTCTTTCCCTTCGGCTTCGGGCTGGGTTATGCCGACGTCTCGATTGTCGACGCGCATCTCATCGACGACTTCACGGTCGGGGTGTCACTCGCCAACGCGAGCGATCGTGATGGTGTTCAGATTGTTCAGGTGTACGCCCATGCCGTTGACCGCACCGGTTTCGACCGCGATGAGCCCGACCAAAAGCTCGTCGGCTTTGCGCGCGTCGAAGTGCCCGCGGGCGGATCGACCGACACGGTCGTCCGTCTTGATACAGATGCGTACCGATACTGGAACTTGACAACCGATTCGTGGGCACAAAGAACGGGTGACGTCGAATTGCGTATCGCCACCTCGTCGCGTCACGTCTCGCATCGTCTGATGCGCCGCGTTCGGGCCTAGAGCAACTGATACATCGGGTTGTAGATACACACTCCCTCGGCCGAGCGAACCGGCGTGCCCTCGACCCGGAGACGTCGACCAAGTGTGACTCCACCGATGGAGCGTCGCCCGGTCCAGACGATGGTCACCGATCCCGAGTCGTCCCCCAAACGAACGACGAGGCTCGGCAGTTCATCGGACGGCCTGATTCGGATACCCAGCACTTGCCCCACGATTGTCACCGGGACTCGTACGGTCAACCTTCCGATCAATGTCGTCCCGATCGACATTGACGACGAATCGTCGGGTGCCGGGGCCGGAAGTTGCCGGCGACGAAGGATGCCCATGGGCGACCTAAACGCCTGCTTCCGGACCGATGAGGATGCGACGCACGTCGGATTCTGCTTCCGCGAGCGACAGCATCATCACCTCGTCGCCAGCGAGAACGACGGTGTCGCCTCGGGGCACGATGACGTGGCCGTCGCGCAAGACGGCCACGACCGTTGACTCACGCGGAAAGTTGAGGCTCGTCAACGACTTACCGATTGCGGGAGACGACGCTGCGAGTGTTACCTCGGCGATGCGTGCGCGACCGTGTTCAAGCGACAGAAGTCGCACGAATGCCCCGACACTGACGGCTTCTTCGACGAGGCCGGTCAGAAGGTGGGGCGTCGAAACCGACACGTCGACGCCCCACATGTCGGTGAACATCCACTCGTTCTTTGGATTGTTCACTCGACCGACGACGCGTGGGACGCCGAACTCTTGCTTGGCGAGCAGTGAGATCACAAGGTTGTCCTCGTCATCGCCGGTCACTGCGGCCACGACGTCGGCGTCGCGGCAGCCCGCGCGGGCGAGGGTGTCGACCTCGCAACCATCACCGTTGATTACTTCGATCCCGGGGTCGAGACCTCGTGCGCGGGCGACAGCATCGGTGTCGTTATCGATGATGCGGATTGCATGGCCCGACGCTCGGAGCTGTTCTGCCATGTATCGGCCGACGCTACCCGCGCCGGCGATGACGATCTTCATGGTTGCCTCTCCGTCGCTGAAAGTGCGCGGTCAAACGCTTCGATCTGACTCGCGGTACCGAGCACGTGAATTGTGTCGTTGTCCTGCACCAGCTCGCCAGTGTCCGGGTGGCGTGCGGTCCCCATGCGGGTGAGAAGAATCACACGAGCTCCATTTCCGTTCAGCTGGGCGACGTCTCGTCCGGCGGCCGTCGCGGGAACCTTGCGTTCGACGAGCATCATCGACGAAGTCGGATCGGTCCAGTCGATGGTGCCGTGAGTCGGAAGGATCAAACGCACGACACGCGTGCTCGCCCATGCCACGGTGGCCACCGTTGAGATTCCGAGACGCTCGTAGATGGCCGCGCGCTTGGGGTCGTAGATTCGCGCGACGACTTTTTCCACACGGAACAGTTCGCGCGCGACGCGCGTGATGAGAATGTTCGAGTTGTCACCGTTCGTCACCGCCATGACCGCACTGTCTGCCGTGATGCCCGCAGACTGAAGCACGTCGCGGTCGAATCCGACGCCCGTGATGGTGCGGCCGCCAAAGGACTCGCCCAAACGGCGGAAAGCCGCAGGTTTTCTGTCAATCACGACGACGTCATGGCCGTTTGCATCCAGCTCGCGCGCGACGGTCGACCCGACCCGCCCACAACCGACGATGATCGTATGCATGGTTCAGTTCCTCCCGATCTTCTCGAAATCTTCTGCGTCTTCTTCGCCAGCCGCCATGTGAATGGGAATGGAGACCACCGCGGTGTGTGGTCGGTGAAGCAAGCGGGCCTTCAGTGCGAAGGCACTGCCGTTGTGGAGCCACTGGGTTCTCCACGAGGTGACAAATTCCGGGATGACGACCGTGATGATGTCATCGGCATGTCGTTCATCGAGATCGTCGAGGAATCGAAGGACCGGCGCTGTGAGCTCGCGGTATGGCGAGTAAATGGTATGTAAGTCGATGGGCACCTTGAAGTCGGCCCACTGCTGCTCAACGCGTTGTCGATCTTCGTCATCGCTGGCCACGGTGACCGCAAGAATTCGATCGGGATTCAGTGACTTTGCGTACTGGATGCCGTTGAGGACGCCCTTGTTGATGCCACCGACAAGTACGACCATCGTGTGTGTCTCGCGCCGCGGCCAGTAACCGGGAGTGACGGCCACGACCGTGCGCCCACGCGCGTAGTGGCGTCCAATCTGGCGGAAGCCGAACACCATGAACGGAATGAGAAGGGCTGGAATCCATGCGCCTTCGGTGAATTTCGAGACCACCACGATGATGGCAATGAGTCCGGTCGTTGATGCACCGATGGCATTCACCGACATGCCGAGGCGCCAGCCGGGTTTCTTTTCGTGTAGGTGATGTCGAACCATACCCGTTTGGCTCAAGGTGAAGCCGGTGAAGACTCCAAATGCGTAGAGCGGGATCAACTTCGAGATGTCGCCGCGGAATGCGACGATGAGAGCACTCGCGACGATCGCGAGGAAAAGTACACCGTTCGAAAAAACAAGCCGGGCACCGCGGTTGAAGAACTGACGGGGGAGGAATCCGTCGCGAGCAATGATCGATGCGAGACGCGGAAAGTCGGCGTACGCCGTGTTGGCCGCGAGGATGAGGATCGAGAACGTAGCGATCATCGTCATCCAGAAGAGGACACCCTTGCCGTTGTAGAGGTACTGCGCCATCAGCCCGAGGCCGTTGCCGTCCTTTTCTCCGCGGAACGGTTTGAGGTGTGCGGCAAGAACCGACACGCCGAGGAAGCATGAACCGAGAATGCCGCCCATCCACATCAGCGTCACCGACGCATTCCTGCTCTCGGGCTTGCGGAAAGCGGGGACCCCGTTCGAGACAGCTTCGACGCCCGAAAGTGCGACGGCGCCGGATGAGAATGCGCGCAGCAGCATCATGAGTCCGAGCGACTTTCCACCCGCTGCGATCTCTCGGGCTTCGACACTGAGCATCGATGACGGGATCGGACCGACGTGTTGTACGAAGATACGCCAGAGTCCCGTCACGATGAGCACGACGAGCATGATGATGTAGAAGTACGTCGGTCCGGCAAAGGCAGCACCTGACTCTTTTACTCCTCGCAAGTTCATTACGGTCATGACAAAGACACACAGAAGGCAGATCGGCACCGTCCAACGGGTGTCGAATCCGGTCGCGGTTCGAATCGCGAGCACCCCACCGGCGACGCTCACGGCAACCGTGAGGATGTAATCGACAAGCAATGATGCCCCGGCCACGAGCGACGGGGTGACGCCAAGGTTCTCGCGGCTGACGATGTAGGCGCCGCCACCGGACGGATACGCATTGATGGTTTGGCGATACGAAGTGACGACGATGGCCATCAAGACGCACACAACGATGGCAAGGGGAACCAACTTCGTGAATGCGATCGCGCCGATACCGGCTTGGAGGAGGAGGACGACGAGGATTTCGTCGGTGGCGTAGGCGGTCGAAGAGATCGCGTCGGAACCGAACACGGGAAGAGCGATCACGCGCGACAGGCGCTGGTGGCCCTCTTCTGCGCTCGACAAGGGTTTGCCGATGAGGAACTTCTTGATCCTTGACATCCCGTGTCGACTCCGTACCAATTCCGTCGTGACTTTCGCACCGACCGTCCGGTGCGCCCACGAGTCTCACAACGAGTGTCGTTGGATTACGGGCTCGTTAGCGGATTCTTAGCGGTCGATCGGTGTGTCGGTTGACGCAACGAATCGGTATCCCATTCCTGCTTCGGTGAGGAAGTAGCGAGGCACGGAGGGTTCGGGCTCGATCTTCCTGCGGATGTGGGTCATGTGTACGCGCAGGTAGTTGGTTTCGTTGCCATACTCGGGGCCCCAAACAGTTTGCAGCAACTCCCGACTCGTCACCAGGCGCCCTGCATTGCGAACGAGCACGTCAACCAGACTCCATTCGGTTGGGGTCAGCTTCGCATCGCCAGCTCGTGTTGTGACGCGACGTGATTGCAGATCAACCGTGAAGTCTGCCGTTTCCACGATCGGTGTTTCGTCGGTTGGTGCCGAACGTCGCAAAGCTGCGCGTAGGCGTGCCAGAAGTTCGCCCATACCAAATGGTTTCGAGACATAATCGTCCGCACCTGCGTCGAGCGCGCCGATTTTGTCGAATTCGGTGTCGCGCGCCGAGAGCACGATGATGGGAATCTGCGTCCATTGCCGAAGCGATCTGATGACCTCGAGGCCCGACATTCTTGGCAGCCCGAGATCAACAATGACAACGTCGGGTTTCTTCCTTGTGGCGACCTCGAGACCGAGCTCGCCAGTGCCGACGAGGTCGATGTCGTAACCCCGTGCACGCAGGTTGGCACCGAGAGTCCGAAGGAGTGTCGGCTCGTCCTCGATGCAAAGCACGCGGGTCATCGCGGGGCCTCGCCAGCGCGTCGAAGGATGAGGACCGCCGTGAGGCCACCGTCCGGGGTGTCGCGCAACTCGAGCCGGCCATTCATCGCTTCAACGAGACGGTCGACAATCGCGAGGCCCAGGCCGATCCCGCCGCTCGTCGATGAGTCGGTGAGTCGGTGAAAGGGTTGGATGACAGCGTGACGCTTGTCGGTCGGTATGCCGGGGCCATGATCAATGACCGCCAGTTCGACTCGGGACGCCGAATTATGGGCCTTGACTTCGACCTGGTCCGACCAATTGAGCGCATTGGCGAGGAGGTTTGCCACCGCCCGCTCAAGGAGGGCTGGGTCCGCCTCGACGTCGGCGACATCGTCGGAAATCTGGATGCCGACGCGGCGGGTGTCGATATCCAGATTTCGCAGTGCGGCTGACACGACTTCAACGGTTGAAGTCGAGCGCATCACGGGCCGCAGGACACCTGCCTCGATGCGGCTGAGGTCGAGGAGATTGAGAACGATCGAGGTCAGGCGGTCGGTCTGCACTTCGATCGACTCGAGGAATTCGGCCTCGACGTCGTCGGGCCAGGCAATGTCGTCTTGGCGAAGGCTCGAAACCGATGCCTTGATGCTTGCAAGTGGCGACCGTAGGTCGTGCGAGACGGCTCGAAGGATCGCCGTGCGCAATTCATCGCTACGGGCGAGTGACTCGGCTTCGAGTTCGACGCGACGCAGACGCTCCTGTTCGAGATATTTCGCAAGTTGGCCAAGGAATGCGTTGAGTACGCGGCGGTCGCGTTCACCCGGCTCGCGACCCCGAGCGACGAGGACGAACTTCTGACCGAGATGGTCGGAGAGTGTCGCCTCCTGCGGTGATGTCGGTGGGTGTGGGCCCGATGTCGCAACAGCGGAATAGCTGGTGTCGTCATCGCGCAGGACCGCGACGCTTTCAAATCCGAACGTCTCCCGCAAAAGTTCGACGATGTCGCTGAGTGGTTCGCTGAACCCTGCTTCCGACAATCGCGCCAGGGTCGTCGCCTCGTGCGCAGCACGCCTTGCCTCACCGGAGTTTCTCGCCGCGACGGAAACAAACGTCGAAACGATGACCGCCACCGAAACGAACACGGCTAGTTCGACCAGGTTGTCGCGGTCGCTGATGCGTAATGTGCGGTAGGGGGGAATCAGGAACCAATTGACGAGCAATGGAGACGCAACCGCAGCAAAGAGTCCGGGCCAATGACCACCGAGCGCAGTCACCGCGACAAGCAGAAGGAGGTAGAGCGAGAGAGAGGTTGCGACTGCGAAAGGGCGATTGGTTGCAACGAGGGTTGACGTGAGAATCGCGAGACCGGCCACCGAGCCCAGAAAACCCGCAAGTTGCCGTCGATTCGACAGCACCTGCTCGCGATTCACATGACCAGTCTGCCGTTTGTGACCTCGGGTTGCGACAGAGATAACTCGACATTGTCGGCGAGCATGAAGATGGCTGCCCGACGGACCTCGAGAGTTGTGCCTGCGTCGCGAGGCGACAGCACGAGGTCGCGATGCAGCCGGGGATCTCGTAGGACGACAACCGCACCACCGGCCGGAATTCGCACCGTTCCTTGGGGGCTCGTCCGGTCATCGGGACCGGCAGCATGTCGAGCAATCACCGGTAACCGTTCGGTCCCTGATGGGACGAGTCGTGCGCTAAGCATCGCCAATTCGGCGCTCTCCGCGTCGACCGCGGCATGCCACATTGTCGGTGCCGGCTGCGGTCGCGTGAGTGCCTCGGCCCCGGACAGTGCGAGTGAGGCGTGGTAGCGGCGTACACGCTCGCTGACGCGCAGAGCCGTTCCCGCACTGACGGCCACGCCGAGAAATCCGAGTAACGCAACGGCGATGACGTCGGACGTTGCGGTGATGCGGAGAGAATGAACCGGCTCGGTGTGGAAGTAGTTCAAAGAAACCGCACCGACCAGGGCAGTTGTCAGACCCGCGGTCCAATCAATCAGGGCGGAGCCAACGATGATCGCTGCAAGGAGCAGGGCGACGTTGGCGATTTCCATCGAGTCGCGTACCGAGGACGTGGTGAGCGCGACGACAAATGCGCTCACGGGGAGGATGACTGCTGTTATCGATCGCTTCATGGGGCAGAGTTTGTGCCACCTGTGGTCAACGCAGTGGAATGTTTGCGTTTTCTTAGCACCCTGTGCCGTTCCGTCATAGAGTCACGTGACATGGAAGCTGCGCTGGCCGACGCTCACAGGCTCGTCTCCATCGCACGGCGAATCACGGTTCTCACCGGCGCGGGCATTTCAACCAACTCCGGCATCCCCGATTTCCGTGGGCCGAACGGACTGTGGACGAAGAATCCGAAGGCCGAGAAGATGGCGACCCTGCGCCACTATCTCGACGACCCCGAAGTGCGTGAGATCGCGTGGCAGAGCCGGATTCATTCACCGGCATGGACGGCACAACCCAACGACGGTCACTTGGCGTTGGTCGACCTCGAACGCCAGGGTCGTCTGTATGCATTGGTGACACAGAACATCGATGAATTGCACCAGCGTGCGGGCAACGATCCCGACCGAGTGATCGAAGTGCACGGAACGATGTTCCGCAGTGTGTGTTGGTCATGTGGTGACACGTTGCCGATGCAGGTGACACTCGAACGGGTGCGTGCCGGCGAGAGCGACCCGTCATGTCGCCTGTGCGGGGGAGTGCTGAAAAGCGACACCATTTCATTCGGCCAGGCGTTGGTGCCCGAAGTCATCGCGCGGGCGATGGCGGCAAGCGAGGCCTGTGACCTGCTCTTGGCGGTCGGCTCAACTTTGTCGGTGTTCCCGGCGGCCAATGCCGTGCCACGGGCAAAGGCCGCGGGGGCCAAGGTGGTCATCGTGAACGGCGGGCCCACCGAGATGGATCGCCTTGCCGATGCCGTGGTGAATGCCGACATCAGTGAGGTGTTGCCGGCCCTCGTTCGCCTGCCGGTCTGAGCGAGGCGGAATTCCCGACCGAATCGGTAGGCTTTTGTCATGGCCAGTTTCCGTGACCTTTTGTCCCAAGCGAAGGCGTCCATCACCGAAATCGACACGAACGAAGCACAGCGTCGCATCACCGCCGGTGGAGTGGTGGTGCTCGACGTGCGCGAACCCGACGAGTTCGAGCAGGGTGCACTCGCCGGTGTGTTGCACATCCCGCGCGGTCACCTCGAGGCACAGATCGAGGGCCGTATCACCGACAAGTCGATGCCCGTCATCGTGTATTGCGCGGGTGGCGTGCGCAGCGCGTTCGCCGCAAAAACGTTGGCCGAGTTGGGATACACCGACGTGGTGTCGATGGACGGTGGCTTCGGTCGTTGGAAAGACGAAGGCAAGCCGTGGAAGACCCCGGTGTCGCTGACCGCCGATCAAAAGAATCGCTACCAGCGTCACCTGTTGTTGCCCGAAGTGGGGGTCGAGGGCCAGGCCAAATTGCTCGGTTCCAAGGTCTTGATGCTCGGTGCCGGCGGTCTGGGTTCTCCCGCGGCCTTGTACCTCGCAGCGGCCGGTGTCGGCACCATTGGCATCGTCGACATGGACGTGGTCGATGCGTCGAACCTGCAGCGTCAAATCCTCCACAACCTCGATCGCGTGGGTGACCGCAAGGTTGATTCTGCGAAGAAAACGCTGACGCTGATCAACCCCGATGTCAACGTCGTCACGTACGACACGCGTCTCGATGCCAGCAACATCATGGACATCATCGCGGGGTACGA
>RGCG01000131.1 GCA_009919275.1 Actinomycetota bacterium
ATGACCGTCAACACGCCGTTCTCGGCGCCCGCTTGGCCACCCGACACCGGCGCGTCAATGAAACCCACCCCCACCGCCCTCGCGGCCGCGGCAAGTTCCCTCGCGAGGATCGCCGAGGTGGTGGTGTGGTCCACCAGGATGCCCCCGCGATGCAGACCGGCAAGTGCCCCATCGGCCCCGTTGACCACACTGCGCACGTCGTCATCGTTGCCGACGCACACCATCACGATGTCGCACGCCGAGGCGACCTCGCGCGGCGTCGGAAACATCCGACCACCGTGTTCTGTGACCCATCGCGTCGCCTTCTCCGACGAGCGGTTGTAGACGGCCACCTCGTGGCCGCTCTTCACCAAATGTCCCGCCATCGGGAACCCCATCACTCCGAGACCGACAAAACCGACACGTGCCATGGGATCAGTCTGACAGACGATCGTTCAAGTCCGGACTCAACCCAATCATCAAGCACGCGTCTAGGGTGACGTCTGATGATCTTTGGTCCAACGGTGCAGATTGCCTACGTGGTCGACGACCCCGAGGCGTCCGCACGGGCGTGGGCGCGGAACTTCGGTGCGGGACCGTTCTTTCTCAATCGCCACATTCCCGTGACCGACGTCGTCCACCGCGGCGTACCTTCCGCATTCGACCACACGTCTGCCTACGGATGGTGGGGGTCGATCATGGTCGAATTGTTCTGCCAGCACAACGACGACATGACCGCAGTGCGCGAAAGGTTCGCGCCCGGAACGGGTGGTCTGCACCACATGGCCTGCATCGTGCCGAGTCTCGATCGCGCCCTCGACGTCGCACAACAGATGAATCTCGACGTGGCCCAGACCGCAAAGGCCGGCACCACGACCTTCGTCTTCGTCGACGACGTCGCACGACACGGCCACTATTGGGAGCTCTACGAATCGAACCCGGGGCTTCTTGGCTTCTACGCAATGGTGCGCGCCGCACACGAAGACTGGGACGGCAGCGATCCGGTGCGCGACATCACACGTCGCTGAGTGTCATCCCTCGGGCGTCACGTACGCAGCGGTGATACCGCCATCGATGACGAGTGATTGTCCTGTCATCCACGACGATTCGTCGGACGCAAGGAACACCGCACCCTGTGCGATTTCCTCCGGCGTACCGAACCGTCCCATCGGGATGTGGACAAGGCGACGTTCACGTTTGGCGTCGTCGGACAAAAATTTTGCGAGGAGTGGCGTCATCACGGGACCGGGACACAATGCGTTTGCACGGATTCCCTGCCGGGCGTAGATCACGGCGATCTCTCGTGTCATTGCCAGCACCGCACCCTTTGAAGCCGTGTAGGCAACCTGCGGAGTCGCCGCACCCATGTGGGCAACGAACGACGCGACGTTGACGATTGACCCGTGACCCTGCCTCTGCATGACGGGAATCGCCGCGCGACAGCCAAGTAGCACGCCTTTCACATTGATGTCCATCGTGCGTTCGTAGGTTTCGAGGGGGGTCGTCACCGGGTTGTCGTCGTCGGACAACATCACGCCGGCGTTGTTGTAGATGACGTCGAGCGATCCGTGCGTGTCGACCGCATGGGCCACGGCGGCGGTGACGCTGTCTTCGTTCGTCACATCGCACTGCACGAACGTCGCGACTCCACCCGCTGAGACGATTGCCTCGACCGCCTCGGTGCCATCGACCACGTCAGCAACGACGACCTTTGCACCCTCGCGCGCGAACAACTCGGCCGCAACACGACCCAGCCCGGATGCTGACCCCGTGATGAGGGCGACTTTCCCTTTGAGTCGTTCCACTTGTCCCCGATCGAATCGCGTCTAAATCAGTTCGAAATACCGACGGCGCTCCCAGTCGGTCACCGTCTTGTTGAATGATGCCCACTCGGCCTCGGCCATGACGAGGATGTGGTGATGAACGTCGTCACCGAAGACCTCGCGAGCAATTGTGCTGTTCCGCCACAGGTCGATGGCTTCGATGAGACTCGACGGAATGCGCGGCAGGCTTGCGTCGTACCCGTTGCCGACGAACTCGGCCTCGAGTGACAATTCGTGACGAATGCCGTGAAGACCTCCACCAATGACACCGGCGAAGGCGAGATAGCTGTTCGCGTCGGCGCCGGGCACTCGACTCTCGATGCGCAGCGAAGACCCGTGCCCCACCCGGCGGAACCCGAGAGTGCGATTGTCGACTCCCCATGCAACGCCGGTTGGCGCCCACGACCCGGGCTGGAACCGCTTGTAACTGTTGATTGTCGGTGCCCACAGCAGGGAAAACTCGCGAGCCGTGGCCAGAAGCCCGGCGAGATAGTGGTTGAACAGGTCGCTCGGGCCATGAGTCGCGTCGTCGGAGAAGAGGGCTCGCGACCCGTCGAGGGTCCAGAGACTGCTGTGGACGTGGCATGACGACCCCGTTTCGTCGAAGTCGTACTTCGCCATGAACGTGGCGGACTTGCCGTGCTGGGCCGCAATTTCCTTGACCGCGGTTTTGTAGAGAACGTTGCGATCGGCCATTGCCAAAGCGTCGGTGTAATCAAGATTGATCTCGTGCTGGCCCCGGCCGGCTTCGCCTTTTGTGAACTCCACGGGAACGCCCGCAGCCTCGAGTCCCCGTCGAATTGCCCCAATGATGGGTTCGTCGCGGGTTGTCTGGAGCACGTGGTAGTCCTGCACCCAATCGCCGGCCGGACGTAGATCGCGATAATCGGCCGTGTGGGCGTTGGCGTAGGAAGTGTCGAACAAGAAGAACTCGATCTCGCTTCCCATCATCGGACGAAATCCCAGCGCCTTCGCAGCATCGATTTGGGCGCGCAGGATCGACCGTGGAGCTTCTCGTATCGACTGTCCGGTCTCGACATCCGACAGATCGCAGATGACGAGCGCCGTCTTTTCGACCCACGGCACCACCCAGGCCGCCGACCAATCGGCGAGCGCCAGCATGTCGCCGTAGCCCTGGTCGTAGCTCGCAAAGCGGTAGCCCGCCACCGGATT
>RGCG01000132.1 GCA_009919275.1 Actinomycetota bacterium
GATCGTCTGTCGCTCGGAGCCAGGTTCGGTATGGACATGAATATGCGCGTGTCCTACAAGATCACCAACGAGGTCGTCGAGTTCGAAGAGAACGCCCGCATCGCATGGCGCCACTTCGGCGGGCACATCTGGCGCTACATCCTCGAGCCCCAGGCCGACGGCGGCACCAAAGTCACCGAGGAATTCGACTGGAAGAAGAACAAGTCGAAGTTGATGCTGAAAGTCATCAACGCCTTCGCAAAGAACCACAAGTCGATGGAGCAGACACTCCTTCGCATGCGCGACCGTTTCGCGGCGAACTAGTTCAACCTGCCGTTCAGGCGGATTCGAGTAGTGGGGCGTACCGTTGCTGCGCAGCCTGCGCAGAGGTGCCCATCATCTCGCCTATTCTCTGCCACGACAGTCCCCCCGTACGTGCTTGAGCAACCGCCTCAATGAGGTATCGCTCCGATCGTGCCCGCGCGACGACTGCACGTTGCAAGACGTACTCCTCAACCGGAATCTCGGACGCGTCCTCAGGATCGAAGTCCTCGAATTGTCGTGCGAGCTCCTCGGCGTGCTCGAGAATCTCTTGGATTGACCTTGGCATGTGAATCACCTCAAGAACTTCGCTCGGACTGGAATCTGTCATCAAGATAAATTGATACCACCTCCGGCTCGGCATCGTCAACGCCAAGCAATGAGTGCCCAATGGACCCCCAGACCGACACCGCCAAGAAATAGATTCGCGGCGTGACCGTCACCCTTCCCGCCGGATTCCATTCGTACGTCGCCAACATCGGCGTGAAGGACTCGACCGACGACTTCACGTTGGTCGTCGCCGACTCGACATGCGCGGCGGCAGGGGTTTTCACCCAGAGTCGTTTCGCGGGTCCAAGCGTCACCGTCAGTCGCAAGCACCTCGCAGACAAGAAGGCGCGGGCGATGGTCGTCATCTCGAAGAACGCAAACGTCGCCAACGGCGCACAGGGTTTGGCCGACGCCATCGAAGTCGTTGCCGGCGTCGCAGATTCGATCGGTTGCGATCCGTACGACGTACTCATCGCTTCGACAGGGGTCATCGGTCGGCCCTATCCGATGGATCGCATCCGTACCGGACTCGCCGGTATTCCCAAGACCATCGACGGTACGGACGCCGAAGCGGTAGCGCGCGGCATCATGACCACCGACACCGTTCACAAGATCGCGGAGGCCACCATCGCGGGAACCAGCGCACGGATCGTCGGCGTCGCGAAGGGTGTCGGCATGATCGAACCGAACATGGCGACGCTGATCACCATGATGTTCACCGACGCGAACATTGCACCGGAGCGCCTCGATGCCATCTTCCGTCGCGTCATCGATCGCACGTTCAACTGCGTCTCGGTCGACACCGATACTTCGACAAGCGACACGGCGGTGATCATTGCGAGCGGCGCCGCGGGCAAGGTCGACGAGACCGCTTTCGAGTTCGCGCTGCACGAAGTCGCACTGTCCTTGACGAAACAGGTTGCCCGCGACGGCGAAGGAGCCGAGACACTCATCGAAGTCACCGTCGACCGCGCACGCGATGCCGAACAGGCCAAACGTGTTGCGAAATCGATCGTCAACTCACCACTCGTCAAGACAGCCGTTCACGGTGCCGACCCCAACTGGGGCCGCGTCGCCATGGCCGTCGGCAAGTGCAACGACATCGACATCGATCAGGAGAAGGTCGTCATTCGTTTCGGCGAGCAAGAGGTATTCCCGCGCCAGGTCGATGCCTCAGGACTCGAACGGCTCTCCGACTACATGAAGGGTGAGGACGTCGTCATCCACGTATCTCTGAACAACGGCGACGCCTCGGCCACCGTGTGGGGATGCGACCTCACCGACGGTTACGTCCGCATCAACGCGGACTACACGACGTAACACCCGCTCGTTACGATCCCCTTATGACGAGAAGGCAACTGGTGCTCGCAGAACACCGAGACGCCATCGTCGACATCGTTCGACGACATCACGGTGTCAACGTGTCGCTCTTCGGCTCGATGGCTCGCGGAGACGACAACGAATCGAGCGACGTTGACCTTCTCGTCGAATTCGAGCCGAACAGCTCAATTTTCGATCTCATGGACATACAAGAGTCCGTTGAATCTCTACTTGGCATCTCCGTCGACGTTGTTTCCGTCGGTGGTCTCAAGCCCCGTGACAGCCACATCCTGAACGAGGCGGTACCACTTGACTCGCGACGACCAACAAAGACTTCTTGACATCCTTGAATGCGTCAACGATCTTGCACAGATCTCGAAGCTGACGCTAAACGACTTTCTTTCGAACAAAATCGCCCAACGCGCGGCTGAACGACTGCTGGAAATCATTGGCGAGGCCGCCAATTCTCTCGGAGAGGAATTCAAAGCCCGCCACGGTGGCGTCGAATGGAGACAGCTGATTGCTCTTCGACATCTGCTCGCACACCACTACCACCGGGTCGATCCACAGCAGATTTGGATCGTGATCACTGCACAGATCCCTGAATTGGTTTACTCACTCGGCAGCGACGTGAGGTAGGTGCAAATCGGTTCGACGTATGTTGTGATCGACTTGTAGCTGCGAACCTCTGTCGGAGTTTCGTGAAGTACCTGGACGAACGCGTCGACTTGTTCGCGGGGACGCTCTCGGAAGCGTGACATCGGTTCCATGTACGTACGAATGGTGAACACGACGACGTCACCCAGTCGACGAAGCGTTTGACGCTCGACGCGCAACAACAGTTCGGCCGGGTCGACGTCGGCAATCGGCGGTGGCGTACGCGGTTCGAAAAAATCACCTGTGTCGGAGATGCTCCAGTTGGAACGCTCGACGATGCGGCCGTCGGCGAGTCGATCGATGAGTGAGTCGACACCCGCGCCAACCTGTGCGGCATACGTGGGAACGGGCCCGTGAATGTCGAGAACCGGCAGGCCTATCTTCTCGGCGAGAACCCA
>RGCG01000133.1 GCA_009919275.1 Actinomycetota bacterium
GTGGCGCACGCGGTAGGCCACGTCCTTGGAACCATCCCAACCTTCGACGCGGAAATGCGCGCTCCAGCCGGGAAAGACGACCTCGGTCTTGGCCGCCTGGACCCAGCGTCCGTCCCGCATGAACTCGAGGCGGACTTCCTTGGACTCGTCGGGATACAACGGATAGAGCTGGGCGGAGAGCTTCAAAACACCTGCCTGCTGGGTGTAGAGGGCGAAGGCGACGACCTGATCGCGGGCGACCAGCATCGTGGGCGGCGGAGTGCCGCCGCCCTTCTTGCCCTTGGCCGGCGTCTTCTTCTCCCACCACGACCCCACGGCGAAGGAGTCTAGGTTCGGAAAATCAGCGCCGAAAGGCTTGAGGGTCTCCGGCGGCGGCACCGGCGCGGCGACCAGCAGGGGTGCGATCAAAAGCAGAAGGAATCTCATGGCTCTCAGGGAATACCCCTTTTCGCTGAAAAAGTTTCCCTGCACGAGTCCTTTCGGCTTAATCGCATCGCATGAGAAGACTGCTACCCCTGCTCCTCGCCCTGACGTCGTTGGCGGCGGAAACGGGCGCGCCCGTCGGCAAGTTCCAGCAGCTCGAGACGACCCTACCCTCCCCCTCTCCCCAGCGTCTGGCGACCGGCGCGCCGGGTGCCGGCTACTGGCAGAATCGAGCCGACTACGACATCCGCGCCGAACTCGACGACGAGAAGCAGACGCTCACCGCCGAGGCGACCGTGACTTATCATAACGCGTCGCCTGACTCGCTCGATTATCTGTGGGTCCAGCTGGACCAGAACTATTTCGCGCCGCGCGCCGACTCGCGGACGGCCCCCAACCAGAAGCGCGGCGTCGACCTGAAGAAGTTCAGCTACAACGCCCTCGACCGGCTGCTCGCCTACCAGACCTACGACGGCGAACTGAAGATCACCAAGCTGACCGACTCCGAGGGACGCGGACTGCCTCACTCGGTCGTGAAAACGATGCTGCGTCTCGACCTGCCCCGACCGCTTAAGCCAGGCGAACACTTCGTCTTCAAGATCGCCTGGACCTACCCGATCAACGACGCGAAGCGCATCATGGCCCGGACCGGCTACGAATTCTTCAAGGAGGACGGCAACCGCATCTACACCATCGCCCAGTGGTTCCCCCGCATGGCCGCCTACACCGATTACGCAGGATGGATCAACAAACAGTTCCTCGGCACGGGAGAGTTCACCCTCGAGTTCGGCGATTACAAGGTAGCCCTGACGACGCCTGACGACCATGTCGTGGCCGCCACGGGAGTGCTGCGCAACCCGGAGGAGGTGCTGAGCTCCGTGCAACGCGAACGCCTAGCGAAGGCCGGCCAGGAGACCAAACGACCGGTCTTCGTGGTCACTCCGGAAGAGGCCAAGGCCGCCGAGAAAGGCCGCCCGAAAGGGCGCAAGACCTGGCGCTTCGAGGCCGCCAACGTGCGCGACTTCGCCTTCGCCTCGTCACGAAAGTTCATCTGGGACGCCATGGCCGTCGCCGGCACGAAGGTGGACGGACGACCCGTCATGGCGATGTCCCTCTACCCCAAGGAGGGCATGCCGCTCTGGGACAAGTATTCGACGCACGCCGTGGCCCACGCCGGTCTCAACGCTGTCGTCACCGACGATGAGGCAGTCATACGCAGGGCGCCGGGCGTCATTCTTCCTGGGGTTGGCGCCGCGGCCGACACGATGGAAAACCTCGTTTCCAGGAACCTTACCGGGGTGATTGCCGAGGTAATCTCGCTCGGAAAGCCATTCCTCGGGGTGTGCATGGGCATGCAAGCCTTGTTCACTGTTTCGGAGGAAGGTGGCTCGCACGCCTGTCTTGACATCCTCGGCGGGACAGTTCGCAGATTTGCTCCCGGATTGAGCATTCCCCATATGGGTTGGAACCAAGTTCGCCAAGTGCGTCCGCATCCAATCTTTGATGGCATCCCAGACGGCACGCACTTCTACTTCGTGCATTCCTTTTATGTCGATGCCACCGACGCCCAAGTTGTAATTGGCGATACGACATATGGCACCACATTTCCGTCGGTGATCGCTTCGGGAAGCCTGGTGGCAACCCAATTCCATCCCGAAAAGAGTGCAGCCGGCGGGCTGCGCCTGTATGCAAACTTCGGTCGGATCGTACGTGGTGACCTTGGCCACGTTGCGACCCGCCAAACCGATACCGTGGGGGTGGCATGAACGCCGGTACGCACGTACCCACAGGCGCGGGGTTTGTGATCCTGCCATCGATAGACTTGCGGGGTGGACTGGTCGTAGACCTTTACCAGGGCGACTACTCGCGTGAGACCGTTTACGACGATCCAGCTGAGGCCGTGGCGAACAAATTCCTCGGCGAGGGTGCCACCTGGCTCCACGTGGTTGACCTTGATGGGGCCCGTGACGGTGCCCCGGCGAACGCGGCCCTTGTAAGGAAGCTCGCCGACATCGTGCATGCTCATGGCGCACGCCTCGAATTGGGCGGCGGCATTCGTTCGGCGTCGGTTGCACGGGCCGCCCTTGATGCCGGTGCCGACCGAGTCATCTTCGGCACGGCCGCCGTCGAGCATCCGGACCAAGTGGCTGATGCGGTCCGTGCGTCTGGACAGGAAGCGGTCATCGTCGGGATTGATGGACGCGACGGGCGTGTCGCGACCCGCGGCTGGCAGGCGCCATCCGAAATGACCACCCGTGACCTGGCTGAGGCCATGATTGCACTCGGAGTGATCCGGTTCGTCTGCACCGACATCGCTCGCGACTCCACACTAACTGGACCGAACACGCCTGAACTTGACGTGTTGAACCGGGCCGTAGCCGGACGTGCATCCGTGATCGCGTCTGGCGGAGTGACGACGGTCGCCCAACTCCAGGAACTGCATAAACTTGGTCTTGAGGGCGCAGTCGTTGGTAGCGCACTCTACGCGGGGCGCCTGACCGTTGCGGAGGCAATTG
>RGCG01000134.1 GCA_009919275.1 Actinomycetota bacterium
GTCATGTACGCCGCGGTCATGAACGCGCCGACCAGGCCGACGATCATGAAGATGTCGTAACCCGCGTAGCCGACGTTGTCGATGATCTCGTCCTTCGAGAAGAAACCCGACAGGGGGAACACGCCGCACAGCGCGAGTGTCGAGATCACCCAGGTGACGAATGTGATCGGCATGTACTTGCGCAGGCCGCCCATGTCCTTCTTCATGTCGAAGGAGTGGTGCGAACCGCTGTGGCTCACCGAGCCCGCAGCAAGGAAGAGGCAGGCCTTGAAGAACGCGTGGGTGAAGATGTGGAACACGGCCGGCAACCACGCGCCGGCGCCGAGACCCATCATCATGTAGCCCAGCTGCGAGACCGTCGAGTAGGCCAGCACCTTCTTGATGTCGTCCTGCACGAAGGCGAGCAACGCGGCGATGATGATCGTGATGCCACCGATCAACGTGATGAAGTTCATCGACGAGCCGTAGATGTTCATTCCCTCGTAGAACACGGGGAACAGTCGAGCAACGAGGAAGACACCGGCGACGACCATCGTCGAGGAGTGCAGCAACGAGCTGACGGGCGTCGGGCCGGCCATGGCATCGGGGAGCCATGTGTGCAACGGGAACTGACCCGACTTGCCGATGCAGGCGACGAAGAGCGCGAACGCGCCGGCCGTGATGGCCACACTGCTGGGGCTGCCGCTGAGCGCCCACGCCGAGAGGCCGCGGATGCTGAAACCCGACACGCCGAGGTGTTCCTGGGTCCACGAGTTCGCGCTGAAGAAGAGGATGCTGGTGCCGACGAGCAGGCCGATGTCACCCGTACGTGTGGTGAAGAAAGCCTTCAGCGCGGCGCGGCTGTTCGCCTTGTCCTCCCACCAGTGACCGATCAGCATGAACGAGCAGAGACCCATGATCTCCCAGCCGAGGATCAACTGGATCATGTTGTCGGCGATGACCATGTTCATCATTCCGGCAGAGAACAGGGTGAGCGACGCGAAGAAGTGCGTGTAACGGCGGTCGCCGCGCAGATACTCGAGCGAGTAGATCTGCACGAGCGTCGAAATGAACGCAACGACGACGAGAACGGTCAGCGACAGGCCGTCCATGTGCTGGCCGATCGACAGATCGAATCCACCGCTTTGCCACCACGTCCAACTGCGGATGACGGGTTCGATGTACTGGCCTTCGGAGGCCGAGTTCACGCGGTCGATCCACTGGAACGCGGCACCGCCAGCGAGAACGAGCGAGGCAACCATCGACAGCACACCGAGCTCACTGCCCTTCATCGGCAGTTTCTTGCCGAAGAAGATGATGAGAGCGAATGCAACGGCAGGGATGATCGGAATGATCCAGGCGTTCTCGAGGAACCAACCCGACTTCAGTGCGACTGCCGCGGTTTCGGCGGCGGCTTCAGAGGCAGCAAACATGATCAGCCCTTCATCTCCGACAGCTCTTCGAGGCCGATCGACTTGCGGTTGCGGTAGACGAGCAGAACGAGCGCAAGGCCGACGCCGACCTCAGCCGCGGCAACCGCGATGATGTACAGCGCGAAGATGTGGCCGTCGACGCTGCCGTTGCGCAGCGCGAACGCAATGAGGTTGAGGTTGACCGAGTTGAGGATCAACTCGATGGACATGAGCACCATCACCGCGTTGCGACGAGCGATGACGCCGTAAACGCCGATGCAGAACAGCACGGCGGCGAGGATCAGGAACTGGTTGACGAGCATGTGTCAGTCCTTCCTCGCGAGAACGATGGCCCCGATGACCGCCACCAAGAGCACGAAAGAGAGCGCCCAGAACGGCAGCAGGTACGGGCCGAAGATCTGGTCGGAGATTTCCTGCGTCGACACCACAGCGGCGTCCTTCGGAAGTTCCTCGTCGCCGAAACCCGAGACGAGGGCGAGCGTGATGACGCCGAGAAGCAGCCCGGCCGATGGAACTCCCAACCACCACGACTTGTTGTTGAGTTCCTGCTCGGCTCCGATGCGGGCGCGGGTGAGCATGGTGCCGAAGAGGAAGAGCACCATCACCGCGCCGATGTAGACGAGCACCTGGGTGATGGCAACGAACTCGGCGGCGAGGATGACGTACTGGGCCGCCGCGCCGGCGAGCACGAGCACCAGCCAGAGGGCGGCGTGCACCACATTGTTCACGGTGACGACGCGCAACGCGCCCCACACCATGATCGCGGCGACGATGCCGAAGGCGATGTTCTGGGCAACCATCTACTTCTTGCCCTTCTTCTCGGCACCGGCTTCGAGATCGGGTGCCTCGGGCACGGTTTCCATCCACTCGCCCAACTTGGCCTTGTCGTGGAGAAGGTCGGCGATGCGCGGTTCGGAGTACTCGTATTCGGGGCTCCAGAAAAGGGCGTCGAACGGACACACCTCGACGCAGATGCCGCAGTACATGCACAGCGCGTAGTCGATGTCGAAACGATCGAGCTTGTTCACCTGACGGGGCTTGCCGCCCGCACGGCGCGGTGGTGCCAGTTCCTTGTGGCCCTCGATGTAGATGCACCAGTCGGGACACGAACGCGCACAGAGCATGCACGAGGTGCAGTTGCCCTCGTGCAGTGCGATGACACCACGCGCACGGATGGGTGGTGTCTCTTTTTCGTGCGGGTATTGCACGGTGTTCGCGCCCTTGGTGACGGTTTCAACCATCGTGCCGAGCGTGACACCGAGACCCTTCAGCAGGCCGGGGACCTTCGCCATTAGAACGCCACCTTCAGGACCGACGTCGCCATGATGTTGACGAGTGACAGCGGAATGAGAACCTTCCACGCGAAGCGCTGCAGTTGGTCCTCACGGAAGCGCGGGTAGCTGAAACGCACCCACATGATGAGGAAGACGAGGAGCATCATCTTCGTGAACATGATCAGCGGCCCAACGACGTTCATCCAATTGTCGATGCTGTCGATGCTGGTCCA
>RGCG01000135.1 GCA_009919275.1 Actinomycetota bacterium
GACGTCCATGTCTCGAACACGTCACGCGCAACGTCACGGAGACTCGTTTCATCCCCGGCACCAAGGCTTGTTGCCGCGACGGCACACCCCCGGTCGAAGTTTCCGCCCACGAGCAGGGCCCTCCAGCCTTCGATGAATGCGTTGATCACCTCTTCTGGCTTGTCGACCGTGAGGCTGTCGATGATCGACGCCACCGACGCGCCGATGGACATCACTGCATCCCGGATGAGTTCCGTCTTGCCTCCGGGGAAGTGGTGATAGATCGACCCCCGCGGTGCATTGGTTGCCTCGATGAGGAGGGCGAACGATGTGCCCTGCACTCCATGGGCAGCCAAGAGACCGATTGCACCTTGGACCATTTCGCTGCGTACGTCTCTACGGCTCATTTGACTATGACGACCTTCATAACTAGTCTCTATGACGACCAGCATAGTTGGGGGGAAGTTCATGAGGGCACTGATGTTCCGTGGTCCGATGGACCTCGAGTGGGAAGACGTCGAGACACCGAGAATCCTCGACCCGCGCGACGCATTGGTGAGGCCCTTGGCCGTTGCGAGATGCGACCTCGACCCCGCAATCGCCATTGGCCTGTACCCAATGAAAGGCCCGTTCGTGATGGGCCATGAGATGGTCGGCGAGATCGTTGGACTTGGTGAAGCTGTGGCGGGTTTCAAGCCGGGTGACCGCGTCATCGTTCCGTTTCAACTCAGTTGCAGCGCGTGCGATCCGTGCAAGCGCGGTCTGACGAATGCCTGTTCCGAAGTGGCATCGGGAACCGCATTTGGTCTCGGACCGCATGGCGGGGTCGATCTGGGCGGTGCACTCGCCGAATGCGTCCGCGTGCCTTGGGCTGACGTCATGTTGATCGCGCTTCCCGACAACGTCGACCCCATCACGGCAGCGGGAATACCCGACAACGTGTCGGATGGCTACCGCTGCGTCGCTGGGCCACTTCGCGAGCGGCCCGAATCGGATGTGCTCGTGGTCGGCGGTCTCGCACCGTCCGTCGGCTTGTACGCAGTGATGGCGGCGGTCGGCCTTGGCGCACGCTCCGTCGTCTACGTCGACGACGACGCGGAACGTCTCGGACTCGCTTCTTCCTTGGGAGCGGAAGTTGTCGATGCGCGGGGTTCCTGGACGGAACTGAGACTCGATCGAAAGTTTCCGATCGTGGTCGACGCGAACGTGCTGGACGCCGGGCGCAATCTCGCCTTCCGCTCGGTCGAGCCGTGCGGAACGGTGACCAGTGTGTCGGGTGGAGCGAGCGCTATGTCGTCGCTGCCATTGCAGAAGATGTACAACAAAGGCGTTCGATACGAGATCGGACGTGTGCACGCCGTCGCCACGGCGAGAACCGTGCTCAACCTCGTCACCAACGGCACCCTCGATCCCGCACGCCTTGTCTCATCGGTTGTCCCGTTCAGCGAAGCTGTCGCGGGTATGACCGCGTCCGGTACCAAGGTCGTCTTTGTGAACGACCTCACCTGAACCACCACCGAAAGGAAACACCTCATGTCAATTTCGAAAGACCAAGTTGTCGTCATCGTTCGCATCCCCGTCCCGAAATTCGCCCCCAAGTGGCTTGTGCGACGCAAGATGAAGGCGACCATCGATCTCTACTCATCGATTCCGGGACTCGAGTTCAAGTTGTTCACGTTCGAAAAAGAAAGCGGCGATTTCGGCGGCATTTACGCCTGGCGGGACCGCAGTTCCGCGGCCGCGTGGTTCAACGCGGAATGGTTCGCACGGGTCAAGCGCGATCGTGGCAACGAGGCGTACGTGCGATTCCTCGACGCACCCTTGACGATCGACAATGTCCGAGGTGGTGTACCCGCTTCGGTTGGTAACCCATACGTCGCGACCCTCGTACAGATCCCGATTCCACCGGGCGTTACCAGCGATCTCGTTCGTGATGGCTTTGCCGGTGCCGAAGAGACGTACCGCAACGTCCGCGGTCTGCTCCGCAAGAACTTCATCATCGGCGAACAAGGCACGTTCGGCGGGGTGTATCTGTGGGACTCACGGGCGAGCGCTGAGGCATGGTTCAACGACCAATGGCGCCAACGCGTGACCGATACCTACGGCAATCCACCGACCATCGAGTGGTTCGACGTCCCCATCGTCCTTCCGTCAGCGCAGTAACCCAGAGCACCCCCTTTTGGGAGGCATCGCGTGACGAGTTCCGTCGTGCCGTGGATGAGTTTCTTCCCGTTGGGCGAATCGAACAGGCGGTCAGGAGGCTTTTCGACCACGACCAGCAGCCAACGCTGCGATGGATCTTTCTCTACATGATCGAGGAATACGCGCGACGCAACGGTCACGCAGACCTTCTTCGAGAAGCCGTGGACGACGAGTTGGGGGAATGGGTTTCGAATACCGATGACGGTGATCGCATTCGACCCAACAACCGTGGCACGGGCCGCCGGGCAAATTGAATCGGAGGTGACGTTCAGCCAACGATTCGGCGTCGCGTCACGATCAGCATTCCCGACACCACAAGCAAAGCACCGAGCAGGGCTGGTAGCGAGGTGTCGGTGCCTGTCGCCGGGAGATCGGTGACGGTCAGTGTTTGTTTCACGCCGCGTTTGCTGCTGGTGCCGTAAAGATAAGCAGTCACGGTGCCGTTCTTGGTCGCGGGAATCTCGACTGTTGCTGATGCGCGAGAGTATTTCGAGTCCGACGACTTGCGTCCAGAAGGTGATCGCCCATTCGATATCGGTAGTCGGACGCGCAACGCGCATTCGTGAGACCGGCGGAGTTGAAATCAGATGATCAACCGAGGGGGTGAGAACTATTTCCGGAAAGTGCTCCAACACGGCATCGGCCATCGCCCGTTGTGCCTCGTCGACACCAAGAG
>RGCG01000136.1 GCA_009919275.1 Actinomycetota bacterium
GCCGCTACGAGCGATGCGGACATCACCCGATATTTGCCCTCGTTCAAAGAGCTTATCGAATACATCACGGTGCTGATATTGGCGAGGTTGTGACTGTTGATGCCCTGGGCACGGAGTGCAACCTTTGCACCTCCCATTGCCGTATAGACCACCTTATCCATCGTCCACCTCGCTCAAATAAATAACGTCAGTCGCTCATTGCGATTCAGCGGATGTTGATGATCGCCTGGGCGATCGCATCGGCCGTCGAAATCGACTTCGCATTCGCCTGAAAATTGCGTTGGGCCGTAATCATTTCGACGAGTTGCTCGGCAATGTCGACGTTCGAGCCTTCCAACGCGCCCGACTCAATCCGACCTCGATCGCCGACCCCGGGTGCTGCAAAGGCAGGTTCACCGGAGCCTAGCGTCGAACGCCAGGTCGACTCCCCCTGCTGCGCGAGGTTGCTCGGCGTCGAGAAGGTGGCGACCGCGAGTTTGCCAAGCTCCGCGTTGGTGCCGTCGGCGTAGGAGGCGCGAAGCACGCCCATCTGGTCGATCTCGATACGCGTGAGCGGAAACGTGTCGTTGCCCACCGTCTTCGGATTATTACCTTTGACCGAGTCGAGCCCACCCGCCGTTTCATTGAAGCCGGTCGCTGGCGGCGTATTCGGCTTGAAGAATTGCAACTTCGAGCCGGCGGCATTCACGATGGTACCGTCGGTCGAGAGACGAAAATTCCCCGAGCGGGTATACGCAAATTGATTGTTGGTGTCCTTCATGACGAAGAACCCGTTGCCGTTGATGGCGAGATCGAGGTTGTTGCCGGTGAACTCGAGCCCACCCTGCTTCATCATCTGGGTGACACCGGCGACGCGAACGCCTGCTCCCGGCGTCACACGAGTCGAGTCTGCCGCAAAAATGTCGGCGAACTCGACACGCGAGGCCTTGAAGCCCGTAGTTGCCGCGTTGGCGATGTTGTTGGCAATGGTTGAAAGTTCGGTCTGCGCAGCGTTCAAGCCGGTGACGGAAGTTCGCATGGACATGTTCGGGGTACCTCGCGTTGCGGACTACGACTCAGCGGATGTTCAAGATCGCCTGCGCGATCTGATCGGCAGTCGAGATCGTCTTCGCATTCGCCTGGAAGTTACGCTGCGCGGTGATCATCCCGACGAGCTCTTGCGTCACCTCCACGTTAGAGGACTCGAGCGCACCCGACTCGATCTTGCCGCGATCGTCGACGCCCACGTACCCGAGTTGCGCGACTCCCGACCCGCTGGTCTGCCGCCAACTGTTGTCGCCGAGCTGTCCGAGATTGCTCGGTGTCGTGAACGTGGCGACCACCAACTTGCCGATGGCACCAATCGAGCCGTCCGAATAGGTCGCTCGCAGGACACCCTCGTTGTCCATCTCGAGACGACTGACCGTTGTACCGGCTGGCTTCAGGGAATTGACGTTCAGTTCGTCCGCTGCGGTCACGGTTTGACCGCCGACGACTTTTGTAGTCGGAAAACTCGGGGTATTGGCGAACTGGTCGCCGGAGACCGGATAAAATTGCACTTTTGCGCCCGTCGCGCTGACGATCAGGTTGTTGGTGTCGAGCCGAAAATTGCCGGAGCGTGTAAAGGTGGTATTCGGCCCGTCCTTCAGCATGAAATATCCGTTACCGATGATGGCAAGGTCGAGGGCATTGCCGGTGAACTCGAGCCCACCCTGTTTCATCTGCTGCGTGACGCCCGCGACGCGAACACCCGTTCCGGGCGTTTTACCGGAGGCATCGAACGAGAAGAGATCGGCGAACTCCGTACGTGAACGTTTGAACCCCGTGGTTGCGGCGTTGGCAATGTTATTGGCGATCGTAGACAGCTCGGTCTGCGAAGCACTGAGACCCGTGAGGGCGGTACGCATAGACATATTTAGTTACTCCTGATGAAAGATTTCAGTAGAGGCCGAGACGGATTCGGCTCGATTCGCAGAGCGGGCATCGACCTCGACTGAGTAGCGACCCGGCGGCACCGCAGCACCAGCGTCGTTCTTGCCGTCCCAGGCAAAATCGTTGAGACCTGCCTGGGTCGAAAGCGGAATTCGGCGCACGAGCGCGCCGTTCGAATCTTTGATCATCATGGTCGCGCTCGAGACGCCGAGCGGCACCTCGATTGCCCCGCTCACCGCGCTGACTCCATCGTGATTGATGACGCGGGAGGCGGCGAGTACGTCGCGGCCGACCAGGCTGGTACCGGAGAGCATTTGCGACGAACGCATCGCCGTGACCATGTCGGTCATCGAATCTTGCATCGCACGGACGCCGGACACCGTGCTGAACTGCGCAAGCTGACCGAGAAACTCGGAAGGCTCGGTGGGTTTCATCGGGTCCTGGTTGCGCATCTGCGCGACCATCAGGGCAATGAACTGATCTGACCCCAACTCCTGCAAACCATTGCGCGCCTTGGTTGCGGTCGTCGAGGCGACCGTGCTGGTCGAAAGCGAGTTGATGCTCATTCGGTACCTCCCTACTGCTGACCGAGGCGAAGCGTCGCCAGCATGAGATCGCGGGAGGTACGCATCACTTCGATGTTGTTCTGGTACGCCCGCGACGCCGACACCATGTCGGTGATCTGCTCGACCGCACTGATGTCGGGCTGGTACACGAAGCCATTGGCATCGGCGAGCGGGTTCGAAGGTTCGTAACGTGAATTGGGCGTAGCGTTCGACTGGATGACCTCACTCACCCGCACGGCTGCGCCATCGTCGCGCCCATTACGGCTCGCAACGATCGACTCGAACACCGGCATCCGCGCACGGTACGTGGTCT
>RGCG01000137.1 GCA_009919275.1 Actinomycetota bacterium
GAAGGGTCGCCGTGCCGAAGGACTCGGGGCAATCGGTCGTGGTGAGGGCATTGCATGTTTCGCCTCGGCTCTTGTGACGCGAGACTGACGCGATGGCACCACGAGGACGAAGCGGCGGGCAGCGCGGTGGTTCGCGTCCCACCGGTCAGCGAACCGGTCCGCGCGGAAATCAGCGCGGGGCCCAACGCGGCAACCAGCACAGGGACGGCCAGCGCAAGCCGGCTGCCGAGAAGTCCCTGGGTGGTGAACAAGTCGAAGGTCGCCAGGCAATTCGCGAGATGTTGATTGCACAGCGTCGCAAGGTGCGCGAGATTTGGATCGCAAGCGACATCGACGCAGCCGACGTCATCGACGACATTCGCGACCTCGCCGCCGACTCACGTGTTCAGGTGCTCGACGTTGCGCGCAAGAAGATCGAGCAGACCGCGCGCAGCGAGGCTCCTCAGGGAGTCATTGCGTTTGCCGCACCCCTGCCCGAAGCAGATTTCGACGACCTGTTGAAACCACGCGGAAAGGTGAACCCGTTCCTCGTCGCTCTCGATGGTGTCACCGACCCGGGCAACCTCGGCGCATTGCTGCGGTGTTGCGACGGTGCGGGTGTCACCGGCGTGATTCTTCCAAAGCATCGCTCGGTCCACGTCACTCCGACCGCGGCGAAGGCGGCTGCAGGTGCCATCGAGCATCTCGACATCGCCGTCGTGCCCGGCCTGCCGAATGCGATGGAACGCATGAAGAAGGCAAAGGTGTGGACCATCGGACTCGACGATTCGGCGAACCGTTCGCTCTTCGAAATCGGTGATCTTGCCCGTGACCCCGTCTGCGTGATTCTTGGCGCCGAGGGCAAAGGTGTGTCACGCCTCGTTCGCGAACGCTGCGATCTCGTCGTGTCCATTCCCATGCAGGGGCAGTTGTCCTCGCTGAACGTGTCGGTTGCCGGGGCCCTCGCCACCTACGAAATTCTCAGGAACCGTCTCGCCGAGTGTTAGCTCAGTGGCAGAGCAACCGCCTTGTAAGCGGTAGGTCGTGGGTTCAAATCCCACACTCGGCTCCATTTTCCCAACTACGGTGGGGTTTTGAACCGCTCACCGAGACGGAGGTTGTCATGAGTCGTCAAGCAGGTTCGCGCCGCAGTGGTGGTGGCGGCCTGGGCGGGGCCCAGGGTATGAACGCGACCGCGAGTTTGGTTGCTGCCGCGGTTGCGGTGATCCTTGGTTTCTTCATTCTTCGCGACATCAACAACGACAACGACACGGGTGGCAGCACTGCCGCGCCCGAGACGACGCTCGTCACCGACACCACGCTCGTCGCGGCGTCGACAACCGTCCCCGGCCCGACGACGGGCTTCAAGGTTCAGGTTGTCAATGCGGCCGGCGTGTCGGGCGCAGCAGGTGACATGACCGTCGCGCTCCAGGGCCTGGGTTTCATCGTCCAGCCCGCACTCACAAAGAGTGATGCGACACCGAAGCAGACCGTCACCAAGGTGTACTACTTCTCCGGCAGCGAAGCAGCGGCTGCCTCGGTTGCCGCATCGCTTGGCAATGTCGAAACCGCGCCGATGCCCGACCCGGTTCCCAGCGAGACCGGCAACATCGGTGAGGCAAGCGTGATGGTGCTTCTCGGCACCGACCTCGCGGGCAAGCCGTTGCCGGGTCAGGTCCCCGCTGCGGCCGACACAACGGTTGCACCGGCGGTCGCCGAAACCACGACAACCGTTTCGGGCTGACGCCGTTCGCCTCAGGGGGCGAGGCGGCGTAGCAGGTCGAGTGCCGCACGCTCGATCGAGGTACGCGTCTTTGTCATCGCGTCATCGATGCCGTACATCGCCGTGAGGCTGGCGAGCGGAAAGTCAGCCTCGACGTCGCTGTCGCCAACGATGGCGCCGAAGCGCTTTCCCTTCATCGTGGCAAGGCCCTGCATTCCGCCGACAACCTTGCCCGCGAAGCTCTGCTCGTCGAGAAAACCTTCACCGGTGATGACAATGTCGCAGTGTTCGACTCGTTCATCGAGATTGATCTCGTCGGCGACGACATCGAAGCCGGGAACCAGTTCCGCACCGAGCGCGGCAAGCCCACCCGCGAGTCCGCCGGCGGCACCCGCACCCTCGCGTTCGCCAACGTCGACTCCGAACTGTTCGATGTACAGCTGACGAAGTCGCTCGAGTCGGCCGGTGAGCAATTCCACCTGGTTGGGTTTTGCACCCTTTTGCGGGGCAAACACGCGCGCAGCGTCGGTGAATCGTGTGGTGACATCGCACGCAACGATGAACTCGACGGCCTTCAGTCGCGCGGGTGCGTGAATGGCGCGCACCGCTCCGTAACCGCCGTCGGTGGTGGCCGAGCCGCCGAGACACACGATGATTTTCTTCGCGCCGGCGTCGAGTGCCTGGTCGATGAGTTCGCCCGTTCCCGTGGTGCTTGCCGCAACGGGATCGTTCCCCGCCGCACCCCCGACGAGTTGGAGTCCCGAGGCGCGCGCCATTTCGATGACAGCGACGTCGCGCGACAGTCGCCATGCCGCTTCAACGGTGTCGCCGAGGGGACCGGTGACGCGGCTCGTGCGGTTGGGCCCGCCAAGCACGTCGAGGGTTCCTTCACCACCATCGGCGAGTGGTGCTTCGTCGCAATCGAATCCGAGTTCCCAACACGCGTGGCCGACTGCCGCGCACGCTTCCTTCGCCGTGGCAGTTCCGCGGAATTTGTCGAGGGCGGCGAGCACGCGCATGGCGAAAGCGTAGGGTTCTCCCATGAGTTCAGGAAACGTTGATTCTCTTCTCGACCTCGACGCGAACGA
>RGCG01000138.1 GCA_009919275.1 Actinomycetota bacterium
ACGGCGTGTGGCGGTTCGTCTTCCTCGAGCCCAGAGTGCACCGACTCCCCCAAGAACGCCGACCTTGGTGAGGGACTGTTGTGTGTCGATACTGGATTCCGATTTTCGGCCGACGACTTCCGGTTCGCGAATTGGGCGGGCCTCGATGCAGACACGGAAGAAATGCGGATCGACACCCTCGTGCGCATGTACGGCGCCGACGACGTCTGCGAAAGCGGTACGGCCGACCCGTGTGTTCCGATTCCGAATGCAGCCGAAACTCTCGAACAGTGGGAGGCGGCCTTGATGGGCGGCCGTTGCGAGGGCCTCGCTGCGCTTGCCATGCGTTACTTCCTCGATATCGACACGGTTTCGGCAACGGAGACCAGTGCAGCGACGACGTTCGACCTCGAGAAGGAAGCGGCGGCTCTCGAGGACGAGATCAATTTCTGGTGGGCGACGCAGTACGCGCACGAGGTTCAGGAAGCAACCGAGCAGTCACGACGCAAAGCACCGACACGAATCGCGGAAGACCTGATACGCGGTCTTCTCGCCGAAGAGGGTCAGACGATCGGCATCTACGGCGACGGATACGGCCACGCCGTCACCCCCTACGCCGTCACGAAAGTCGACAACGTCTACCGACTCCACATCTACGACAACAATTTCCCCACGGAGCCGAAATACATCGAAGTCGACACCGAAAGCGACACATGGCGTTACGAATGGGCCGGGGTCAACCCCGACGGAACTTTCGCAACGTGGTCGGGCGGCAAGGGAACCATCGAGTTGACGCCGATGACTTCCCGCGAGGGTCCCTTCACCAGCCCGTTCCATGCGTCCCCGAACGGTACGAAAGGTCACGCAGTTGTCACCTTGACCGCGAAGTCGAGCGGTGGCCCGGCAGCGAGCCTGATGGTGACCACGGCGTCGGGACAGGTGGTCGGCGTGCACGACGGCGAGCACAAGAACGAAGTCGACGGAGCAAAGTTCGTTGTTGGCAAGGGGGGTCTCGGCATGTCGATGGTGCACGTGTACATGCCGGCAGGCGAGGAATTTGCCGTCCAGGTCGTCTCGGCCACGGGTGAAACACACGACGAACCGGTGCGGGCCCGTATCGGAATTCACACGAACAACGGAACCCACACCCACATCGAGTCCGACCACTTTCTCTCCGGAGTCGACCCCGAGAAACCTCACGGCGACAGCATGTTGCGGGTGACCGACAACCACGAGGTTCACTTCACACATGAGGCTGACGCCACTGTCACGGTGGCAAATCAGCACGGCGTACACGAGTTCGACCTAAAGGCAGGTCACCGACTGCGTTCAACTCATCAGCACACCGGATCGCAGATGAGTGTCGTCGATGCGACGGGCAAAGAGCTTCGGGCACACGCGCTCGAGCAACCAACGACTGCCGACTAGTCAGTCACAGCAACTGTCGCGCCAGCCACAGGAACGACACTTGAAGTGAGCATGCTCGGGCGTGAGATCGGAACCACACAGCGGGCATTCGGGAAAAGTTCCAAACCTCGAGCGACACGTGTCGAATGTCGTCGGATCGAAGTCGGTCGTCGTTCCCGATGTGCTGCTGCTCGCCGAATCCATTCGGACATTGTTGCCGCCCCGGCGCAGTCGACCGCGGATTACTGAACGGCGAGGCTGGCGCGGAACTCGGCGTCTTCGAGCAACGCCTTCACTTCGGCCGAGGGCTCGCTCAGCCGTTCGAGCGTCACCGCGTGGATTGCCCCGGTGAACCGATAGATGTGCGGGTAAGGCCCCACCGCGGCACCGGTGTCGAGTCCCACGTCGAAGGTTTCACCACTGATGGAAAAGATGACGGGCACCGTCTTTTCGATTCGGGTGTGGGCCACTGCCGCGCCGTCGATCGTCAGCACGACGTCTCCCCCTGCACCGAAACCCCCGTCATAGGCGAAGTCGACAACGACCGTGTGGCGACCACCCGACAGCGACACCGGCGACGACGCCACGAAATGTTCGTGGCCGAACCAGTTGTAATGAAACACCGGACACCCGCGTGCATCGACGTACAGCGACCAGCCGGCCATGTTGCCGCCCTGGCAGGCAATGACCCCTTCGCAACCCGCCGGATGGACGGTGACATCCGCGGTGATTCGGAACGAACAATTCTTCAGATTCACCACGCTGCGTTCGGGCATGCGTTGGTGTTCGATGGTGTAGGTCATCTTCGCAAGATTCCCGAGCGAAGTCGGCGTGGCGTACTTCGGTCCGAAGGTACTGCCGGGCTCTTTCAGCGGGTACACGTTGTTCCGACGCGCCTCGGCATCGAAAAGGGTCAGCAGGTCGGCCAGTCGCTCGGGATGCTGTTGTGCCAAGTCATGTCCCTGCGAGAAGTCGTTACGAACGTCGTAGAGCTCCCACTTTTCCTGTGGACCGTCGAATGGCACGGTGTCGAAGCGTTTCCACGGCAGTCGACCGTGGAAACACGACGCAATCCATCCGTCGTGGTAGATCGCACGGTTGCCGAACATCTCGAAGTACTGCGTCACATGTGTTTCGGGAGCCGCCGCCGAAGCAAACGTGGGCAACATCGACACGCCGTCGATATCCATCTGCTCGATACCGTTCACCCGCGCCGGAGCACTGATTCCCGCGGCTTCCAGCAACGTCGGGAAGATGTCGGTGACATGGTGGAACTGGCTGCGCAGGCCCCCCCGGTCGACAATTCGCTTCGGCCACTGCACCGCAACGCCATTGCGCGTGCCAC
>RGCG01000139.1 GCA_009919275.1 Actinomycetota bacterium
GATGCGACACCCGTAGTCAATACCGTCGCGGAATATGCAGCGGCCATCAATACGCTCAAGACGACGACCGGCGTCGTGGCTGAAGCGAAGAGCGAACTACGACTTACACCGCCCTCGAGCAGCGGAACCCTCAGTGTCACGATCAATGGGCAAAGTTTTTCGGCAGCGAGCGTTTCGGCGCTCATGACGTTGATCAACAACAGTGCTGACTTGCCAACGGTTGAGGCGAGACTCGAGGGTGCACAGCGAACTAGCGGCTCTTTGACCGGAGAGGGCTCGGAGATCGTGCTCGTCGACACCACGGGCGCTGCCATCAATCTCGGCAGCAACAGCTTTGGTGTCGAGCAAAAGGTTTACGGTGCGCAGCTGCTGTTCAGGTCGTATCAGCAGATTACGGTATCGCCAAGCAGTGTCCAGTCCAGCGCCAACGTCGTAATCAATGGCGTTGTGATTCAACGAACTGCAGCAGACGGAGAGACCGCCACCCAGCGTACATCCGGCCTCGCGAGCGCCATCAACGCGGCCTCGCTCGGCGTCACCGCGGAAGTTGATGCCGCGAGTGGCAATCTCGTGTTGCGCAACGGCAACGGTCGTGCGGGCGAACCGTTCACGATCGGTACGAATAACCTCGGGGTCGAGGCCAAGCAGTATTTCAACGATAAGCCGATCACCATCGACTTCGATTCGCAAGTCAGTGGTGCTTCAAGCAGTTCGCTTCGACAGCTCGGACTTCAGCCAGGCTTTGTCATGCGCTCGGGTCTCGCCGAAGATTTGTTGGTGTTCGGCGTCGACGGTAGCGGCGTTGCCTCGGCGATATCACTCACCGGATCCTACGAAGCCGGCACACCACCCGCTGCACTGATGCCCGATCGGCGCGAGTTCAAACTCGTATTCGCCGATGGGGGTGGTTATTCGATCGTGGACAATGCGACCGAGACGACGGTCGCGAGCGGTGCATTCGATCCTGCAGATCGAACCCTACGCTACGGAAATTGGAAAGTGACCATGGGCGGTGTGCCCTCGAACGGGGATACGTTCGTCATCAAGCCGAACGAAGACCCGCGCGGCGACAACCGGATGGCTGCTGCGATTGCGCGTATTCAGGATCGGAAAGATCTACTTGGGACCGGTCAAACCATACAGCAGGAATACGAAAACATCGTCGATCGGGTCGGTGCACTCGCGGTGCAGGCCGAGATCGGTAGAGATGCAACCCGGACGGTCAAGGATCACGCTCGCGAAGCCCGCGAACGCGTTTCCGGCGTCAATCTCGATGAGGAGCTTGCAGATCTGCTTCGTTACCAGCAGGCCTATCAGGCTAATGCGCAGGTCATTCAGGCAGCCAGCCGAATTTTTGATGCTCTCTTGCAACGACTCTGACGGATTAAACGATGCGTGTTTCAACCGGAATGATTTATAGCCAACTCACCGAAAGGATGAGTGATAACTCTGCCGAGATGGCCAAGATGCAGGGCCGGCTGTCGTTGGGTCTGAAGTACACGCGTCCCTCCGAAGCGCCCGATGAGGTGGCTAGAGTCCAGGCGCTCGAGAGTCGCCTGAAGCGGCTCGATACCGACGTCGAGTCGATCTCTCGGGCGCGCATTGGAGTCGATGCGCAGGCGAAAGCCATGCAGGCTGCGAGCGAGCTCATGGATCGTCTGAAAGAGGTTTCGTTCCAAGCGGCAAATACCAACATCGGTGAGGGTCGACGACAGGCGCTCGCCGAAGAGGTTGACTCCATCAAGCGTTCGCTCGTCGACATCGCCAATTCTCGCGATGCTGATGATCGATATGTATTCGCGGGAATCAATTCGTCAGAAGTGCCCTATACCCTGAAGGCAGATGGGACGGTGGTCTACACCGGCGCTGCGGCCCCCCTTCGGGTACGGCTGACCGACGTGGGCTTCGAGGACGTCACGGTGCCGGGCACCACGGTTTTCAAGTCGATCAGTAACGGTGCGACCTCTACCGGGTTCTTCGAGGTCATCAACGACCTTGCCGTTTCATTGCGCGAAAATAACGAATCAGCGCGCACGCAAGCGTTGGGCCAAGTCGATCAACTGGTGAGCGACTCCAGCGCCGTTCTTGCGCGCATCGGTGGCACCCAGCAGCGTCTGGAGTTGATCGAAAACCAAGCGCGCGAGACGAAACTGCGCGCGACCGACACCTTGTCGGCGATGCAAACCGCGGCAACGGAGCTCGGTAGCGTCGGCAAGCTGAACAAGCTCAGCATCTCGAATTCCAACACCGGGGCTGTGGTTGCCGAGGCCGGCAGTACGTCAATCGCCATGCCTGGTAATCACTCGCTAGCCGTGACTCAGCTCGCGCAAGCAAAGCGGATGAGCTCTGTCGGTTTTGCGTCGAGCACCTCGGTAATCAGCCCAAACGCGTTCACGATCACGCTCGAAGCAGGCAAACCCATTACGATTGCGGCGGGGTCCACGGTGGCCGCCGCTGTTTCGGCTATCAATTCGGCTGGGGGTGCCGTCTCAGCGCGGCTCATCAATACCGGCGCTGGGTCAACGCCTTATCAAATCGTCCTCGAAGGCGCATCGGGTGCGAGCAACGGTTTCTCGCCCGTCGACACGGCGGTTAGCGGAACGCCCGATAGTTTTGCGACTGGGGCCACCTCGCTGACCATGAGTAGCGTCGCCGGTATACAGGTGGGCAGCGTCATCAGCGGGAGCGGAATTGCCGCCGGAACGCGAGTCATCGCGATCGATTCCGCC
>RGCG01000140.1 GCA_009919275.1 Actinomycetota bacterium
CGCACGTAGAGCTGCACACTTTCACCTGTTGTTGCAACGAGGCGTTCGAGGATGGGCCGCGCCGTAGTGGCAAGAGGAAACTGCTTTTGGGCCGCACCAGCGAGCGCAGCGAGTGTGAAACCCAGGACATAACGCCCGTCGGCATTGCGGCGAACGAACCCGTGGTCCTCCAGGGCGGCTGCCAGTCGATGGGCGGTGGCCCGGGGCAACGACGTCGCATCTTGCAGATCCGCAAGCGACATTCCATCGGTCACTCGGGACAAGGCGTGCAACACGAGCACCGACTTGTCGAGCACGCCAACCCCAGATACGCTTTCCATTAGTTGGGAATGCTATCCCAAATAATGAGATGTTGAGAAATTGCCTCGGAAGGACCCCATGAGGTGAGGCCGATCTTCTCTACATCGACCTCCACCTGGTGCATGAAGTGACAAGCCCCCAAGCGTTCGAGGGTCTTCGCCTGTCCGGTCGCACGGTGCGCAGGCCCGACCTCACCATCGCGACAGCCGACCACAACGTGCCAACCGAGAACATCCACCTGCCGGTGGCCGACCCGATCTCGAAGCGCCAGCTTGAGGTACTCGATGAGAACGCGGCACTGTTTGGCGTGACGGTTTTCCCGATGGGTCACAAAGACCAAGGCATCGTCCATGTCATCGCACCCGAACAGGGGCGCACGTTGCCCGGCATGACCGTGGTGTGCGGCGACAGCCACACTGCGACTCACGGAGCATTCGGTGCACTCGCTTTTGGCATTGGAACCTCGGAAGTCGAACACGTGCTCGCAACCCAGACACTCCCGCAGTCGCGTCCGAAGTGGATGCGCGGGCATCGGCCATGTCATCGAATACAGCGGTTCGGCGATCCGCGCCCTGTCGATGGAAGGCCGGATGACCGTGTGCAACATGAGCATCGAGGCGGGCGCACGCGCCGGCCTCATTGCGCCCGACGAGACCACGTTTGCCTACCTGAAGGGACGCGACAATGCGCCCAAGGGTGCCGACTGGGATGCAGCGGTGGCCGACTGGCGGACGCTCGCCACCGATGATGGCGCACGATGGGACAAGGAAGTCGTCATCGACGCCTCGAAGCTGACACCACAAGTCACGTGGGGAACCAACCCCGGCCAGGTGCTGGGAATCGACGCCACTCTCCCCTCGCCCACCGATTACTCGGACGCGACGCAACGCGACACCGTTGCGCGTGCTCTCGAGTACATGGGCCTCGCACCCGGCCAGCGCATCCGCGACATCGCCGTTGACACCGTCTTCATCGGTTCGTGCACCAATTCCCGTATCGAAGACCTGCGCGCCGCGGCGTCGGTGATGAAGGGTCGCAAGGTCACTGCAAAGCGCGTGATGGTGGTGCCCGGATCGCACCGCGTGAAAGCGCAAGCCGTGGCCGAAGGTCTGGACAAGGTCTTCACCGAGGCCGGTGCCGACTGGCGCGAACCCGGCTGCTCGATGTGTCTGGCCATGAATCCCGACAAGTTGGCCCCGGGTGAACGTGCCGCATCAACATCGAACCGAAACTTCGAAGGACGACAGGGCCGAGGCGGTCGCACACACCTGGTATCGCCCGAAGTCGCCGCAGCAACCGCAATCGTTGGACGTTTCGCGACGCCCGCAGATCTGAAGTGACAGGAGACGAACCATGAAGGCAGTACGCGTCATTTCGGGAACCGGACTTCCCCTCAAGCGGTCCGACGTCGACACCGACCAAATCATCCCCGCCGAATGGTTGAAGCGCGTCGAGCGCACCGGTTTCGAAGCGGGCCTCTTCTCGACGTGGCGGGACGACCGCAACTTCGTGATGAACGACGAACGCTATGCAGGGGCAACCGTCCTCGTGGCCGGTCCGTCGTTCGGCGTCGGTTCGTCACGCGAACACGCGGTGTGGGCTTTGCAGCAGTACGGCTTCGACGCCGTCATTGCCCCGTCGTTTTCCGACATTTTCCGCAACAATCGTGGCAACGTTCCCCATGGACGCACCAACCCAGCACCGCTTCTTGAACGGACTCGACGACATCGGCATCACGCTCACGCACGCCGACGCCATCACTGCCTTCGAATCCAAGCGACCCGCGTACCTGCGCTAGCCCGACTCGAAAGAGTCAGGGCAACGTGTAGCTGTTCTCGAACTCGTCTTGCAACACCGTCGCCACGTGCGACGTGGTATCAACCACCAGTTCGGCATCAAGGACGCGGGTGCGGTAGGTCCATCCATTCGGCAAAGCCAGGCGTGAGCCGAGCGTTTCGAGCGATTCTTCTGTCATGTGAGGGTCGACACCAATGCACCGGGCCTGCATGACGTAGGCGACGCCATCGGGGCGAACCAGTTCGTACACGGACTTACCCGCATCGAAGTAGAACATCGCTCCGCGGTCGACGTGGCGCTCTGAGTACGGCGTCGATTGCGGATTGTTGCCCAGGTCGACCACGGCGATGCGCCGTGTCATCAGCCCGTTGAATTCGCGCATCACCGGGGCGACGGGAGCAACCTTCGTGCCCAGGCCATCGAGCATCCAGTGGCGCGGACCGTTCAACTTCACGAAGAGCGCACCCATCTCGCGGGCAATCTCGTCGGCCACGAGCGTCGACCACAGCTCTTCGGGGCAGTCGTTCAGCATCTGAGTGCCGTACACCTCGGCTTGAAGTTTGTCGTCGCGCAGAAAGACAGCGAGTACCTCGCCGTAGCGCA
>RGCG01000015.1 GCA_009919275.1 Actinomycetota bacterium
TGAACGGACTCATGCAGATGGGTGCCGAGTTCACCATTCGCCACGGTGACGTGCATGCGTTCGCCGATCGTTTGCACGGTGCCGACATCACGCTCGACTTCCCGAGCGTTGGCGCCACCGAAAACCTCGTCACTGCCGCAGTGTTCGCGAAGGGCACGACCACCATCGACAATGCCGCGCGCGAACCCGAGATCGTCGACCTTTGTCGGATGCTCGTGGCAATGGGGGCCTCGATCGACGGAATCGGTTCGACGACCATCAGTATCCACGGGGTCGAACGCGACTCGCTGCGACCGGCTGTTCATGCAGTGGTTCCCGACCGCGTTCAAGCGGCCACGTACATTGCCGCCGCGGCAATCTCGGGCGGAGAGGTGCTCGTGCGTCACGCGGTGCCCGAGCACATGGAGATGCTGCTGCGCCGGTTCGACGACATGGGTATCACCGTCGAACCGCAGCACAACGGTGTCCTTGTCGTCGGACCCGAGAAGCTGAAATCAATCGACGTCGTCACGCTTCCGTTCCCCGGCGTGGCAACCGACTACAAACCCCTCGTTGTGGCCCTGCTTTCCGTTGCCGACGGTGTCGGCATCGTGACCGAGAATCTCTACCCGGGGCGGTTCCGCTACGTGGATGAACTACGACGCCTCGGTGCCAACATTCGCACCGATGGCCACCATGCGATTGTGCGCGGAGTGCCCCGACTGTCGGGGGCCCCTGTGCGCGCCCCCGATATCCGAGCCGGCGCTGCGCTCGTGGTCGCGGGCCTTGTGGCCGACGGCGAAACCTTGATCAGCGACGTTCATCACATCGACCGCGGCTACGACGACCTGGTGGGTCGCCTCGCATCACTCGGCGCCGATATCGCGCGCATCTGACGCCGGGGGTCTCGTCGCCGCATTGTCGGCACCCTTGCGGACGCGTTTCGTCGCAACCCGCAACAATCCGACCATGACGAGGATCGGGACCAATACCCACAGAATCTCGTCCCAGCCACCTTGGTGGGCCACCAGCCCACCGGACAGGTGGGAAATGAGTCGGTCGGCAGTCATCGCAGCCAACACTGTGCCATCGCGCTCTTCAACTCAACAATTCAGCCTTTCATCTGGTTGAATTTCACCCGTGTCGGACACCGTGAGCGCTCCCCAAACCGGTCGCATGCGACAGCAGGTGGAAGAGACCATCGAGGTCATCCGTCCCGCGCTCCACGCCGACGGTGGCGACATCGTGCTGAAAGACGTGAACGAGGAAACCGGCATCGTGTCGGTCACCCTTATCGGTGCCTGTGGCACGTGCCCAGCATCGACGCAGACCCTCAAAGCTGGAATCGAACGCATCATGCGCGACCGCGTCGACGGCGTCACCGAAGTGGTGGCGGTCGACTGATGGCGGCTCGCAGCAGGGATCCGAAAGAGCTTTTCGACGCGGCAACAGCCGGTGACCGCGCGTCGCTCGCCCGTCTTCTCTCGCTCATCGAACGCGGTGGTGACGACGCCCGTACGGTTGGGCGGCTGAGCTATCCCAAATCGGGCAGCGCCTACACGGTTGGTCTCACCGGTGCACCCGGCGCAGGAAAGAGCACCCTCACCAGCGCCGTCATCGGCCACCTGCGCTCGCTCGAGATCGAAGTCGCCGTTGTCGCCATCGATCCGTCGTCACCGTTCACAGGTGGCGCAATTCTCGGTGACCGCGTGCGCATGCAAGACCACGCCACCGACCCGGGTGTCTTCATTCGTTCCATGGCGACGCGCGGCCACCTCGGCGGCCTGTCGCTCGCCACCCCCGAAGCCATTCGTTTGCTCGATGCCGTCGGCCGACGCTGGGTACTCGTCGAAACCGTGGGTGTTGGCCAGGTCGAAGTCGAAATTGCGGGCAAGGCCGATACGACCGTCGTCGTGCTGAACCCGGGGTGGGGCGACTCGGTGCAGGCCAACAAGGCCGGTCTCATGGAGATTGCCGACGTCTTCGTCATCAACAAGGCCGACCGCAAGGGCGTCGAGGAAACGCGGCGCGACATCGAGCAGATGCTCGACCTCTCCGATCTTTCGCATGATGCGTGGCGCCCGCCGATCGTCGCAACCGTCGGATCGACCGGCCAGGGGGTGTCCGATCTGTGGGATGCCGTGCTCGCGCACCGCGCGCATGCCGAGGAGTCGGGACAGTTGACCGAGCGCCGCGCGTTTCGCATGCGCGAGGAACTGCGTGAAATCGTCGCCCGTCGCCTCGAGGCAAAGGCACGCGAAATCTGCACCGGAGAGCGCTGGGACGAACTGCAGTCCGAGGTTCTGCGCCACGTCACCGACCCGTGGAGCGCGGCTGACGAAATGCTGCGCCCCGTCGGCGCCTGAGCCCGTCGGCTACCGTCGCCCCATGAGCAACGGACTCGTCAATCTCGACATGCGTGACGACCGCGTCGCGGTGATCACGCTGAACAACCCAAAAGTGAACGCTCTGTCGCAGGGCGTGCTCGACGACCTGCAGGAAATCGCCCACGAACTGCATGCGACCCGACCCGGCGCCGTGGTCATCACCGGTGGCGAGAAAATCTTCGCCGCAGGCGCCGATATCTCCGAGTTCGGTGGGCCGGTCGAAGCAAAGCGGGTAGCCGACACGATTCACCGTGCGTTCGACAAGGTCGCTGCCATTCCCGCCTTCGTCATCGCGGCAATCAGCGGGTATGCGCTCGGTGGTGGCTGTGAACTCGCGCTCGCCTGCGACTACCGCATCGGCAGCACGAAAGCCGTGCTGGGACAACCCGAGATTCTCCTCGGCATCATCCCGGGCGGCGGCGGCACGCAGCGGTTGCCGCGTCTCGTCGGTGCCAGCCGCGCCAAGGAGATCATGGTGACGGGTCGTCAGGTGAAGTCCGACGAGGCGCTGCGCATCGGTTTGCTCGACGAAGTCGTTGAACCCGAGGCGCTCCACGAACGTGCGCTTGCGCTCGCGGCAGAAGTGGCCAAGGGCGCAACGGTTGCGTCGGCTCTCGTCAAGCAGGCCGTCGACGCGGGTCTGAACATGCCGCTGGCGGGCGGCCTCGCCGGAGAGAAGGATCTCTTCGTCGAAGTGTTCAAAACCAACGACAGCCAGCGTGGCGTGAAGAGCTTCCTCGAAAATGGGCCGGGCAAAGCCGCCTTCGAAGGCAACTGACGACTGGGCCGGCATCATCGGGCCGGCACTCGGTCTGGGGTTCGCCGTGTTCGCCTTCGGTTTGTCGTTCGGTGTCATGTGCATCGATGCGGGTGGAAGCGTGCCGAAGGCGATGGCAATGTCGCTTTTCGTTTTCACGGGCGCCTCGCAGTTCTCCGCGGTCAGCGTGCTCGCGGCGGGCGGCAGCGCGGCCAGCGCCATCGTGGGCGCACTCATCCTTGCCTCGCGCAATGCGGTCTACGGAGTCGCCGTTGCGCCGTCATTGACGGGCTCGCTGCCGTACCGACTGTTCGCATCACAATTCACGATCGACGAAACGACTGGCATGACCCTCGCCCAGAACACTCCGCAGCGTCGGCGCCGCGCGTTTTGGGTGACCGCCGCCAGCATCTACGTCTTTTGGAATCTTGCGACACTGATCGGCGCCATCGCCGGCAGCAACATCGACACCCAGAAGTACGGCCTCGACGTGGCCTTCGCGGCGGCCTTCGTTGGAATGCTCGCCCCGCTCATCGTCTCGCCCCGTGCGCGTCGTGTCGGCTTCGCCGGAGCGGTGGTGTGCCTGGCCGTCACCCCGTTCGTTCCCATCGGTGCGGGCATCATCGTCGCCGCCCTCGTTGCCCTGGTCGGTCTGCGTCCAACGGCGGACGCGGGACCGGTCGTGTCGACGGGAGGCCCGGCATGACCTGGGCGCTCATCGTCGTTCTGTCGGTTGGTGCCTACGCGCTCAAGTCGGCGGGCCTCGTCGGCGTTGGCGTGCGTGACTTTCCTGCACCCGTACGCAATGTCATCGCACTGATTCCCGCCGCAGTGTTGTCGGCGCTCATTGTGAAGGACACTTTCACGGCCGGCCACGACCTGCAGATCGATGCGCGCGCCATCGGTGTTGCCGTGGCGGTTGTTGCCGTGTGGAAACGCGTGCCGTTGTGGTTGGTGATCGTGTTGGCGTGCGCGGCTACAGGAATAACTCGCGCAGTTTCCTGAGGTTGCGGCGCCAGATCGCCTTCATCACGATGTTGCCACCGATGATTTCTCCGAGGCGACCACCGAGCCACCATGGGAATCGCAGTTCCTCGCTCCAGGTGAAGGTGCTGGTTGAACCGTCACCCATCGGAGTGATGGTGAAACGTCCCGTACCCGTGACGAGACCCGTGTGACGCACACCCATGACCGCACCCGGTTCCCATTCGGTGATTTCCATGTGGTCGACCAACTTGATGGGGCCCACCTTGGTGTCGCAGAGAAATTTGGTCCCCACGCCGCGGGTTTGCTCTGTCTCGAAGCGAATCGCAACAGCGTCGGCCATCCAGTCGATGTGCCGCTCGACGGGTTCAACCACTTCCCACACGCGCGCGGGCGAGGCCGGTAAGTCGATTGAAACGGTGATGCGTGACATCAGCGGCTGTTCGCGCTGAGAAGTTCGAAGGCAGCGTCTTCGGGCGGGACGATGTTGATGAGAACCCCGGTGCCTTTTTCGAAGCCGGCGGTGGTGGTGAGCTTCGGCCACAGGTGCACGTGCCAGTGGAAGTTGCCCGCGTGGTGCGAGGGTGCGGTGTGGAACACCAGGTTGTAGGCGACGTCGCCGAGAGTGTTGGTCAACATGCGGATTGAATCGCGAATGGCGATGCCGATCGCCGTCAGGACGTCGTCGGTGGAGTCGGTGAGATGTGCGTCGTGTGACTGCGGGATGATGAGCAGCTCGTACGGGCTACCACTCCAGTAGGGAGTGACCGCGACGACGTGTTCGGATTCGAGAACGACACGCTTGTTGTCGACTCGTTCGGCGTCGATTGTTGCGCAGAGGATGCAGCCACCCTTGAAACGTTCGAATGCGCGCTCCTCTTCCAGAATTTCACCCGGAACGAAGGGGAGACCGAGGATCTGTCCGTGCGGATGCGAGAGTGAGGCGCCGGCCTCGCGGCCGTGGTTGATGAAGGCCTGGGTGTAGCGAACGTTGGGTGTACGCGCGTGTTCCTCGAAACGGCGTCGCAGTGCGGTCATCACGTCGCGGATGACCTTGTCGGTGAAAGTCCCGACGCCGGCGGTGTGGTCGGGCGTGATGACGAAGACTTCGTGGATGCCACTGGCGTCGGCCATCGTGTGCACCGGGCCGAGATTGCGCACCGTGAGGTTTCCGTCGCCTTCGAAAGCGGGGTAGAGGTTCGGCACGACGCGCAAGGTCCACTTGCCTTCGCTGTCGACCTGCTCGAGGGCCGGCGGCGTTGACTCTTCGTTGCCCGGGCAGAAGGGGCAGGGCTTGCTGGGATCGGCTTCGACTTGTGCGAGGCGCGGCGCAAAGTCGGTCGGTCGCTTGGCTCGGTCGGCAACGAGAGTTACCCACCGGCCGGTCAGAGGGTTCAGTCTCAACTGGCTCATCCGACGATCAGCCTACGGCGCAAAACGCACACCTGCCGTGCACTTGTCGCGAGAAAAGGTCGACGACCGAAGTCCTCCCATCGGTCGGTCGCCACCAGTCCGACGTCGTGCGCCATCTCGGCGAGCATCCGTGGGGTCACGTAGCGGATCGTCCACGGTCGCTGCCGGCCCGTGCCGTCCGTGAATCGTCCTGTGACGGTGTGTTCAACCGGGTCAATTGTGCTCGTGCTCATGACGGTCGTTCCATCGGGACGCCGCCGCTCGTCGACGAATTCACCGGTAGCCACCCGATTGTCCTCGGGGAAGACGGCGAACTCGAGAACGATCGCACCACCCGGGGCGAGAACGGCCGCGGCGTGGCGCAGGCATGCACGTTGCGCCTCGTGGGTGGGAATGTTGAAGAAGGTATTGAAGGTACAAAACACGACCGCGTATGGGCCGTGCGGCAGGGGAGCAGACATGTCGCCGAGGACGACCTCGCTGCGTGCCGCCACCCCGGAATCGGCTGCGAGTTTCGCGCGCCAAACATCGAGCATCTCGGGAGATTCATCGATTCCGGTGATGCGTGATCGACCAGACAGCCGCGCTGCCAGTGGTACCGCGATACGCCCGGTACCCACACCGAGCTCGAGCAAGTTGCCGCCACCGGCGAGACGAACGAGGGTTTCGACGGTGTCGGCGACGTTCGTGACGTTCGAGTACCAGTCGTCGTAGACGTCGGCGAATGTCGCACCGTACGTCTGCGATTCTTCATTCATTCAGTCAACGGTAGATTGCCCGTATGCCCGCTGGCGCCATCGATCGTGAACTCATCTATCTCGATCATGCCGCCACCACGCCGATGCGACCCGAGGCCGTCGCCGCCATGCAGCCGTTCCTCGCCGATGTGTACGCAAATCCCTCCGGATCGCACCGATTCGCCCGCGAGGCGCGGCGCGCAGTCGACGAGGCGCGCGATGCCGTAGCGGGTGTGCTCGGCTGTAAGCCGGGCGAAGTCATCTTCAACGGTGGCGGAACCGAGGGTGACAACTCGGCGGTACTGGGCGCGGTGCGCCGCCTCGAGGCGAAAGGTGCTGCGGCCCGCGCAGTGTGCAGCGCGGCCGAGCATCACGCCGTACTGAACTGTGTCGAACACGTGCACGGTTCGATCATTGCGACCGATTCGTACGGGTGCATCGATGCCGAGCAACTCGGTGTCGAACTCACGCGCCTTGCTGCCGCCGGTGTCGTTCCCGTTGTGTCGACGATGGCGGTCAACAACGAAGTCGGCAGCGTCACGTCGCTCGACGACGTGTCACGCATCGTTCGTCGTACCGCACCAAACGCGTTGCTGCACACCGATGCCGTGCAGGCAGCGTGCTGGCTCGACCTCGCTCCGATCACGAAGGCGGTCGATCTGCTCACGCTGTCGTCACACAAGTTCGGTGGCCCGAAGGGCTGTGGCGTCATGTTCCAACGCGAAGGCGTCGACATCGAACCACTCATCTTTGGCGGGGGTCAAGAACGCGACCGTCGAAGCGGCACCCACAACGTTGCAGGCATCGTTGCCACAGCTGCTGCACTGTTGGCCACCGCTGCGGAACGGACAACCGAGGTCGAACGTGTCGGTCGGCTCCGCGCCGAAATCGTTGCCGGCCTTGCCGCCATCGGTGGCGTCACGGCCACCATTCCGGCCGCGGAGAGTGTCGCAGGCATTGTCCACGTGTGCGTCGAAGGCGTTGAAAACGAGGCACTCCTGTACCTGCTCGACGAGGCCGGCTTGTGCGCTTCTGCAGCCTCTGCCTGCGCGAGCGGCGCGATGGAGCCGTCACATGTGCTGGCAGCGATGGGTGTTCCGCGCGACTTGGCCCGAGGGGCTCTGCGGCTCAGCTTGGGTCACACCACCACGCATGACGACGTCACTGCGGCGATCGACATCATCGGTACCGCCGTCGGTCGGTTGCGCGCGCACGCGCGTGCCTAGATTTGCGTCCTTAGACTTCTCCGTATGAAGGTTCTCGTGGCGATGTCGGGTGGGGTCGACTCGTCGGTTGCCGCTGCACTGATGCAGCGCGAAGGTCACCACGTCGTCGGAGTCACCATGCGACTGTGGGGTGGCGAAAGTGACACGGGGTGTTGTTCCGTCTCCGACGTTGACGACGCGCGCCGCGTCGCACAGCAACTCGACATCGACCATCTCGTTTTCAATTTCACCGAGGACTTCCAGGAAAAAGTGGTCGACCCGTACGTTCGGGCGCATGCCACCGGTATGACTCCCAATCCGTGCATCGAGTGCAACCGAAGTCTCAAGTTTTCTCGACTCACCGAACGGGCCGATGCACTCGGCTTCGACGCGGTGGTCACCGGTCACCACGCCCGTCTCGTGCGCAACGCCCATGGCGAGATGCGTGTGCATCGCGGCGGCGATGCCGCAAAGGACCAGTCCTACGTCGTCCACATGCTCACGGGTCGCGAACTCGAGCGAACGCTTTTCCCCGTCGGTCACATGACAAAAGCCGAAGTCCGTCGCATCGCCGCTGATCTCGGTCTTCGCACCGCCACCAAACCCGACAGCCAGGACGTGTGCTTCATCTCCACGACGGGTGGGCGCGAAACTTTCCTTGGTCACCGCATTCCGTTCCACTCGGGTCGTGTCATCGACATCGAAGGGAATGAAGTCGGTCAGGTCGACGCAGTCGAGCTCGTCACCATTGGTCAGCGACGGGGAATCGGTCTCTACAAGACCGAAGCCAAGCGGTTCGTCGTCGACGTCGACGTCGACTCACGCATGGTCGTCGTCGGTACCGATGATGACCTGCAACGAGCGGGTCTTGCCCTGCACTCCATGGTGTGGGCGGGCGGCACACCGGCACCCGGTCGATACCGCGTGCAGTGCAGCGCCCACGGAACCTCGTTGCCGTGCAGAGTCGACATCGTTGGTGGCGACCGCGTGCAGGTGACGCTCGACGCTCCCCACCGTCGTATCGCGCCCGGTCAAAGCGCGGTGCTGTACGACGAAACCGACAGCTACGTCGTTGCCGGAGGTTTGGTCAGTGCGGCAAGCGCCTGGCCCGTCAATGTCGGCGCCACGGCATAACCGCGCACGTGCACGGCATCGAGCGTGCCGAGCATCCGCGCCAGGTACGGACTGAGGGCAAGGGTCTCGGCTTCGCGCAGCGACACCACGACCAACGCGCCGCGTGCAACGCCCGACAAATCAAGGGCTTCACCGGGTGTGTCGACCACGCGCACTGATGTCACCGCGTGTGCCCTCACCATGAACGTTTCGGCGAGTAGCACGTGATCGTGCACCACGATTCCGGCCGGAACGACGACGAGCCAACGCCGCGCGAATCTGTGAAGTCGCGTTGCCGCGAGCCATGCAAGACCAATCGCCGTCAATCCACTCGGCACGGCCAGCAACCACACCTCGCCGGCAAGCGAGAAGAGAAAGCCACTCACCGCACCCGCGGTCAGAGTCCATACCAACAACATCGGCGCGACGTGGGGAATCGGAATACGCAGCGGGAGGCGCCGTTCGGCGCCGTAAGCGGATGCTTGAGCATGTACAGCCGCGTAGTCGGGGAGAAAGGCGGCAAAAGTGGCCACGACAGCGAGTGCCACCGAGACGAGTGGCCACAGAACGGCTGAGTCGGCCAGGTTCGGTCGGGCGAGCGTCGCTACGACGAGTCCGATCGACACGGCGGGCGCGATGCATCGGATCGCGGTCAGTGACGCAGGAGACAGCCATGCGCTCGCGGCGACACCGATTGCCCACAATGACCATGCTGCCGCCGTGAACACCACCTGTGCGGTGCGACCCGAATCGGCTACTGCGTCGCCGAGCGGACCGGGCACGACGGCGAGAAGTACCCACGTGACGCGCACGATCCACACCGGGGCGCTGCGTGTGTCGGGGACCGTACTCATTTCCGTCAATGTTCTACCCGATTGGTACGGTGAAACCCGTGGCGTCGAAGAAGAAGAAATCCATGCAGGGCGCCCCCGAAGCAGGGCGTATCTCCGAACTCCGTGAACTGATAGCACATCACAATCAGGCTTACTACGGCCACGATGCGCCCGAAATCAGCGACGCCGACTACGACGACCTCGTTCGGGAACTTGCCGATCTCGAAGCAGCCAACCCCCATCTCTTCAGCGACGAATCTCCCACCCAAACCGTGAGTGGTGCGGCCGTCACCACTTTCGCCCCCGTCACCCACGCAATTCCGATGACCAGCCTCGACAACGCGATGGACGAAGACGAACTTCGCGCATGGGGCGAACGTGTTGCCAAGGGCCTCGGCGTTGCGTCGGCACGCTACGTCTGTGAGTTGAAGATCGATGGTCTTGCCATCAGCATTCGTTACGAGAACGGTGAACTTGTTCAGGCTGCGACCCGTGGCGATGGCCGAGTGGGCGAAGACGTCACCGCCAACATCGCCACCATCGCCGCGGTGCCGAAGAAGCTCATCGTGAAAAAGGGCGAGGTTCCGGAAGTTCTCGAGGTGCGTGGTGAGGTGTACATGCCCATCGCCGCCTTCGAAAAACTACGTGCAGCGAAGGAAGCAGAAAACGCCGATCGTGTTGCTGCAGGACGCAAGCCCGAACCCGTTCCTGCGAACCCGCGCAACGCGGGTGCCGGGTCGCTTCGACAGAAGAACCCCGCAGTCACCGCACAGCGTGAATTGTCGTTTTGGGCGTATCAGGTGGGCGACACGCGTGGCGTTCCGCAGTTCGACTCGCACAAGGACACGCTCGACTATCTCGCCTCTCTTGGCTTTCCGGTTAACCCGGCAATCGTGTGCGTCGACGGCTTCTCCGACGTGGTCGAGTTCTGTCACCGCTGGCGCGACCAGCGAGACACTCTTGGCTACGAAATCGACGGGGCCGTGGTGAAGGTCGACTCGTTGTCGCAGCGCGAGTCGCTGGGTTTCACCAGTCGTGCCCCCCGTTGGGCCATCGCCTTCAAATTTCCGCCCGAAGAGCGCACCACACTGCTCCGCGACATCCAAATTTCGGTGGGCCGCACCGGCCGGGTCACCCCGTTTGCCGTGCTCGAGCCCGTTTTCGTGGGTGGTTCCACGGTTGGTATGGCGACCCTGCACAATCGTGCCCAGGTGGCCGCGAAAGACGTTCGCCCGGGCGACACGGTCGTTGTGCGCAAGGCCGGTGACGTGATCCCCGAGGTTGTCGGTCCCGTCCTCGCCAAGCGACCGAAGAACTGCAAGTCATGGGTCTTCCCTGACACGTGTCCATGTCCGCTCGTCACCGAGCTCGTGCAGGTCGAGGGTGAAGCCGACACGCGTTGTGTCGAACCATCGTGTCCGTACCAACGTGACCAGCGCATCATCTACTTCGCATCTCGCGGCGGCATGGATATCGAGGGACTCGGCGAACGCACCGTCTTCGCATTGTCCGACGCCGGCTTCGTCGAAGATGCGGGCGACATCTACGCGCTCACCGAAGAACAACTGCTCCAGATCGAAGGCTTCGGCAAAATCAGTGCTCAGAAATTGCTCGCAGGTATCGATGCTTCACGTCATCGCCCGTTGCCGAAACTGCTCACTGCTCTCGGTGTGAAGCATCTCGGACCGGCCGCTTCCGAGTCACTGTCACTTGCGTTCGGCACTCTCGACGCCATCGCGTCTGCGTCGGTCGACGACCTTGCCTCCATCGACGGTGTTGGCGGCGTCATCGCGGCGTCCATTCGTTCGTGGTTCGACAAGCCCGCGAACCAGCGTCTCATCGACAAACTGCGTGACGCGGGTGTCGACTTCGGCAATGTCGAGCGCACGACGCTTCCCCAGGTGCTCGCGGGCAAGGCCGTTGTTGTCACCGGCACCCTCGACCGCTTCTCACGCGACGACGCCGAGGCGGCCATTAAACAGCGCGGCGGCAAGAGTCCGGGCAGCGTGTCGGCAAAGACATTCGCGGTCGTGGTCGGAGCCGATCCGGGGGCCTCAAAGCTCACAAAAGCCGAGGCTTTGGGCGTTCCGATCCTCGACGAGGCGGGGTTTCGAGCCCTGCTGGAAACGGGTGAGCTGCCCAACTGACGCCACAACCGGCGTCAGTCGACCGTGAATTCCCAGGTGTACGACTGGGCCTTGTCGCGCGTCTCGGTGATCTTCCAGAAGAACACACGAGCGGTGTGTTTTCCCTGCTCGAGTCGTTCGATCGGCGCACCTTCCTGCGGCAGAAAAGTAAGCGTGAAGTTGCCGGGGTCGTAGATGGCGGTCGGAGGAAGGTCGACTTGTTCACCGGGCTTCGGTTGTTTGCCGCCGACTTGAAGTTCATCGAGGCGTGTCGTTGGAATATCGATGCCGTTGACCACGAGCGCACCTTCGTATCCCTCGATGAAGTCGATTCGTATCTCCGACTGTCGAAGAACTTTTTCGTTGTTCGCCGGCGACATGTTCTCGATCTCGTCGGGAAGGTTCAGCGCGTCACGCCCGGTGGTGGCCGAATTGAGTCCGAGAACGATGAGAATGAGGCCCACGGAAACCCCAAAGCTGGCAAAAAGTGCCGACTTGTTGATTTTTTTCCGTGTTTTCACGTACTCATTCTGACGGGTTGGGGCGGAAAATGCCCTACCGGCGACTAGTTTCTTTCTGCCCCTATGGATACGCAGCGCGACCTGATCGGCTACGTGCTTGCCGGCCGCTACCGCCTCACCACGCGGCTCGGACTTGGCGCAAGCGACGAACCACGTGGAATGTTCGACGCGCTCGACATTCGCACCAACGTTGCCGTGCGTGTTCGGCTCACTCCACTGAACGACCTCGTCGATCCGCGATCCTCGAACCGTCGCACCTCGGGTGACGCACGTCGCGCCATCCAACATCATCTTCAACTCGTCTTGTCGACCCGACACCCCGCACTCGCTCCGATCTCCGACTGGGGTGACACCGATCTCAACGGTGTGCGTTGCATCTACACCGTCCTTGGGCAGCTTCCCGGCGGCAGTCTCCGCGAGATGCTCGACCGCGGTCGGCGCCTCACGCCATCGCAGGCGCTGGTCGTTGGCCTCGACATCTGCCGGGCCCTCAATGCCGTGCACGGGGCCGGCTGGGTCCACGGCGATATCCGCCCGGCCACCATCGTTTTCGACGCCAACCGGCGGGCCCGTTTGGGTGGTCTCGACACGCTGACCCCTGAAAACATTGGGGAAGCCGACATCGAGCGAGCCCGCTACGCCGCTCCCGAAGTCGGCCAGGGTTCCCCGCCGAGCCCCGGATCCGACGTCTATTCCCTCGCGCTCGCGCTTGTCGAGGCGGTCACCGGCGACGTTCCGTTCAATGCCGACTCGGTCACGGTTGCGCTCTCGAACCGGGTCGACAAGTTGTTGCCCGTCAACGCCGACCTCGGTGCACTCGCGAGCGTTCTCGAACGAGCGGCGCGTCCCGATGTCGACAGTCGGTTCTCCGCGCGCGAATTCGGCGAGGCGCTGGTCGGTGTAGCCAAACGTGTTCCGCCACCGACACCCATCGACGTTGTCGGCGTCGACGAGTTGCTCATCCCGATGCCGCCGACCAACGTCATCGATCACGGCGATGCGGGCGACCCCACGGGCGAGATTGCGCGACCGATGCACACGGCAATCGACAAGGACAAGGAACTCGCAAGCGCAGCACAGAGCCGCGGGCACTCCGGTGAACTCGACGACCCAACCGGTGAGATCGCCGCGGCGCGCGTGTCGCGTTTGCGAGGGCGCAAAATCGTTGCGGTCGTCGCCGCACTCGCCGTTGTCGGTGGTGCGGTTGCGGGCTATTTCCTGTTGAAGAAGGACAGTTATCAGGTCCCGGTGCTCGTCGGCCTCACGCAGGGAGAAGCCGAGAACCTCATCGTGAATTTCGATTGGAAGGTCGTTGTTCAGGAAGGTCGAAGCGACGTCGTCGAGACGGGCCAGATCATTGCCACCGATCCAAGCGACGGACGAATGCTTCAAGAGGGCAAGTCGCTGACGATCGTCGTCTCACAGGGCCCCACGTTCTCGACACTCGAAGACTTCAGCGGGAAGACCATCGACGAAGCCACGCGCCGTATCGAAGAACTGGGTCTCGTCGTCGTCTCGGCGAAAATCAACGACGAAAACAGCCCTGCTGGCACCGTCCTCAAGTGGGCGGTGGCGGAGCAGCCGGCCGCGTCGGTCGGTGATCAAGTGGTGAAGGGCACCACCATCACCCTCACCGTGTCCGACGGACCCGCACCGCGTGTCGTTCCGAACCTGGTCGGCCTCGACCCGGCCGAAGCCGAGGCGAAAATCGTCGAACTCGGCCTCACGGTCACGAAACTCGCCGACGACATCGGCGATGCCGATCCCGGCAAGGTCGGTGGCCAGGTTCCGGCCGCCGGTGAAAGTGTGCCGCGCGGAGGCAGCGTCAGCTACTGGGTTTCGAAGGGCAAGGAACTCACCACCATCCCGTACGTCCAGATGGAGTACAAGGCGACGGTCGAGAAGCGTCTCACCGAGGCCGGTTTCGTCATCGGCAATGTCACGGGCAAAGCTGCGACGCACCGCCTGAAGAAGTTGTTCATCGCGGGCGTCGAGGTGAAGAGCGGTGACGAGGTCGCGATGGGCGCCACCATCGACCTCGAGTTCTACGGTGCATGAGCCCCCGCCGTGCATGAGCAGGGCCCCGGCGTCGACGAAGTAGGCGTACTTCCTTGGCAGGCGGTGCGAGGGAAGCGATTCGTTCGCAAAGTTGCCAAACGCATCGGTCTCAACCGCGCATGGGCGACGCTCATCGTTGTTCTCTCGGGACTGTTCGCCGTCAGTGCAACAATCACCATTCTCGTCGTCTCGCTCGACACCGTTGCGACCGACTTGAACTCCGACACATCCACCATCAATTGGGCGCTCACCGGCCCGATGCTCGCCTTCGGTGTCGTTGGCCCTGCCTTCGGCAAGGCGGGTGACCTGTGGGGCCACAAGCGTCTCTTTCTTCTCGGCCTCCTCGGAGCATCGATCTTCGCCGCACTCACCGCCATCGCGTGGAACGCAACGACGATGATCTTGTTCCGTACGCTCTCGGCCACCGCGGGTTCGGCCACCGGTCCCGCGGCAATGGCGTTCATCAACCGCATGTTCGAGCCGGAAGAGCGCGTACGACCGCTCGGCTACTGGAGCTTCACAACCGCCGGCGCGCCCGTTCTCGGTGTTGTGATCGGGGCTCCGATTGTTGAATCGGTCGGATGGCGGGTCATCTTCGTCGTTCAGGCCCCGTTGCTTGCGATCGCTTTGTTGCTTGCATGGCGACTGCTGCCCGAAACCGACCGGCAAACCAACGTGAGGTTCGACCTTCGGGGTTCGGCCGTTCTCGGCGTCGGCGCCACGTCCCTGCTCCTCGCCATCAACCGCGGACATTCCTGGGGGTGGGGAAGCGCACCGGTGTTGGCACTCCTCATCGTGGGTGTGTCGGGCCTGTGGTTCTTTTTCCGGGTCGAACGCTCAGCCGAGGCTCCGTTGTTGCCGATGCGCTGGTTGCGCACGCGCAACGTGGTTTTCCCGACGCTCAGCCAGGCTCTCATCAACTTCGCCTACATGGGCGGGTTCTTCGCCGTGCCGCAGTTGTTGGAAAAAGGCCTCGACTACTCCACGTCACACATCGGTTGGTTGATCATCGCGCGACCGCTCACGTTCTCGATCGTTGCTGCGGCGGCCAGCGTCATCACCTTGCGCATCGGTGAGCGTTCGAGCGGTGTCATTGGTGCAACCGCCACCATCGTGTCGATGTTCGTGCTGAGCTCCGTCGGTGTCGGCTCGTCCGACCTCGTGATTGTCATCGGCCTTGCGTTGACGGGAATCGGACTCGGTGTTGCCGGCCCGGCGCTCACCGGTCTGTTGTCGAGCGCCGTGGATCCCGAGGACATCGGCACGGCGGCGGCCTTCCAACAATTGATGACGCAGCTTGGTGCAGTCACGGGCACCACTGTGATGACCATGGTGCACGAGTCAACGCTCTCGCACGGCGTGGTCGAAAGCTACGGGTACGCCCTGTGGGTCGGGGCCTTCGCGGCATTTCTCGGATTGTTGGCAGCGCTGCAGGTGAAACCACTGCGGCGCTGAGGTCAATCGGCGGTGATGCTCTTGATTTCTTCGGCGACGACCTTCGTGATGTCAGTCTGCGGAATTGCGGTTTGCATTCCCATCACCTTCATCATGTCGCCGACAACCTTGATCTTTCCAGACATGAACGCCTGCATTCCCGCGGCCTGGTCTTGGTGGACGAAGAGGGCCTTTGCTGTCGCGTAGTCGGTGGTGACGGTTGCATCGGCGTCGGACAACTCGCCGAGGTCCATCACCATTTCGCCCGAACTCGTGTCCATGAAGCTCTTCACGGTTCCGTCACCGAAGGGAACATCGGTGACAACCTGGTTGATCTTGATGCTGAACGTGATCATCGGCGCTTCGTCCTTGTACTTCTCACGAATCGCGCGGGCTGCGGCCATCCACTCTTCTGACAGGAACTGGTGCGACATGGCTTCAACCTACCCACACTCACGTGCTGAGGGGAACGCCGGAAAGGCCTGGATTGCGCAATCCGGGTACCGTCACCAATCCCGCGTCGGCCACGACGGGCTCGGTGAGGTCGGTCGCCCAGTACCGCGCCGACGACCCGATGTCGGATGCCAGGGTGACGGCGGGATGGGCGGCAAGACGCACGTTGGCCCAACGGGCGACTCCGGTGTCGAACATGCCTCCGATCCACGCCCCGGCACCGTGTTCGGCGGCTCTGTTCAGGACGTCGACGCAGGCGAGATAACCGAAGCGCGCGGGCTTCAACGTGATGTCGGTGCACTCGTGGTTCACCAGCGCATCGAGAGCATCGACGGCGCTGTTCACCCCTTCGTCCAGGGCGACGCGAATCGTCCCCGTGGCGACAAGCGCCTGGTGTGACGACGTGTCATGTGCAGGAAACGGCTGCTCGATGAAGTCGAGGCCCAACTCGCCGAGCGACGCCACGTGGGCAACGTCGTCGGGTGGGTATGCGCCGTTTGCATCGCCGAGCAACACCACGCTGTCGCCCAGCGTGGTCCGCAATTCGCGCACGATGTCGGTGGTGTGCAACGCGGGTCCGATCTTCACCTTCAGTCGCGGGTAGCCGTGGGCGACGGCCTCGAGGGCGTCGGCGACTACCGCATCAATCGCCGCCGTTGCGGAATCGTCGGTGCCCTGGTTGCCGAGGGTGGCGCCGGCCAACGCCGCGCGCTTCGGCGTCGAGCCGAGCAGTGATTCGAAAGCGGTGTTGGTGGCCCGCAACTGTGCGTCGAGAACTGCTGTTTCGAGAGCCGCCACTGCCATGGGGTGGCGCGAGGTGGCATCGGGGTCGATCGCACTGGCCAGTGCGCGCACTCTAGTCGCGGTCAATGACCTGCGCCCCGCAATGACACCCGGCGCGATACCCGCAAGAAACGTCGCGGCTGCATCGGCCGTTTCGCCCGTGTATCCCGACTCATCGGGTGCACCGCACTCGCCCCAGCCGCGTACGCCGTCGGCGGTCACAAACTCGACGAGCAGCACCCGTCGGGATGCATGGGTGCCGTGGGTCGCGACGACCCGACGAACGAGCTCGAGCTCGCGACGGTGGAGTCGGATGGTTCCCGCGACGTCGCCGATCTCGACCGGCGGCAGGGCGCTCAGGTTCACGACCCCACGCTAGGGCGTGACCGTTGACGCCTTTACATTCCGCAAAGGATTGTGGTGCGGACCAGCGGCGAGGGCAGACTTGGGACCCTATGGCGCGCATTCTCGTGACCGAAGAAATCGCCGACGGAGGCCTCGACCGCCTGCGTCAGGCCGGCCACGAGGTCGACATTCGGCTTGGTCTCGACCACGCCGCACTGTTGTCGGCCATCAAGGGCGCGCACGCGCTCATCGTGCGTTCCGCCACCGACGTGAACGCCGAGGTGCTTGCCGCAGGCTCCGACCTCGTCGTTGTCGGCCGTGCCGGAGTTGGTCTCGACAACGTCGATGTCGACACCGCAACCAAGCGCGGCGTCATGGTGTGCAACGCACCCGAATCGAACATCGCCTCGGCCGCCGAACAGACGATGGCGCTTCTTCTCTCCATCGCACGCAACGTGCCCCAGGCCCACGCCGCATTGGTGCAGGGTCGCTGGGAGCGCAGCAAGTGGGAGGGTGTCGAACTCCTCGACAAGACCCTCGGCATCGTCGGTCTCGGGCGCATTGGCAAGCTGGTTGCCCAGCGCGCGGCTGCGTTCGGTATGCGCATCGTCGCGTTCGACCCGTTCATCTCGGCCGACCGCGCCCGCCAGATGAACGTCGAGCTCTTGCCCCTCGACCAGGTTGTTGCCGAGTCCGACTTTCTCACCGTGCACCTCCCGAAGACCAAGGAAACGGTCGGCCTCATCGGCCGCGAAATGTTCCTGAAGGCCAAGCGCGAACTGCGTGTCATCAATGTCGCGCGCGGAGGCATCATCGATGAAGCCGCACTCTACGACGCGTTGAAAGATGGTGTCATCGCGGGTGCCGCCCTCGACGTGTTCGCCAAGGAACCCACCACCGACTCACCGCTCTTCACGTTGACCAATGTCGTGGTGACGCCGCACCTCGGAGCATCCACGCGCGAGGCGCAAGACAAGGCGGGGGATGTCATTGCCGACATGGTGCAACTCGCACTCGCCGGAGACTTCGTTCCATTCGCCGTCAACGTGAATGCCGCCGACGCGAACGAAACACTCAAGCCGTTCCTTCCGCTTGCCGAACGGCTCGGACGACTTTTTGCGACCCTCGTCGGTTCTGTGCCGAAGTCGCTGGAAATCAGCGCCACGGGCGAGATCGGCGGCTACGACACGCGAATCCTCACGCTCAGCGCGTTGAAGGGCTTCTTTGGTTCGCTGACGAAGGAACAGGTCACCTACGTGAACGGCCCGCAAATTGCCGCAGGTGCCGGATGCGAAGTGCGTGAAAACAACTCGTCCACGTCGACCAACGCCGACTACGTGAACTTGGTGACATTGCGCGCCGACGGCCACAGCATTGCTGCGACGCTGGTCGGCCCCCGGCGCGAAGCACGTCTCGTGCTCGTCGATGATCACATCACCGACGTACCGCCCGCCGACAACATGCTCGTCGTCTCGAACGACGACCGGCCCGGCGTCATCGGCGTTGTCGGCACGCTGCTCGGCAACCACAACGTGAACATCGCCGACATGGACGTCGGCAAGGCCCTCAAGCCGGGCACCGCGTTGATGGTCATTGCGCCGACAACCGAGGTGCCCGACGAGGTCGTCGAACAGCTTCGGGCTGCGCCCGGAATCTTGAACGTCGCCGTCCTCCACGCCTAACCAAGGGTTTTCGGTGTGAATTGACTCGCTTTTCGGGTAATTTCACACCGAGATCCCTTTGGAGAGATGCCGGAAGTTGCGCTCAGGGGAGGGTTGTGCGGGCGACTTCGGCTGCCGCCGACGCGAAGTCGTCACCCGATGACGCGTAGAGCACCGCACGAGATGAGTTGATGACGAGACCGAAGCCGTTCGACGCGCGGCCAACGCTCAAGACAATTGCGGCGTCGCCACCCTGGGCGCCCACGCCAGGCACCAGCAACGGCATGTCGCCGACGATCGCCCGAACACGCGCCAACTCGTCGGGGTATGTCGCGCCGACAACCAGCCCGACTTCGCCCATCTTCGACCATTCGTCGGCGGCACGCTGTGCGACGTGTTCGTACAGCGGTCGACCGTCAATCATCTGCGACTGGAAAGTTCCACTCCCGGCATTCGACGTGCGGCACAGCACGATGACGCCGCGACCGGGCGTCGACAAAAACGGTTCGAGCGAGTCGGTACCGAGGTAGGGATTCACGGTGACAGCGTCGGCACCGTAGCGTTCGAACGCCTCGCGCGCGTACAGCTTTGCTGTGTCACCGATGTCGCCACGCTTGGCGTCGAGAATCAGGGGAATGCCGGGGTGAGCGGTGCGAATGTGGTCGCACACACGTTGCAACTGTTCCTCGGCGCCGACGGCCGCGAAATAGGCGATCTGTGGTTTGAAAGCACACACGTGAGGTGCCGTCGCATCGATGATTGCGATGCAGAAATCGGCGATTGCGCCAGTGCGGCCTGCCATCGCTCCGGGAAGGCGGGCAATGTCGGGGTCGAGCCCGACACACAGCATTGAGCCGGTGGTCTTCCACCGGAGTTCAAGTTTTTCGAGAAAACTCACTCTTCGATCGAAATGGCCGCAGTGGGGCAGAGTTCCGCTGCCTCACGTGCCTTGGCCTCGAGGTCGCCCGTGGGCTCCTCGACGAGAATGTAGAGATACCCGTCGGATCGGATTTCGAAGATCTCGGGAGCAACCTGTGTGCATGCCCCTGTCGAGGCGCACACGTCGAAGTCAACAACTACGCGCATGGGACGAGACTACTTGCCCTGACGCTCGGCGGCCGCAAGGACTGCCCGGAGCGAAGCGGTGATGATGTTCGGGTCCTTGCCAACGCCCCACTTCACCGATCCGGTCGATGTGGTGCTTTCCACGTAGGCCACGGCTGTGGCATCGGCTCCGGCGCCGAGGGCGTGCTCGGTGTAGTCGAGGACATCGATGTCGATCCCGAGGCCGCTGCGGAGACCCTGGACGAACGCGTCGATGGGGCCGTTTCCCTGTCCGATGACCGTCTGGCGCGCGCCGTCGACGGTGATCTGGGCGGTGATGGTGGTGGCGCCGGTCGAATCGCTCTTCAACTCGTGGCTGTCGAGGTGCATCGTTGGGGTTGCGGGCAGATACTCGGTCTTGAACGCGTCCCACATAACGACGGGAGAGATTTCAGTACCGGAGTCTTCGGTGATGTGCTGGATCGTCTTCGAGAACTCGATCTGCAGACGTCGCGGAAGATCGAAGCCGTGCTCGGTCTTCATGATGTAGGCGACGCCACCTTTGCCCGACTGGCTGTTCACACGAATCACTGCCTCGTATGAGCGGCCCACGTGCTTCGGGTCGATTGGAAGATACGGAACGCCCCACTCGTTGTAGTTCGCCGGCAGTGCCTCGAAACCTTTTTTGATGGCGTCTTGGTGGCTGCCCGAAAACGCGGTGTACACCAGATCACCCACGTACGGATGGCGCGGGTGAACCGGAAGACGATTGCAGTACTCGGCGACGCGGCGCAGGGCGTCGATGTCGGTGATGTCGAGTTCGGGGTCGACGCCGTTCATGAACAGGTTCATCGCCAGGTTCACGACGTCGACGTTGCCCGTACGTTCGCCGTTACCGAACAGTGTCCCCTCGACACGATCGGCACCGGCCATGACGCCGAATTCGGCCGCTGCAACCGCGCAACCGCGGTCGTTGTGCGGGTGCAGCGACAAGACGACGGAAGAACGGTTTTTGATGGTGCGGCCGAACCACTCGATGACGTCGCCGTACACGTTGGGGGAGTAGCACTCGACAGTCGCGGGAAGGTTCAAGATGATCGGATTCTCGGGGGTCGGTTCAATGACTTCCATGACCGCCTCGCAGATTTCGATCGCGAACTCGGGCTCGGTCAACGTGAATGATTCGGGAGAGTATTCGTACCGGATCTTGGTCGTAGGAACAGTTTCCTCCAATTTCTTGCACAACTTCGCCGCGTTCACGGCAATGTCGACGATGCCTTCCTTTTCCAAACCAAACACAACACGGCGCTGGAGGGGATTGGTGGAGTTGTAGAAGTGGACAATCGCGCGCGATGCGCCGGCGATGCATTCGTACGTGCGCTCGATCAGTTCGGGTCGGCTTTGTACCAAGACCTGGATCGTCACGTCGTCGGGGATCATGTCCTCTTCGATGAGCATCCGAACGAAGTCGAAGTCGGGCTGGCTCGCCGAGGGAAAGCCAACCTCGATCTCCTTGAAGCCCATCTTCACGAGTTCCACGAACATACGCCGCTTGCGTTCCGGGTCCATCGGGTCGATGAGGGCCTGGTTCCCGTCGCGCAGGTCGACCGAACACCACAGCGGTGCCTTGTCAATGATGCGATTTGGCCACGTGCGGTCCTTCAGGACAACAGGAACGTACGGCTTGTACTTTTCGAAGGCCATCTTCTTGGGAGTCACGTTTGCTGGCGGCATTGGTTCGGCTTTCTTTCGGGTACTCATTGGCTGGTGGTCGTTCGGAGAAACAAAAAATCCCCCTGGCCTTTCGGGCGCAGGAGGATCGGCGACAGCGATATGCGGCTGTCGCCGTTACGTAAGGAGGAGGCTCAGGGAACGAATCATTGAGCAAAGCCTAACCCCGCCGGCATGCCTTCGCAATGGGCTGGCGGAGCAGGTTCGCATGGAAATCGGTGTGAATGTAGATCGCCGTTTCAGACCAGGAAATTGCAGAACTGCCACGGGTCGCTGTGGTCGAGCTCCACGCCTTCGTCGCTGACATGCGGGAAGAGTGGCTTGCGCGTGGAAAGCGGATCCCAGTCGATGGCGCCCGAAAACATGGTGCCGAGGTACGGCGTCGCCATCTTTAGGATGCGGTCGTAGGGCAGGTCGTCGGGAACGCACAACCCTCGATCGGGTTCGTCGAACATCCACTGCGCCGCCGCGATCACCGAGCAGGCCACCTGCAGGGTGGTTGCACTCTGGTGTGGAAGGATCGCGCGCGCCTCTTCGATGGACAGGCACGATCCGAACCACCACGACTTGTACGGGTGGCCCATCAGAAGAACACCGAGCTCGTCCTTGCCGTGGTCGATCAACAGTCGGTCGGTAGACGGCTTCGCACTTCTCGTCATACACCGTCAGGTGTTCACACATCGTGTAGGCCTCGCCGTGGCGAATCACCATGCCGTGTATCTCCGACGATGGCACACGACTACGCACCAGAACCTCCATGCCGGGTTTGGCGATGCAGATTTGGTTGCGCGGGCCGTTCTTCGTGTGTTGATGCGCATTGCGGGGCAACTTCTTTTCATGTGTTCCCCAGCCGAGCTCGGCCGGCGCAATGCCTTCTTCGTAGAAGCCCTCGACACTCCATGTGTTGACGAACTCATTCGGGGCCTTCGGAACCAGGCTTGTCTGCGTGTCACGTTCGGCGATGTGGATGACCTTCGTGCCGGTGAGCATCGCCAGGTTGTTGAACTGTGACTCCGCAAGAGCCAGTTCGATCTTCGTCTTTAGTGCACCGGCTCGGCCGTCGCTCAGTAGCCGCGTTGCGATCTCGACAAGAGCCTGCTTGACGAAGTGCGACACGAGTCCGGGGTTTGCGCCGTGTTCCACGACTGCGGTCGGGCCGGAGTTGCCGCCCCAACCGCGCACCATCGCGGCAAGCGACTGGTGACGCACGTACAGGGTGCGGTCGAGCGGGGGAGTCGAGGCGAGATCCTCGTACGGGTCCCACAATTCGACCGAGGTGTTGAGGTAGCGCACGCCGTGGTCGTGACACCAGCCGATGATCGTCGGTGCATCGATGTTCCACGCAAGGTCGAACAACATGTCGCCCCCTCCCCGGACGGGTCACTGCGTGGCCTCGACCGCGAGAAGTGCTGCCAGCTCTGCGTCGAAATCCACCTCGTGCGGAAAGACGAACTGCCGCCAGTCGTATGCGATGCCTTTCACCGCCGTGGCGATGTGAAGACCGGACAGTGCAAGCCCGACAAGTGTCGTGACCTCTGGGTGGGTGCCGTTATGGACGGACACGGATTACCTCCTTGTTCCCATCACACGCGGTGAAGAAGGGGCGGATACGTGGCGCTCTCCCTAGCGGTGCACACCTCGCCCGCATCGACCGTGATGCCGCGCCGCGCAAGCCACACGGCTTGGTTCTGGTGCCCACGCGGGAACTCGCCCTGCAAGTGGCCGAGGTATTGGCCCCCATCGCCAAGCACTGCGGTATGCGTGTTCTCGCCGTCTACGGCGGGGCGTCACGCGACAAGCAGATCGACGAGCTCGAACGCGGCGTCGACCTGGTGGTGGCCACCCCGCTGCGCCTCATCGACCTCATCAAGGCCGGCGAAGTGGGCCTCGACAAGATCACCGTCATCACCCTCGACGAGGCCGACCGCATGGCCGATGAAGGATTCACCCCGCAGGTCGAGTGGATCCTGCGGCACATCACCGCCGAGCACCAGACCATGCTCTTTTCCGCCACGCTCGACGGTCAGGTGGGTCACCTCGTCAACCGCTATCTGAAGTCACCCGTCGAGGTTGCTGTCGACTCGGCCACCGAAACGGTCGGCACGATGCGGCATCTCTTTCTTGCCATTCATCGACTCGACAAAGACAAGGTCATTGCCTCGATGGCGGCCGGTGCCGGACAAACGGTCGTCTTCTGCGACACGAAACGTCAATGTGACAGAGTCGAGCGGGCGCTCGTTGACCTCAACGTCAAGGCCGCTGCCATCCACGGCGACCTCACACAGGTCGCACGCGAAAAAGCACTCAAGCGTTTCGAAGCGAACCAGATCAACGTGCTGGTCGCCACCGATGTCGCCGCGCGCGGCATCGACATCGACGACGTCTCGCTCGTCGTCCATTACGAACCGCCCATCGACGTGAAGGCCTATCTGCACCGTTCAGGTCGTACCGCACGCGCCGGACGCGATGGTTGGGCGGTCACCTTGGCTGAGTACAACCAACACACCACGTGTCGAATCATCCAGCGCGGACTCCGACTCGACATTCAGCCGCCAATCGAGGTCTTTTCGAACGACCCGCGCCTGAAAGACCTGCGCAAGTTTTTCGGCGAGTGACTGTCGAACTTTGTCCTGCGCGCGCACACTCCTGAAACTGAGCCGAAGGGGTGTGTATGGCAATCACGGGAGCGCAACGGTCTAGGCTTTACCTTGGTCTTGAGCCGGCTGTGGGTCGGGAAAACGCGGAGGTGATCTTGAACTCACTCAACTTCAGCGATGTCGAACAAGTCGCCTCGCAAGCCGACATGTCCGCTGTGAAAACTGACGTGGCGACGCTGAAGACCGACGTGGCGACGCTGAAGACCGATGTCGCGACGTTGAAAACGGACATGGATTTCCGATTTTCTTTGATGATGGAAACACTCGACAAGAAATTTCTCAACATCAAGATCTGGTTCCTTGTGACCGGTGCCGGCATTGCACTTGCGGTCGTCAATCTCTACAAGAGATAGGTGGGCATTGGCTTGACGAGTGTGCGTCGGCTTCCTGCATTGACCCTTTTCGTGTTCGCTGCCGTGGGAGTCGCGTCGTGTGCCGAGAGCGATACACGACGGACGACCTCAACGATGACCACGGATACAGCTGCCGCCACATCCACGACAACCGAGCCCCCGACATTTTGTGGCGTTGCAAAGGTGTACGCGACGGAGGTTCTCGATGCTCTCGAGAATGAGTCGAATGCGGATGCCGAGACGTCGCCGATGAACACCCGCGCCTTCTGGGACCGCTACAAGGAACTGCAGAGTCAGATGCGCGATCTGGCCCCGGCAGAGATCAAGGCGGATGCCGAAGTGGCCTACGAATCTGCGATGGCCGCATACGACTACATGGAACAGTTCACCTTCTCGATGAAGCTCGCGGGGGAGGACCCGACATTCGCGAATGACGAGCGCTTCACGGGCGAGAAGTACCTGAAGGCGGGTGTTGCGTTTCAGGGCTACATCGACGAGAACTGCGACATCGAACTGACGAAGTAGGGCACGTTCGCCGCACACGGGGCTGGCAAACTGGAGGGAATGGAAGCCCCGACCTATTTGTCGCCGTCGTCCATCGCGACGTACCGCGACTGCCCCCAGAAATTCAAACTCTCGCGGATCGACAAGATTCCTCAACCACCCACCTGGGCCACACACGTCGGGTCGTTCGTCCACGAGGTTCTCGAGCATCTGTACCAGGTTGATCCCGGCGATCGCACCATCGACACCTTGAAGAGGCTTGCCGCTGATCGGTGGAGCCAAAGTGATTGGGAGTCCAAAGTCAACGCGCTTGAACAGCCGCAGGGGGGAACCAAAGAGTTCAAGATCCAGTCGTTTGGCTGCATGACGAATCTGTGGAAGTTGGAAGACCCACAGCAAACGGAACTTGACGGCATGGAGCACGAAGTAATGGCCGAAGTCGAAGGCGTTGCGATGAAGGGTTATATCGACCGCTTCATTTTTGGTGAGAACGGAATCGTCATCTCCGACTACAAGACAGGAAAGATCCCAAACCCAAAGTTCACCTCGGACGACGACAAGTTTTTCCAACTTTTGGCCTATGCCGCCATGATCGAAGCCGCCGATGACGAGCCGACCGAAAAAGTTCAGTTGCTCTATCTGGGGGTGCCGGTTGCACACGACCTTGCCGTTACACCAGTGAATCTTTCGATCGCAAAGGGAACCATCGTTGAAACCCGCGAAGGAATTGACGCCGCCGTGGTCAGGGGCGAGTTTCCCTGCAACGTCACGAAGCTGTGCGATTGGTGCCACTACAAGACAACCCGCGACTGCCCGGCATTTCAATAGACGGGAGCCATCGCGCAGACACCCGCTCACTAACTTGGTGTCATGGTGTTGAAGGTTCGCTACGTACGGACGTTGTCCGACGTGGTCGAGCCCGTTGCATCCTGGCTGAGGACCGGTTTTGACGGCCGTGGGGTCTTCGGCGCAGACCACATTCTCCTGCCGGCCAACGGCGCCAAGGCGTGGCTTTTGCCGGAACTGGCGCAACGTGTCGGTAACCGACCCGGGAAGAACGACGGCGTCATAGCGAACGTTCAAGTGGGCTACCTCGGGTCGTTGAACAAGTTCATCGTCCCGCAGCGATTTCACAACACCGACCCATGGTCGATCGAGTCGATGACCGCAGCAATTCTCGGGCTCATCGCCAAGGATCCTCTGTACGAGTCGATCAGTCGACGTACCGGTGGCGCATTGTCCGCTGCGGCGCATCTGGCCGACCGCTTCGATCGCTATCACGCACGCCGCCCGATCATGATCCGCGCGTGGGAAAAGGGGTCGCCGGTCATGGCCCCCACCACAGCGGATTCCTTCAACGACGGCGAATGGCGCGCGGCTGATCTGGGTGACCAGCGCTGGCAGTTCGACTTGTGGCGGGCTCTCCGCGATGTGATCGGCGTCGCCCCGTGGCCGGTTCAGATTGAAGCCGCCCTCCAACAACTCAGGCGCGGTGAAAACCTTGTCGGTGTACCCCCGCGATTGATGGTTGCCGGTATGCAGTCACTCTCGCTCGGGGCGATCGAACTTCTCGAAGCTTTCGGTCACGTAAGTGAGATCGAAGTTCTGCTCGTCCACCCGTCGCCCGTGTTGGCGAAGCGGTGGGCCAACGAAGCCGCAGGTTCCGAGGTGCCTCGCGGCGCGCTGCAGTTGCGTCCCGCCGACGACGATTTGCCCGGCGACGTGCACCCACTTGTTCACTCGTGGCTGCGCGGTGCCCGCGAGCTTCAGCAGATGCTGGCCTCGCGGGGCCTCGAACCCGTTCTGCACTCGGTTGACCTCGCGACAGCACCACCCACTTTGCTTGGAAACATCCAAAACGCGGTGTCGGAAAATGATCTGCAGCCGCACCCAGTACGCGCAGCCGACGACCTTTCGGTGCAGATCCACCGCTGTTACAACCTCACCCGCCAGGTCGAGGTGCTGCACGACGCGCTCTTGCACGCCTTCCACGATCTTGACAACTTGGCTCCACACGAGGTTGTCATCGTCTCGCCCCGACTGGCCGAAGCCGCTCCTGTCCTCGAGGCGGTATTTGATCGTACGGTGACCGTCGAAGCCGACGGAGTCGAAAGGCAGGTGCGTATTCCGCTGGCGGTTGCAGAACGTCAGCTGCGCTTCATCAATGAAGGCGCCGAATTTCTCGCTGCTCTGCTCGAGCTCTTGACGGGCCGGTTCGACGTCACTTCATTTCTCGCGGTCGCAACCTCATCGCTTGTCGCAGAACACTTGGGCATCGACGGGGAAGCGATTTCGGTATGGCAGCGTCAAATCGACCGCACGCGAGTGCGCTGGGGACTCTCTGCCGAGCAGCGGACGGCTATGGGTCTGGCGACCAAAGCTGAAAGTGTGCACACCTGGCGTGCCGCAATCGAGCGTTCGCTACTCGGTGCGGCGTTGCCCGACACCGTGGCTGCGATGGAGCTGGGCGGTGTCGTTCCGCTCAACGATCTCGGCGTTGACGACATCGACGCCCTTGCCCAGCTGGTTCAGGTATTCGACGCGATTGAAAAGCTCGAGCTCGCCACCCGGAGGGCTGCGTCACGCCACATCGCCGAATGGTGCAGCGAAATCGAACAAACCATCATCGCGTTGTGTGGTGATGGCGACCGCCTGTCGGGTGCATTCGAACTACTCGACAATCTCGCGTTGAGCACCATGGCTATCAATGCCGAAGGCGCATCGCATCGACTCGGTGTCGCGGTTCCCTTCGTTGAGGTCGCCTCGCATCTTCTCGGTCAAATCTCGGGCATTCCCGGCCACCAGCCTTTGCGTACCGGGGCGGTGACGGCCACATCAATGATGCCCCTGCGCGGCGTGCCGTATCGGGTGGTGTGCCTGCTGGGAATCGACGATGGCACCTTCGGCGTTGGGGAACTTGAGACCGACGACCTCATCGGGCGACAGGTGTTCATCGGCGACGACGACCCGCGTGTCGACTCACGTCGGCAACTCCTCGACGCGGTTCTCTCTGCTGTTGACAGGGTGATCATCACCTGCGACGGGCGCAGCATCCAGAACAACGCGATCATTCCGCTCACTACGGCTCTCGCCGAGTTTGTCGACTTCGCCCGACTTCACGGCGCGGGTGAACGCGAAGACAAAGCCGGAAGTGACATCGAGTTCTTGCACCCCCGACACGCAACCAGCAGCCGAAACTTCATTCACGGCGGCGTCGTTCCCGGTCGTGTGTGGGCATTCTCAACTGGGGTGCGCGATGTGGCCGGCAAGGTAGGTTTCGCCACAACGCCAATAGCCGCGAACCACGCGCTTGCGCCCGCCCGTCCTTCGGGCGTGGTTGAACTGGCCTCACTGACGTCGTTTGTGCAGTCCCCGCTTGAGATGTTCGTCAACGAGATCCTCGGGGTCAGCACATGGAAGGAAAATCACGCTGCTGATGAAGCCGTGATCCCATTCGCGAGTGACTTGCGCACGCAGCGCCGGTTCGTTGACGGGTATATCGCCGGGAAAATCAGTGCTGAATCGGGTTGGACGCCTCTCATGCACTCGCAAGTTGCCCGCTTGAACGGCGACGTCCCGATTGGCGCATACGGCGATGCAGAAATCGAGAAACTACAGACGCTTGCCGAGTCGCTACTCACGACATGTCAGACCCACTCGGTACAACCGATTCCACCTGCTGCGACCCCCGTATTCCTTTCGATCGCTGAAGATCTCGCGCTCAAGGGAAACATTCCGCATCTGCAGATAGCCGAACAGTTGATCGGAGTTGTACGCGCATCGAAGTATTACGACCGCGACCATGCGGAACTTGGTGTTCGGCTGCTCGCCGCGACGGCGGCGGGACTCGGGGTTCGTCACGGCATCACGATCCATCAACACAGTGACAACAAGAAGGCCGATCAGGCCCAGGCCCGCCTCATTTATCTCGGCGACACCGTCGACCGGGTCGAGGCAGCGCGACGCCTCCATGAACTATCTGAACTTCGGGGGGCCGCGTCCGTGACCCCGATGCCGTCATTTGGCGACACGGTTGATGCCATCTTCACCGATCCGACGAATCTCGACTTCGACAAGGGGCGCCTCCGGTTCGACAGGTTCGTTAGTTCCGACGACTTTGCGGACTCCCTCGAACGCCGGATCTACGGCAATGAACCCGACTTCACGGCAATCTTCAATCCAAGGGGACCAATCATCGACTTTTGGTCTCGCTTCCACGGCGTGTTCCACTTCACGCGCGGCAAAGCAACTGGCATCTCCGGAAAGCTCCCGCACGGAAACTCGCATTGGGGGATCCTCTGATGGCGTGGACGCTCGACCTTGCAAACCACGAACTCACCAATGGCCACACGATCGAGGCGAGCGCGGGCACCGGAAAGACCTACTCCGTCGCGGCGCTCGTCACCCGTGCAATCGCGATCGACGACAACCTGCGTATCGACAAGGTGCTGATCACCACTTTCACTCGATTTGCCGCAGCAGAACTTCGCGACCGTGTGCGCCGTCGACTCGTCGACACGGCCGACAACCTCCAGAAAAACCAACCCGATCCGACCGATCCCATCTTGATGGCACTGCTCGCCAACGAGCCGGAACGATCCCGCTACATCCGCAACTTGCGTCGCGCGGCCGTCAATTTCGACAACGCGACCATCGGAACCATCCACTCCATCTGTTCAAAGATTCTCGCCCTGGCCGGTCTCGTCACGCACGACAATTCCGCCGAGGAACTCACCCAGCGGGCAATCGTCGAAGTCGTCAACGACCGCCTCGTCTCCGAAGCCGTCGAACGGGGTCGTGTCTGGGATGACGTGCGCGTCAGGAAGGCTCTCGAGGCGCGGCTCGGAAGTCCGCTCGCCGAACAGTGGTACGACGACACTCTCGACCCCACGGTTCTCGCCGAACTTGCCGATCTCGGCATCGCTATCAATGACATGGTTAACGAGGTTCACCACCGTACGGAACTGCATCCGTCGTTCGATGATCTCATCCGCCGCGCCGAAAACGCGCTGAGCGGCGAAATGGGCGATGACATCCGAACCCGCTTGGCCGAGCGCTATACCCATGCCTTCATCGACGAGGCGCAGGACACCGATCAACTGCAGTGGAAACTCTTCCATCACATCTTCCCGAGAAGAGATCCCGCGTCGGCGCACAAGCTCACCGCAGTTGGCGACCCCAAGCAGGCGATCTACGCATTCCGTGGGGCCGACATCCACGCCTACCTCGACGTCCGCGACCCATCGAACATGTCGACTCTCGATACCAACTTCCGTTCCGACCCCCCGGTCATCCACGCCCTCAACGCGCTCTTCGAAGGCAAATCCCTCGGCGAAGACGTCGAATACGCCCGAGTGTCGGCCGACCCCGGCAAAACCGGATCGAAGGTTCGAGGAATTGCCGCGGCCGAGGCGATCGACATCGCAGACATGAACAATCAGTTCCACGCCAGTCTCGCCGTCGTCGGTCATGTCGTCCGACTGCTCGAGAAAGGTGAAATCCTCGACAACGACGGTTGGCGACCGATTGAGCCGAAGGACGTCTGCGTTCTTGCAGGATCGAACACTCTCGTGCGGGCCGTCCATCGCGAACTGCAGAGACTCGGCATTCCGGCCGTTGCCAGCGGTGCAGAATCAGTGTTTGCCGATTCCACGGCAAGCGAGCTTCGCCGGATTTTCGAGGCTCTTGATCGGGTCAACAATCTCGGTCGAGTCCGCAGTGCGGCCTCCACCACATTCTTTGGGATGACGCTGGGTGATCCACGCCTCTTGCCAGACGATGTCGCTCCACGCGGGCCCGGCGAACCCGATGCAGTCCTCGACATTCAAGAGAAATTGGTTGAGTGGCGCCAGATCCTCCAGCGACGAGGTGTTGCCGCATTAGCCTCTGAGATAAGCGGCGACAAGCAGGTCATGGAATCCTTTGTCGCCGGACCCGATGGTGAGCGACATCTTGCCGACTTCAGCCACATCGTCGACCTTCTTCACGCCGAGACGCGGGGGAGCGGGGTGACGCCCTCACAATTGCTTGAGGTCTTCGATGCCTACGCGTTGCTGAGCGGTAGTTCCGAGGTCGTCAGCCGCCGCGTTGAAAGTGACATCGACGCTGTTCAGGTAATGACGGTTCACAAGGCCAAGGGGCTCGAGTTCCCGTGCGTCATCGTGGCCGAACTGTGGAAACCGAAGACGTACGAAG
>RGCG01000141.1 GCA_009919275.1 Actinomycetota bacterium
GCGAAGTGCAAGAACAAAGACGAACTTCGTCAAGCAATTCGTAAAGAGTTGCTGACCCACTTCGACAAGGATCGATGGGAATTGCGACGGGTTCGTTTGAATGCGCTTGGAGCAGGGTACGCGCGTCCTGGTCTGTCGCAGTCTCTTGCACTTGCTCAGAAGCAGGGGGCGATCGGCATTACGGAGATGCTGTTGCCGTTCCAGAAAAAGGGTTGGATACGACGGGACATCGACCTCCTTGCAACCATCTACTGGTTCATGGGGCAGATTCTGGGACGAGTTCTGATCGAGATGGGCGACGAACCCGTGTCTCAACGGAAGTGGAACGAAATCTCACTCGAGGGCATCATGGCCGTGACCTTTGGGGATACGCCGAAAAAGTGAAGAAGACCAGGCGGAAGTAGTAATACTACCTTTTTGAGTAGTATAACTACTCATGCGGTTTCCGAAGTCCTTTTTGACCACCAATTTGAGGTTGATCACAGCAGTTGCGTTGGTGGCGATCTCGTTGGCAATCGAGACACCGTCGACAACCGCATGGAAGAGCTTCACGCCGCAAATAAACGCGACATCCTTCGGCGGGACAGGCCTTGACTATGCGTTCTCAACCGCAATTGACACTTCGGGAAACCACTTTGTTGTCGGCGGATTCAACGGTTCGACGGACTTCGATCCTGGTACCGGAACGACTCAACTCACCACTAACGGTCTTGAGGACATTTACATCTCGAAGTTCAACAGTTCCGGCGACTTCGTGTGGGTGAAGCGAATCGGTAGTACCAGGGACGACAGGGCGTGGGCCATCACGCTTGACGCTTCGGGAAACTTGTACATCGCCGGCTATTTCGGAGGTTCTGCCGACTTTGACCCGGGTGCAGGAACGTCTTCCTTGACAACAAACGACATGGATGCATTCATTTTGAAGCTCGATTCCAACGGCGATTTTCAATGGGTGAAACAAATCACCGGACCGGCATCGGGTGGCGGAGTGTTCAACACGGAGTTCGCCAATTCCCTCGCCGTCACATCCACAGGTTTGTACGCAAGCGGCGAATTCAGCAATGTCGCTGACTTCGACCCGGGCGCCGGCACTTCGAATCTTGTGTCGAATGGCGGAAACGATGTCTTCGTCGTCAAGCTCGACTTGAGCGGGAGTTATCAGTGGGCGAAGAGCTTCGGAGCCAGCGGTACCGAGATCGCACGGGCGCTGGCAGCCGATTCAACCGGGGTGTACGTGGCCGGTGGATTCCGCGGGACCGTCAACTTCAACTCCGCCGGCTCGGCCAACCTCTCATCGCCGGACGTCAACACCGTCGACGCTTTCCTCGTGAAGTTGGACGATCAAGGCGCATACCAATGGGCGACGAACGTCGGGAATGATGTCTGGGGAGTTGCTGTCGATGTTGCGGGTGGTTACGTCTACTCGACTGGCACCTTCTGGGGTACGCAGGACTTCAACCCCGGGAGCGGAACCTCAAACTTGACCCCGGTGGGACAGGATGACGCTTACCTCCTCACCTTGAACACCGACGGCACATTCGTACGCGCGATCAGATTTGGTGGTTCGCTTGTGGAGTCAGGTCGACGAGTGGCGGTCGATGCATCGGGCAACGTGGTTGCCACCGGCACCTTCACGACACAGAGCAATTCCCCGGTGGACTTCGATCCCGGGGCCGGAACCGCAAATCTGCTGGCGGTCTACACCGATGTCTACGTCGTGAAATTGACGCGCTCGGGAAGTTTCGTCTGGGCGCGTCAATTTGGCGGCAGTCAAAGCACAAGCGAAAGCATCTGGAGAGTGACCTTCGATCTTGACGGCAACGTAGTTGTTGCGGGTTCGTTTGTCGGAACAATTGATCTCGACACTTCGGTCGATGGTTCGGTCGGGCAAAGTTCGAATGGCCCGACCAACGACGACGCCTTCGTCGCAAAAATGGCGAGCTCGAGCGGGTACACCGACACCACGGCTCCCACTGGTTCGTTAGCGCTCAAGACAATTCGCGCCGACACGCGATCTGCTGGTCACACCACATCGGAGGCCGGGCAGATCTACTTGGTGCGAGATTCGGTGGTGGTCACGGATCTTGCAAGTATCACGAATGCGGCAGACGCTGATTGGAATGTCAGCCAAGTCAACTCAGCGGGCGTCAACACGCCGGTTGTCTCGGATGGTCTTCGCGACGGCATCTACTACGCCTACGGAGTAGATCGCTCGGAAAACTTTTCCGCGCGTTACACCGGATACATCACGATCGACTCGACCACACCGGTGCCAACGCTTTCGATCACTCGTTCGGGATCAGGAACATTGACTACCGGCCAAACTACGACGCTGACAATTGCATCCAGCGAAGATCTCAAAGCGATGTTCAGTTCGTACATGACCACGTCTGCAGGCACGATCGGCACCCTTACTCGAGTCACCGGAACGAATTCGTGGACCGGCACGTACACCCCGCCATCGAATGCCGTTGGCACCGCCTCGATTTCAATCACGGCGCGTCGTGTGATGGACCTTGACGACAACCCCAATCCTGAAATGGCGAGTCTTTCGATCAGCTACGACACACAAACGACTCCGTCGACAACTACCACTACGACTATCGCCCCAACAACAACCGTCGCACCCACTACGACAACTGTCCCACCGACCACAACGACCGTCGCCCCAACAACAACCGTCGCACCCAC
>RGCG01000142.1 GCA_009919275.1 Actinomycetota bacterium
TCGCCCAACACCATGAAAGTCGCCGTGCGATCGGCCCAGCATTCCGAGAGATTCGGGCAACCCGCTTCCTCGCACACGGTGACAAGACCGAGGTCGCGCACGACCTTCTTGGTTTCCAACACCTCAGGGCCGTGGTGCACCTTCGGACGCAACCATTCCGGCTTGCGCTCCTCGATCGCGATACCGCCCGTGACACCGGCCTGCTCGAGGCGACCGGTGAGACGCACCTTCTCGCCAGCTCCGGCACCACGGGAAAACGGCGAGAGGTCTTCGGGGCGATGCACCCATGCCACGTCACGACGGTCGACGGTGCCGTTCGAAAAACGTGCCGCGACGCGACGTGCAACCACGTCGGCGACTTCGCGCAAGGAAGCGTCGATACCCTCTTCGCGCAGCGACGTGACCGGATGCTCGGCGATGCCGCACGGCACGATGTGTTCACGCATGTAGGTGAGGTCGGTTTCGACATTCAGCGCGAAACCGTGCATCGTGCGCCCTCGCGAGAGACGTACACCGATGGCGCACACCTTGCGCGGGCGGCCCTCGTCGACGCCCAGCCACACGCCCGGGTAGCCGTCGAAGCGTGATGCACCGGCCACGCCGAGTTCGCCGAGCGAATCAATGATCACCTGTTCGATGCCGTGCACGTAGGCCGTGGTGTCGGCGGGGCCGGCCTTGCCGCCGTGCTTCGGTGCGAGCGAGAGAATCGGGTAACCGACCAACTGACCGGGGCCGTGGTAGGTGACGTCACCACCGCGGTTCACCTTCACTAATTCGGCACCCACCGCTTCGGGCGAACACTTCAGGTTCTTGTCGAGTTCGGCACTGGGACCGTAGGTGAATACATGCGGATGCTCGAGAAGCAGCAGGTACTGCCGATCGGAATGCGAGAACAACGCTTCCTGCAACGCGAACGCCTCGCGGTAGGGCACGCGCCCCAACCAGCGGACGTTCAGCGGTGCGGACATGGCCGGCTTAGAGCTCGGCGGTCCAGTCGCGGGTCTCGAGGATCTGCTTGATCTTCGAGAGGAAGTTGGCCGCGTAGGCGCCGTCGAATGCGCGGTGATCCCAGCTCATTGCAAGGTTGCCGACCGGGTGGATCGCGATCGACTCGCCACCGTCGGGCGTATTGACGACAACGGGCTTGCGCACGATCGCATCGGTGGAGATGATCGCCACCTGTGGCTGGTTGATGACCGCCATGGTGAGAACCGAACCCGCCGATCCATTGTTCGACAGAGTGAAGGTGCCGCCCTGAATTTCGTCAGGCGTGAGCTTGCGGTTCTTTGCTCGAGTGCCGAGGTCGCTGATCTCGCGAGCGAGCGCGCGGAGGCGCTTGGTTTCCGCGTCGCGCACGACCGGCACCAACAAACCCTGATAGTCGAGGTCGACTGCGATACCAAGGTCGACGTAGTTGTGCACAACGAGTTCGTTGCCGTCGACCGAGGCATTCATGTGCGGGAACTCGGTGATCGCATCGACTACCGCACGAGAGATGAAGGGAAGGTAGGTGAGGCTGAAGCCTTCGCTCTTCTTGAATTCGTCCTTCACCTTGTTGCGGGCGCGATCGACGTTGGCGTAGTCGACCTCGACCACGCTGAACGTGTGCGGACTGACCGACTTCGACACTGCGCCGGCTTCTTTCTTCGCGGGCGCGGGCTTTGCTGCGGGTGTGGCTGCTGCGGCGGGTGCTGGTGCTGCGGCAGGGGCAGGTGCAGCAGCAGGGGCAGGTGCAGCAGCCTTTCCACCCTGTGCATCGATCACTGCAAGCACGTCTTCGCGCGTGATGCGGCCACCGGGACCCGTGCCCTTGATTGCTGCCGCGTCAAGATTGTTTTCGGCGATGAGTCGACGCACGACGGGCGACAACAACGGTGCGCCACCGACGCTGGGTGCAGGAGCCGCTTTGACGACCTTGTCTGCAACGGGTGCAGGTGCAGGTGCCGGTGCGGGCGCAGGCTCGGCAGCTTTTTCGGGAGCCGGTGCGGGTGCAGCGGCCGGCGCGGGCGCCGCGGCGGGTGCAGGCGCAGGTGCAGCACCGGCGTCACCGACAACCGCGATCACCGCACCGACGGGAACGGTGTCGCCTTCGTTGGCCTTGATCTCGGTGAGCACTCCGGCGACTGGCGAGGGAACCTCGGTGTCGACCTTGTCGGTGGACACCTCGAAGAGCGGCTCGTCGGCCGCGACTGCATCGCCGACCTTCTTGAACCACTTTGTGATGGTGCCTTCGGTGACGGTTTCACCGAGTTGAGGGAGGGTTACGTTTGCCATGTCTGTGCCCTACTTTTCTAGGCGTTGATCGAACGTCCGGTCATCGACAGCATCGTTTCGCCGAAGAGTTCCGAAAGACTGGGGTGCGGTTGGATGAACTCGGCGACCTCGGCCACCGTGGCCTCCCAGTTGACGGCGAGGTAGCCGCCCGACAACTGCTCGGTGACCCACGGCCCGACCATCTGTACACCCAAAACCTGGCCGGCCGTTCCATCTGCGTTCTTCTTTGCGATGACCTTCACCAAACCATCGGTTTCGCCGACGATCATCGCGCGGCTGTTCGCGCGGAACTGGTGCTTGCCCACGACGACGTCGAAGCCTGCAGCCTTGGCGCTTTCCTCGCTGTGACCTGCCCATGCCACTTCGGGGTGGCAGTAGATGGCCCACGGCA
>RGCG01000143.1 GCA_009919275.1 Actinomycetota bacterium
GACGACATCAGTCAGAGCCTTGTCGATGCGGAACAAGCAACGACCGACATCCTCACGCGTCCGGTTGCGTCCACCGATCCCGCTTCGTCGGCGACCACCATCGCGGGCCCGACGTCCGTCGCCGCCGCCCCGACCACTCTCCCCGTCGAGAAGATCGACGTTCTCGCAATCGGTGACTCCGTCATGTTGGGTGCGGCACCAGAGTTGTCGAAGTACGGCATCACCGTCGATGCGAAAAAGAGCAGACCCTTCAAGGCCGCGCTTGAGATTGTGAACTACGTGCGGTCGATCGGTGCTCTCCTCGCCGACGTCGACAAAGTTGTGGTACTCACCAACGCGGTGCCCGACCACAAGTGGGAAGAGGGCAACAACACCCTCATTCGGGCGCTGCCCGACAAGTACCCGAATGTGACCGTGGTCGACTGGAAGTTGCTGGTCGACCCGAACCCCGACTGGGTGTACGACGACGGCACCCACCTGCGACCAAAGGGCCAGGTCGCCTATACCGAGGCAATCATGGCGGCGCTCGGGCGCCCGCTCGTCCCCGTTCCGACGACCGTGCCAACGGTGACAACGACGATTGGGGCAGCGGGCTAGGACCGACCTACGCTCTCACCCCATGACAACCCCCGTACGAGTCGCCGTCACCGGCGCAGCAGGCCAAATCGGCTACAGCCTCCTTTTCCGAATCGCCTCGGGCGCAATGCTCGGGCCCGACACCCCGGTCATTCTCCAGCTCCTCGAAATCACGCCCGCACTCGGTGCGCTCGAGGGAGTGAAGATGGAGCTCGACGACTGTGCGTTCGCGCCGCTCGTCGACGTGGTCTGCACCGACAAGGCCGACGTCGCCTTCGGCGATGCTGACATCGCACTGCTCGTCGGTGCAATGCCACGCAAGGACGGCATGGAGCGCTCCGATCTTCTCAACGCCAACGGCGGCATCTTCAAGCCACAGGGTCAGGCCATCGGTGCCAACGCGAAGAAGGATGTCAAGGTTCTGGTCGTTGGCAACCCCGCCAACACCAATGCGCTCATCGCGATGAACAACGCAAAAGGCATCGACCCGCGTCAGTTCACCGCGATGACGCGCCTCGACCACAACCGCGCCGTCACGCAAATCGCCCAGAAGCTGGGTCGTCCGGTCACTTCGGTGAAGAAGATGACCATCTGGGGCAACCACTCAACGACGCAGTACCCCGACCTCTTTCACTGCGAGGTCGACGGCAAGAACGCAGCGTCACTGGTGAACGACCAGAAGTGGCTCGACGAGACCTACATCCCGACGGTTGCCAAGCGTGGTGCAGCCATCATCAAGGCCCGTGGATTGTCGTCGGCAGCATCGGCTGCCAACGCAGCAATCGACCACATCCACTCGTGGGTGAAGGGCACTCCCGAGGGTGACTGGGTGTCGATGGCGATTCCATCCGACGGTTCGTACGGCGTTCCCGAAGGTCTCATCTCGTCGTTCCCCTGCGTGTGCAAGAACGGCAAGTACGAAATCGTTCAGGGCCTCGAAATCGACGCGTACAGCCGCGGAAAGATCGATGCCTCGGTGGCCGAACTCGCCGAAGAGCGCGACGCAGTCAAGCAGCTCGGTCTGATCTAGTTCGACTGATCCGAATCGAAAGGCCCCGGGTTCGCCCCGGGGCCTTTTCATTTTCCGTAGTCGGTACGGTCGGCGACGGCGGTGAAAATCGGGTCGAGACCGGCAAAGACGGCCTGGCATTCGAGCAGGAGGGGAGCGTTGCCCGACAGGCGGATGCAGCCGGTGATGAAAGCGTCTTCTGCGGTCATTTCCCCCATCGCCACGTCGACGGCGCTGAAGTACTCCTGCTCCAAGCGCACGTCCTCGGGCTCGGCGGGGCCGGCACCGAATGCGACGCGGCCGCTGCCCGACTGAAGGTGGTAGGTCACCGTGCCATCGGGTGACTCGGTGATCACCTGGGTGATGCCGATCGTGTGCTTGCCACCAAGGGCCTGTAACGAGAGATCGGCCGCCACAAGGCGGCCGATCTCTTCAATCCAGTCGAGGCTGAGGTAGCGCATGTTGCGTCGCTCCGCTCAGCGCTTGTTCGTTACTTCGCGACGGCTGTGATGCCCGAGGCCTTGCGGCTCGAGAACACGATCGACCCGACGAGAACCACGAGGGCCGCAGCGGCGATCACGTAGCGACCGCCGTCGTTGTCCTGGGTCTTGATGATTGCGGGAAGGATCAGCAGCGACACGAGGTTCATCACCTTGATGAGCGGGTTGAGCGCCGGGCCTGCGGTGTCCTTGAAGGGGTCGCCGACGGTGTCGCCGATGACCGCAGCCTTGTGGGCTTCGCTGCCCTTGCCGCCGTGGTGGCCGTCTTCGATGTACTTCTTCGAGTTGTCCCATGCACCACCAGCATTGCTGAGGTAGTTGGCCATCAACTGGCCGACGAGGATGACTGCGGCGAGGAACGCACCGAGCGCCTTCCAGTCGATGCCGAAGCCGATGACAACCGGCGTGAGCACTGCGAGAAGTGCCGGCGTGGTGAGTTCGCGCAGCGAGGCCTTGGTGCAGATGTCGATGACCGGGCCGTAGTCGGGCTTCTTGGTACCGGCCATGATGCCGCCGTCTGCGAACTGGTTGCGCACTTCCTGCACGACGACACC
>RGCG01000144.1 GCA_009919275.1 Actinomycetota bacterium
CAACACCCGCCGACTTCACCAAATTCAGTGTCATCGTGTTTTCGTTGCTCGCAGCGAGTTTCCGAACCGACGCCTCGTCGCATTGATTGGAGCCTTGCCCCGCACACCGATCCGCGGTGACGAATGATTGGACGATGGGCGGTCCACCGCCGGCGCCCTGATTGTTCGGATCGATATTGATTTCTTGGCTCTGGCTGAAAGTGCCCGAGCCTGCGTAACCAGCAAATGCTCCGGTTCCACTTGTAACGAAGACCTTTGCGGAGATCGAGATCGTTACCGTGTTGTTCACCACGGCTCCGTCGTCGTCGCCGAGTAATCCGTTCAGTTCGATGGTCCCCGAAAGTCGGCTCGACAAGGCATCCGCGAACTGCATCACGAACGTGCAGGCCTGAAAGACCTCGCCGGAAAACGAGTCCATCGTCGCTCCACTCATCGTGATCGTCATCTGAATGTCAACGGATTGCGACGCCGTACAGTCGGCATTGATCGTCCCACTGGTGAATCCGGAATCTCCCGTCTTGCCCGCCAGCGTGGGGTTCGAAGCGGTGCCGGTCACCAACGCTGACGCGGATGTCGATGACATCGAGCACCGAGCAACCACCGTTGTTTGTCCCGCCATGAACAACCCGCCGATCGACGTCAATTCCGGATTGCACTCGGGCATCTCGCCGGCTACCGGCCCGCCGGGCTGTATCGCCACAATGAAGTCACCCGGATTCGACGGAATCGGAGCACCGTGAACAGTAGTGACGGCTGCAGAGAGTGCGATCGCAACGAGTGCGGGGAGCAACACAATTCTGATTTTCACGACCACTCCGATCGACGCGGGTACATGAACATTCTGGAGTTGCGTTCCGCACGCACTCCTGACAAATGCCCTCGAAGTCGACCCGTACAGAAGTCAGTTGATCAACGGCCGACGTATGCGAGCCACAGATCTTCTGACCAGTGCGAACGGAGTTCTGCCGTCACGAAGTCGCTGGTCCACTGCACCATCTCGAAAAACGGGAAGTCCACCGACATCACTTCGGTGAATGCCATGCCGTCGAGCAGGAGTGCAGCATCGTCTATCCCAATCTCGACTGGTTCACCCTCGCGAAGACCGCTGAGGCGCAGTTGAAGTCCAACGACGGTTTCCGCATCCCACCGGTTCACCATGTTTCCTTCCATCAACTGGTCGGTCATGATCCCGAGAATTTCGAACAATGCCGACACGGCATCCGGTTCGAACACAACCTTGCGTGGCTCAATCATTTGGTTCCTAAACCATCTACGACAACTTCGTGCATTTCCGCGAAGAACGGCGTGATCAACTACGTTACGGGTTCGGATACCTACCCCATGAGACCTTTTCGCGAACGCTCAACTTGGATCTTCACCTTCTTTTCTCGGACATTCACCATCGTGGTGGGTCTCGCAATCGTCGGGGCGCTCTATTCCGCGGCACCCCAGAAGAAGATCACTCTCGAGGCCGGCACGCAGGGCGGGTTGTTTGACGTGTTGGCCAATCAACTGGCCGACGATCTTTCACCCCATGGCATCGACGTCACCATTGTCAACCGGCCTGATTCTCTGAAGATCATCGATGACATCGTTGACCCCAAGAGCCCGGTAGACGCTGGCTTTGTCGCGTCCGACGCACCTTTGACCTACTACGACAAGGTCTCGCAGATCGGCACGGTCATGATCGCGCCCGTCTATCTGATCACTCACGTTGACTCTGACGTGCGAGACATTTCTGACTTCGCAAACAGAAGCATCTCGCTGTATCCGGTCGGAAGCGCGGCCTGGGCGGCATGCGATTACATCCTCGGAAGCTACGACGTCAAGATTGCCGACTCGAACTCGCAGTATGGCAACGGTTCAACGATCGTCAAGAATGTCACCGAGCGGGTTACCGACGTTGGTTGCTTCGTCGACGTACCTTCGGGTGTGTCAAGCGAATACGCAAACGCGATTCTGAAGGAACTGGCGAACCCCGACCTTCGGTTCATCCCAATTCCACAGGCCGAGGCCCTCCAGGCGCGAAGAGACTTCCTGCGTCCTCTCACCATTCCGTCGGGCGCTTTCAACGTGTACCCACCACGACCTTCGAGCGACGTTCCCACGACCGGCGCGAGTCTGACCTTCATCGCGAAAAAGTCGCTGCCCCGCGAGCTCGTGATCATGATCGCCAACGCCTTGTCCCAGGACTACCGAGGGTCGACGGTCGCCAACCAGGCGGGCGAACTTCCCGCAATCAATTACATGAATGCATCGCTCTCACTCTCCTCTTCTTGTTTCTCTCGACGGTCGATGTGTTCGGCTTGCCCCTTCCCTACCACTGGGTCGTCGGTAGCAGGCCACGTCGTACGCGCATGATCATCGAAGGAATCGACCGACGACTGCAGCAGACCGGAGAACTTTCCCGACGGGACCAACGGAAACTGGCAATGATCGAGAAGTGGCTACAGAAGCAATCGTTCGGAATCGACGGCCTCGAAGCACAGCTGCGCAAAGTTCGCAACAACACCGATTCGAACTGAGTCCGAGCCCACTCAGCTGGCGATGCGGGGATGGGCCGGAGCGTGGTGCGATTGCGACGCAACCCCAAAGTCACCTCGGCGAGAAGTGGATACCGATGCACGTT
>RGCG01000145.1 GCA_009919275.1 Actinomycetota bacterium
GCCACGTTTCTCCAGAGAGAAGCCACGGCCGGCGTTCCGAACGGACGAAGCTTCGTCATGCCCGGAGTTCTCAGCGCCCTGATTGCGGTCGCTGTCTGCGCACTTGTCGGGTTCTTGTCCGGGTTCGTGGTCGTGAAACTCAGAGTCAATTCGTTCATCGCGACATTGGGCGTCAGCCAAATCATCACCGCTGTGGTGCTCAAGATTTCTGACAACCGTCAGATCACCGACGCGTACTCAAAGACGTACTTGCAATGGGGCCGTCGAGAAGTCTTTGGCCTGCCGATTCTGTTCATCTACTTCATCATCATCGCGGCGATTATTTGGTTCGTGCTCGAGCACACACCGGTTGGCCGTTACCTGTTCGCAACGGGTGGCAACGTCGAAGCCGCCCGACTCGCCGGCGTGCGGACCGACCGTATGATCTGGGGTTCGCTCGTCGCGTCCGCGACGATCGCCGGTATCTCCGGTGTCATGTTGTCGGCGAAGATCGGATTCTTCTCCGCTGCCACGGGCCCCGGCTTCCTCTTTCCCGCGATCGCCGCAGTGTTCTTCGGAGCCTCGCAGCTGTCGCGTCGACCCAATGTCTGGGGAACGGTGCTCGCCCTCTACGCGCTGTCGTTCGGCATCAAGGGCTTGCAGCTCGTGGTCGGCGCCGGTTCGTTCTGGGTCGACCCGCTTTTCCAGGGCACCACGCTGATCATCGCCGTCGCACTTGCCAGCCAGCAGGGCGTGGCACGCATCCGCAAGAAGCGCGCTGCATAGATGGCGGGCAACTACGACGACGTCAGTGTCTTCGCACTCTCCGAAGAGCGCGAAGAAGTTCTCTTGAACAAGCAGACCGAGTGCTGTCTCATGTGGACCACCGACTCGGGCGATCCGGTCGGTGTCTACATGAACTTCGTGTGGGCCAAGGGAAGTTTTTGGCTCACCGCGACGACTCAGCGCGCACGCATGAAGGCATACAAGAAGCGGCCGCGCGGTGCGATTGCCATCACCAGTCGGGGTACCGATATCGGCATCAGTCAGGCGGTCACGTACAAGGGAGACATCGTTCTCCACGACTCTGACGACGTGAAGAAGTGGTTCTACGCGGCGCTTGCCGCCCGCGTGCGGCCGGAAAGCGCCGACCGCCAACGTGCGTTCGTCGAACACCTCGACACACCCATGCGTCAAGTGATCGAATTGAAGCCTGACGTACGCATCGGATTCGACTCCGATGCGATGTTCAAGGGTTCGGCCGTCGGGCCGAGCCGCACACAGGTCTGACGCTTCGCGTCAGATGATGTTGAGGGCGTCCAGGAACTTTGCCGCAACGGCTTCGTCGCCCGTCACCTTGCAGTGCTCACGCCAATCCGAGCGCTTGGTGCCCCAGTTGATGAATGCGTGACCGTTGCTGCTGGCATCGGCGACAGCGCCACCGGTCTTGCCGGGAGTGACGACGATGTCGTCGCCGGCGGGGGAGATGGTCCAGCTACCGCCACCGGGACCGGTGAGGGTGAGCGTGATCGGTGCGGACAGTGTCCGCCCGAGACCCTGTTGCATCTGAGGCATGCCGGTGATCATCCACCCGATTGCGGGTCCGAGACGTTGCGCGTCGGCATCGGCAACGGTGCGCTCGATCGGGCCCTCGGGCGCCAGCAGGTCGATGCGCAAATGGCAGTAGTGGTCGAACGCATAGGCGTCGGCCAGCGAGTGCATCGGGTACGTGCCGAGATCGGCGAGAGGGATCGGCGTCGACGCGAGGGGCTCCTCCTGCATCGACTCGATGACAGCCACTGCCTGGTCGCAAAAGGCAAGGTACTCGTCGAGAATCTGCTGGTTCGACCAGCCGTCGCGGGCATCGACGAGCATGTCCATCATCCGCTCGGCCGGCAGGTTGATCGGTTCGGCGGGCGGGGGCGACGGGTCGACGGTCTCTTTGTAGTTCGAGCTCATGTGTGCAACGAGGTCGCGCACGCTCCACCCCTGACACCCACTTGGCCGGGACCACTCCTCATCGGAGAGGGTGGTGATCACCGACTTGACCTCCGCAACGGCCAACTTCAGCGCTGCCAGACCTTCCTTCGACACGATTCCCCTCCTGGTTCGGTGATTTTCGGGACGTTTTCGCTGTCCCGTTTTCCGCCTGTATGACGCACGGCTACTCTACGCAAACGCCCGAGGGCCGGGCGAGGAGAACAGGGGTTTTCGATGGAACTTCAGGGCAAAGTTGCGCTGGTGACCGGTGGAACGCGCGGAATCGGCCGTGCAATTGCTGAGCACTTCCTGGCTGAGGGCGCAAGTGTCGTTGTGAACGGACGCACGCCGGCAAAGGGCGAGCAGGCGCTGCGTGAAATGAACGCCGGCGACCGGGCGCACTTCATTGCAGGTGATGTGAAGAGCCGCGAGGGCTGCGAGGCGCTGATCAAGGGCACGATCGAGCGCTACGGCAAGATCGACATCCTCGTCAACAACGCGGGCGGTGGCACGGGCCACGCTCCGATCGTCGACCTCGAGGACTGGGCTCTCGAAGACGCGTTGAAGTGGAACCTGTGGTCAACCTTCTGGTGCACCCAGTACGCGCTGCGCGACATGTTGCCGCGCAAGTGGGGCCGCATCATCAACATCTCGTCGGTCGA
>RGCG01000146.1 GCA_009919275.1 Actinomycetota bacterium
CAGTGTCCTCTCTCCTGGCTTGGACCTCGGGATCGATCACGTTCGACCGACTCCTCGTCGGGACCTACGGGTCGCTGTACGTGCGATCGGCATCCGGCCAATATCGCTTCGAGCCGAACAACGCCGCCATCAATGCTCTCTCAGCGGGAACGTCCGAGTCGTTCCCGGTGACGGTTGCCGACAACCTCGGCGCCACGGGGACTGGCTCGTTCACCGCATCCATCACCGCCGTAAACGACCGCCCCGTCGTCACGGTCACGGCCGCCAACCTCGCCGACGTCACAGACGGGCTCGCAACCTCGGCGTACTCCCTGTACCACGCGACAGCCGGCACGGGGTCAACACCGGGCGGCGAAGAGGTGTACCGAGCCTTCGACAACTCGTCGTCCACCAAGTACCTCAACTTCAGCGGTGCCGGGTCAGGCGTGACCATCGACCTTGGGGCTTCGGCCGCATATGCAGTCTCCGGCCTCGGGCTCACCACCGCGAACGACTCATCTGACCGCGATCCCACCTCCTACGAGGTTTATGGCTCGAACAACGGCACCTCCTTCAACTTGGTCGCCTCGGGATCAATGACCGCCCCAACGGCCAGGCTCACCAACTACACCGACATCACATTCTCGAACTCGGCCTTGTACCGCTGGTATCGCGTCGTCTTCCCGACGGTTCGCGGCAGCAGCATGATGCAGATCAGCGAAATTCGACTGCCCGCACAATCAGGCAACCTGCTCAGGTACACCGAGGGTGCACCAGCCGGAGTTGTCCTCACCGGAATCGACGTCACCGATGCCGACACGGCCCGCCTGACGGGTGCCACCGTGTCGATCACTTCCGGACTGACCACGGGTGACGTACTGGCATTCACCAACGATGGGTCGACAATGGGCTCAATTTTCCGTGCGGTCACCTTCCGCAACACGACCAACAACCCCACGGCAGTTGCCGCGACACGCACCGTCACTTGGCGGACGAATGATGGTGACGCACTGAACAATCTGAGCACTGCGGTGACAAGCACGATCACGGTCATCGAAACCGCGGCCTCGATCTCGTCGATTGCGATCACCTCGTCGGCAGGTGGCGACAGCCGCTACGCCATCGGTGAGACGGTCGAGGTGTCGGCCACCTTCACCGAGGCCGTCACGGTCACCGGATCCCCGCGAATGGCAGTGAACGGACTTTCCAGCAGGTTCTTCACGTACTCGGCTGGTTCCGGAACGCAGACCCTGGTTTTCTCGTACACCGTCGTTGCCGGCGACTCTGCCGCCAGTGGTATCGGCGTTGCCTCGAATGCTCTCGCTTTGAACGGCGGGGCGATCAACGACTCCGTTGCGGCCGCCGCGACGATCACACACTCCGCCGTTGCGCTCTCGTCCTCTCACATCGTCGACGGCGTCTTGCCCACCGTCACGGCATTCACATCGAGCACCTCGAATGGCTCGTACATGGCGGGCGGTACGATCACGATCTCGGCGACGACCAGCGAAACGGTGCAGGCAAACAGTTCGATCGACGTCACCCTCGACACCGGTGCTGTCGTCACTCTCTCGAACTCGTCAAGCGGAACAACGCTGACAGGCACCTACACGGTTGGTGCGAACCAGAATTCCGGCGACCTGACTGTTTCGAACTACAGCATCACCAGCGTGCTCGACGTCGCGGGTAACGCGATGACCTCGACCACCGTGCCCTCGGGTTCGAGCAACATCGCCGGAACCAAGGCGCTGATCGTCGACACCACCGCACCGACGATTTCCCAAATGTCCGTCTCGGCCGATGGTTCGTACAAAGCCGGTCAGTCGCTGACGATCACGGCCGCCGGAACAACCTTCACAGGTACGTACACCGTCACCAGCGGAATCAATTCGACCGACCTCACGGTCACGGAATTCTCCATCGGCACGGTTCTCGACACGGCTGGCAACTCAATGACCTCGACAACCCTGCCGACAGGGAGCAACGCGATAGGTACGGGTACGGCAGTCGTTGTCGACACCACTGCTCCGACCGTCACCTCTTTCACCACGACCACCGCGAACGGCTCGTACAAGGCTGGCCAAACCGTCAACATCACCGCGACGGTCAGCGAACCGATCCGATCGAACAACTCGATCACCGTGACGTTGAACAGTGGAGCGACAGTCACCTTGTCGACCAACTCTGTTACGTCGACCCTGACGGGCACCTACACCATTGCAGCGGGCCAGACCGCTGCAATGCTGAATGTCAACAGCTTCACCATCGGCACGGTGGCCGACGGTGCGGGGAACGCGATGACGTCGACCAGCGTCCCCGGCGGGGCAAACATCGCCGACTCGAGCAGCGTTGTGGTCGACACCACGGCGCCCACAATTACGTCGTTCTCATCGACGACGCCCAACGGTGCGTTCAAGGTCGGACAAACCATCAACATCACCGCCACGGCAAGTGAAGCCGTGCGGTCGGGGAACACCATCACCGCGACACTCAACACCAACCGGACCGTCCTCCTGACCGCACCGGCTGCCGGTACCGGTTTCAGCGGCACCTACACGGTTGTCGCGACCGACACTACGTCCAGTCTCACCGTGACCTCGTTCTCCATCGGTTCGGTGCTCGACACCGCCG
>RGCG01000147.1 GCA_009919275.1 Actinomycetota bacterium
TGCCGTTCGAACGACACCCGATTCGATCATGACCAGGTCAACCCGTCCGTCGGAATTCAGCTTGACGAGTTGGACATCGGTAAAGGTCCTGGCGAATGACGCTCGATAGATGCTGTAGCCAACCCAGTCGGTTACTCCTGTCAGCGTCGATGTCTTTGTGTTTATCTGCGAACCAAGACCAATTCGAACATCGATTTTCGTTGTTCGACCGACGATAAGGTCGTTGTCGGGTGAGTCGGTTATGTCTGCGATCGCAACCGAAACGGCCGGGTCGGTTGATAGTTGAATCGTCCGTGAAACGGAATCTCCGGCTGGAATTGTGTTGAGGAAGGGCTTCACGGGATCACGCGTGTTGTTGAAGATTCGTATCGCCTTGTCCCCGACCGCTACAAGCTCCGGGTAGCCGTCGCCGGAAAGATCGCCGATTGCGACATCGCTGATGGTTGTGCCGGGAACGGAGACAACAACCGGCGCGGTCTGCTCGTACGGACTGATCAAACTTCCGGAATGCAGAGAAATGTGACACTGTCCACTTGGCAGTGTCCCGCAGACGACCACATCTTGTCGACCGTCGCGGTTCACGTCACCAAGCTCGACCGTCGCAGAACCCACGAATTGTTCTCCATCAACACTGAAGGTTGAGTCGGTGATACGCGCAGAAACCTTCTTCGGGCCTCCAACGATGAAATTGCGAACTGCAAAGCGTTCAACCACGCTGATGTCGCTCTGGCCGTCACGGTTGACGTCGCGCACACGCACCGAACGCGGGTTATCACCCACAATTTCGGAAGATATGACAATCGTTCCACCACCCCGCCACCATCCCGAACCACGCGTGCCGACGCGCAAATACACGCGCCCGACTTTGTCGACAAAGGCGAGATCGGTGACGCCATCACCCGTGACATCACCCGCGGCCCCGTACCACGCGTACACCGAGGGGTAGACGATCTGAATACCGGCCCCGTTTCGTCGCACGTCGGTCGACGGCAAGTACAAGAGGCCGCGCATCGAAGTGTTCAGCAAGATTTCATTACCGGGCAGGCCGTCGAGGTTTGCCACCTGCACCTGGCCGATCGAACCGACGTCGGTCGGCAGATCGACTCCGTCGGTGGTGAATGAATCCGCCTCGGTTGCCGAGGAATACAAATAAATGAGTCCGTTCTTTCCGGCAAGGTTTCCGGGTCCGGACAGAACAAGATCATCGAAACCATCGTTGTTCACGTCGCCGACCGCGACATTTTCGATCGGACTACTGAGCTCGCTGACACCCAGGAGATCGACCGTGGTCGCGCGTTCGAACGACAAATTCCCACTCTCGGGTCGGCGCTGGCGATGCAGTGTGACACGCTTTCCAACCGTCACGATGTCGAGAAGACCGTCGCGACTGAAGTCGCCAACGACCACCCGTTCAGCCACCGAAGAATCATCAAAAGTGTCGAAAGACACCAGCGTCGCTCCCATGTTCTGAACAGAGATACGGCCCTGTCCGGGCGTGATAGAACCAGCGACAATCAACTCCTCGACTCCATCCCCGGTCAAGTCAACGAGCGTGCCATCGTCTTGTGTCGCCATGAATGGTTTGGACGCATCGCCGACCGCGAGGATGGCTTTCTTCTGCCCTCCCGATGTTCCGACGGCCGAGCGAAAGAAGGCTGCCGAATTGAGTCCTGCCCACGTCATGAACTCGCTCGGACCGTCATAATCAGCGGCGTTGACGTCGGAGAACTGCTGTTTCGGGTCGTACGTCAATTTCTGTTCGGTGAACCCGATTTCGCGCGTCGCCGAGGCCGCCGCCATCGTCAACCTGCCTGGCTGCCCGCCCCAATCAGCCGTTGTTTCTGCGGCGCGCATCGTGGTTCCGGTGAAGGTCTCAGTGAACGTGAGATCGCGATATTTCGGACCGCTTGAGGTCACGGTTGCGGGCGTCGCATCGGTCGGCGTCGCGTCAACGTTGCGATCACGATCGGCTGATTCGCCACCACAAGCTGATGCAAGCACCGCTCCGACCACACACATCGCCACGAGACGTCGCATCATGGGTTTTCCGTCCAGTTCAGCCGACGCAGTTGCTCTCATCACCCCCGGGGTACGCGAAACCTACGCCCGCGATGGCGTCGCGATTCTCCGACAAGCCCTGCATCCCGAGTGGCTGCTGCTCCTGCAACTTGGCCTCGACCGCGTCATGGGTGACAGCGGTCAGAAGAAACACCTCTTCTATGACGGCACGGAGAACGAGTTCATCGAACTCGTCCGCAACACCGAGGTGTCACCCGAACTCCAGCGCTTCATGTACGACTCGCCGCTCGCCGACATGATGGCTGTTCTTCTCGGTTCACCCGATATCTGGCTCTATTCCGATGAGTGGTTCGTGAAAGGCCCCAACGGCGGCCGCACGCCATGGCACCAAGATCTTCCCTACTGGCCGTTGGAAGGCACGATGATTGCTTCTGCATGGATCAGCCTCGATCCGCTGCCCGCGCACGAATGCCTCGAATACGTGCGGGGTACGCACCTTGGCACCCGATACGACGGATTCAATCCGCGGCGC
>RGCG01000148.1 GCA_009919275.1 Actinomycetota bacterium
AGATGGTGTTTCGTACGTTCAAACTGCGTGTCGACCCCAGCAATCCGGTGACGTACGCCAACCGTGACCGCATTCAAGTGAAGGACCTCGAGGGACTGTGCGGTCCCCAGATGAGCCACTGATTTAGGCTGGCGGGGTGCCCCATGCCCCCCGACATGTAGCAGTGGTCGGCGCCGGATTCTCCGGTGCCGTCATGGCGCGAGAGCTCGCCGAGGCGGGGCATCGAGTCGATGTGTTCGACTCGCGAGCGCACGTCGCCGGCAACTGCCACACCGAACGCCAAGAGGGCGACGTCATGGTCCACGTTTACGGACCCCATATCTTCCACACGGCTCACGAACACGTGTGGCAGTACATCAACCGTTTCGGCGTGATGATGCCCTACAACCACAGGGTGAAGGCAACGACCCAAGGTCGCGTGTTTTCCCTGCCCGTCAACCTGCTCACGATCAACCAGTTCTTCGGCACAACCCTCACACCCGTCGAGGCCGAGGCATTCATCGCCTCGAAGGCCGATACCTCGATTACCAATCCGCAAACTTTCCGCGAGCAGGGTCTTCGCTTCGTCGGGCCCGATCTGTACGCCGCGTTCTTCGACGGTTACACGCGCAAGCAGTGGGGTGTTGACCCCGAGGAACTACCCGCGTCGATCCTCGCGCGCCTGCCCGTTCGCTTCAACTACGAAGATTCGTATTTCAACCATCCGTACCAGGCGATCCCGCGTGATGGCTATACGCCGATCGTCGCCAACATTCTCGATCATCCCTCGATCTCCGTAACGCTGGGCGTCGCGAAGTCGCGCGCCGACCTCGCCGGCTTCGACCATGTCGTGTGGAGTGGTCCGATCGACGCATACTTCGGTTTCGAACACGGGCGACTGGGCTACCGCACCCTCGACTTCGACAAGAAGGTGCACGAGGGCGACTTCCAGGGTTGTCCCGTCATGAACTACTGCGACGCCGACGTGCCGTACACGCGAATCACCGAACACAAGCACTTCGCGCCGTGGGAGTCGCACGATCGCACGGTGACGTACCACGAATACAGCCGTCTTTGCGGTCCCGACGACGTGCCGTACTACCCGATTCGGTTGGTAAAGGAAAAGGACCAGTTGCGTCGTTACGTCGACATGGTGTCGGCACTGCGCAACGTCACGTTCGTCGGGCGCCTCGGGACGTATCGTTACCTCGACATGGACGTCACAATCCACGAAGCCCTCGGCGCATCACGGGCCTTGCTCGACGCATGGGACGCCGGACGCGAGTCTGCGCCATTCTCGGTGGATCCACTGTGACCTGGACCCCACCGTTTCCCGAATCGCATCTGCTGCAACGCATCTTGCCCGCGACGGCCGAAGTTCTCGAGCCGCCCCTCTATGTTCGACCGGGCGAGGGGATCGAGTCCTACGACACCTATTTCGGGGTCTTTCATGCGGCGAGGTGGCGCCGCAAGACGTCGGTGGGCGAACTGCACGTAGCGGTTCAGGTCGACGGTCCGGCCGAGGTCGAAATCGTCGCGGTCAAGCGCATGAGCGAAAAGGTCGTCGAGTCCGCTCGTGTGTCATCCGCCGGAACGGTCTCCATTCGCCTCGTCGAGCTGTCCGACACGAACGTCGACACGTACTACGCGCGTGTTCGTGGTGCACGTTTGGTGCAGGGCGGCTGGTACGCGGCGAATGCGCCGTTGCGCGACGTTCGCCTGAACGCGTGCATCACCACTTTCAACCGGCAGCCCTACGTCACCGCAAACGTGGAACGACTCCGTCGACTCGGTCGCGAGGTTCCGTCGCTCGGCGATTCTTTCCGCGTGACCATCGTCGACAACGGTCGCAACCTGGAACTTCCGGCGGGCGACGGGGTGGCGGTCCGCGTCATCCCGAATCCAAATCTCGGCGGTGCAGGAGGTTTTGCACGCGGCCTCATGCACGCACGCCAAGACGGATGGACCACGCACGTGTTGTTCATGGACGACGACATCACCATGGAAGTCGAGTCCGTGGTGCGCGCCATCGCATTGTTCCGCTACGCCACGGACCCGCGTCTGTGCGTGCACGGCGCAATGATCTCCGAGGAGATTCCGTGGATGCAGTTCGAGGCCGGGTCGCACTATGCCTGGCGCTACACGTATCCGTTGCGTGCGGTGGGTCGCGAAGACGATCTGCGCGACCGCATCACGGTTCTGGCCGACGAACCAGAATCCCGGTTCGAATACACCGCATGGTGGTTCACGGCTTTCCCCATCGCTGTCGGCAAGGACAACCCGCTGCCCGTCGGTTACATCCTGCCCAAGTGGATGCTGCGCAAACGCACCGCGGTTGCACCTATCAATTCGCGCGCCGTGGGCCTTGCGACCCGTAGCACGAAGTTGCTCCACCGCCATCCTCGACTCGACGAGGGATACGTCCTCGAGCGCGACGCCGCGCGGTTTTGGGCCGACATGCGCGCACTACGTTCCAGCCTCATGCGACTGCGTCGCGAGTATCCCCGTTTGAAGCGTGAATACCGCGACTACTACGCCGAA
>RGCG01000149.1 GCA_009919275.1 Actinomycetota bacterium
GTCATCGTCGAAGACGATGGGGAAAGGCTCACCCCAATAGCGCTGGCGGGCGAACAGCCAGTCACGAAGCTTGTACGTGATGGCGCCGGTGCCCTTGTTCTGTGATTCCAGCCAGGCGTTCATCGCAGACTTCGCCTGGGCGACCGTGGAGTAGGTCTCGAGCGAGACGGTGTCGTTCTTCGAGTTCACGTAGGGACCGTCACCGACGTACGCCTCGGGCCAGGTTGAACAGTCGATTGTCGGTGCGATGCCGTGAGAGTCGAACCACTCTTGGGGTGGACGTTGCGTGGCGACGATGGGGAGTGCGTACTTGCGCGCGAATGCGAAGTCGCGTTCGTCGCCGGACGGCACGGCCATGATGGCGCCGGTTCCGTAACCCATGAGCACGTAGTCGGCGATCCAGATGGGTACTTCCTGCCCGGTCACCGGGTTGGTGGCGAACGAGCCGGTGAAGACCCCGGTCTTTTCGCGCGAGTCGTCGTCGCGCTCGTCGTCTTTCTTTGCCGCAGCGGCAGCGCGATATCCCTCGACCGCAGAGCGTTGCGGCTGGGTGGTGAGAGCGTCGACGAGGGGGTGTTCGGGCGACAGGACCATGAGCGTCGCGCCGAAGAGCGTGTCGGGCCGCGTGGTGAACACCTCGATGTCGCCCGCGGGTGAAGGGAACCGTACCCGTGCTCCTTCGCTGCGGCCGATCCAGTTTCGCTGCATCAGCTTGATGGGTTCGGGCCAATCGAGACGGTCGAGGTCATCGATCAGGCGGTCTGCATACGCGGTGATGCGCATCATCCACTGGCGCATGTTGCGTTTGAAAACGGGGAAGTTGCCGATGTCGCTGCGGCCTTCGGCCGTCACTTCTTCGTTTGCGAGAATCGTCCCGAGTCGTTGCGGTTGAGGGTGGCCCAGGCGCGGCCGTCGGGAGTGGTGCGGGTGCCTTGTGCGTATTCGGCCTCGAGTTCGGAGATTGGGCGTGCCTTTTTCCGCGACTCGTCGTACCACGAACCAAAGATCTGGAGGAAGATCCACTGGGTCCAGCGGTAATACGCCTCGTCGGTGGTGCTGATACTGCGACGTGCATCGTGGCCGAGACCGAGGCGGCGCAACTGGCGACGCATGTTGGCGATGTTCGATTCGGTGTTGACCCGGGGATGAATGCCCGTTGCGATGGCGTGTTGTTCGGCGGGCAGTCCGAAACTGTCGTAGCCAAGCGAGTGGAGAACGTTGTAGCCCGTCATGCGCTTGTATCGGGCGAAGACGTCGGTACCGATGTAGCCAAGCGGGTGGCCGACGTGCAGACCCGCACCCGACGGATAAGGGAACATGTCGAGAACGAACAACTTCGGGCGGCCGGCGACCTTGTCGGGTTCGGCCAGCGGTCCGGCGGGGTTTGGCGCCTCGAAGGTCCCGTTCGATTCCCAGTGGTCTTGCCACTTCACCTCGATGGTGTCGGCGAGGGTGGCGTTGTACCGGTAGCGGGGGAGGTCGGCAGCCATGGCGCCCAATCGTACGGGGAAGCGACGGTAGCGTGACGCCCATGTCGAGGCCGAAGAAGCGCTCTGCCAACACCTCGGCGCATCGGTACCCCCGCGAGGCGCGACTCAACGAGATCCTCCGCGAGGTCATAGCCGACGAGCTCACCCGCATCGATGACGAGCGGCTCGAGTTCGTCACGGTGACGTCGGTCGACGTCGACGCCGAGCTCAATCGCGGCATCGTCTACTACGACTCCCTCGCGGGCGAGGCGGGTGACCAGGCAATCCTCGAGGTTCTGGAAGAGCACCGTCGTCGGATCCAGTCGTCGATCGGCAAGCAGGTTCGGGCGAAAAAGACGCCGGTTCTCGAGTTCCGCCCCGACAACGTCATTCGGGCCGCCGAGCGCATCGACGAGGTGTTGCGCGCCGATCGCGAACGTCGCGAGCGAGCACGCCTCGACCAGGACTGATCGCGTCGGAGCATGGCGAAGCGCAGGCCTCCGGTCGTGCACGGCACGGTCGTCATCGACAAGCCCGCTGGCATGACCAGCCATGACGTCGTCGGAAAGTTGCGCAAGACCCTGGGGGAAAGAAGGATTGGTCATGCGGGAACCCTGGATCCCGACGCAACCGGTGTGCTGGTGGTCGGTGTCGGTCGCGCGACGCGTCTGATGCAGTGGGTCACCGGAGCCGACAAGGATTATTCGTGCGAAGTTGTACTGGGTTCGCGCACCACGACGCTTGATGACTCGGGTGAAGTTCTGGAAACGGTCGACATGTCCGGCGTCACCATTGCGGACGGCCGAGCCACCGTTGCGAAACATCTCGTCGGCGCCATCGAACAGGTGCCGCCGATGGTGTCTGCGTTGAAGGTCGACGGAAAGCGGCTGCATGAGTACGCCCGCGAAGGTGTCGAGGTCGAACGCAAAGCGAGGCCCGTGGAGGTGACCCGCTTCGATCTCGACGAGACCACCGAGCCGGGCGTGTGGCGGATGGTCGTCACGTGTTCCTCGGGGACCTACGTCCGCAGTTTGGCCGATGACCTGGGTCG
>RGCG01000150.1 GCA_009919275.1 Actinomycetota bacterium
GGCGGTGTCGACGCGAATGCCTGCGACCTTTGCCGACGCTGAGGCGGGGACGATGGCGCGGGTGAATCCGAGGCGCGCTGCTTCGGCGAGACGACGACCCACCTGGGCCACCTGACGCACTTCGCCTGCCAAGCCAACTTCACCCACGACGACCAGGTCGGCGGGTAGTGGTTTGTTCGCAACAGCAGAGACAAGCGCCAAGCACATGCCGAGGTCGGCACCGGGCTCGGACAACTTCACCCCGCCGACAACGGATGCATACACCTCGTGACCGGCGAGAGACACACGTGCGCGGCGTTCGAGAACGGCGAGGAGAAGAGCAAGTCGACCCGAGTCGACTCCCTGCGCGGAGCGACGAGGTGGTGCGCCGCCCGAAACGGGGTTCGTGAGCGCCTGCAGTTCGACGAGCAGCGGTCGCTGACCCTCGAGCGTGGGAACGACGACCGAACCGGGGACGCCGGTGCGGCGGTCAGCCAGAAAGAGCTGGCTGGCGTCGGGCACACCGACCATGCCGGTTTCCGTCATTTCGAACAGGCCGAGTTCCGATGTCGGTCCGAAGCGGTGTTTCGCGGCACGAAGCAGACGCAGCGCGTGATGGCGCTCACCCTCGAAAGAAAGCACTGTGTCGACGACGTGTTCGAGAACGCGTGGCCCGGCGAGGCCACCTTCTTTTGTGACGTGGCCGACCATGATGACGGGCAGGTTCCGATGCTTCGCCTCTTGTACGAGACGGTGTGCGCAGCCGCGCACTTGAACGACTGACCCGGGGGGTGAGGAGAGCTCGGGGTCGGCAATGGTTTGGATGCTGTCGATGACGACGAGGTCGGGCGAGACCTGTTGGATCGCGTTGAAGATGTTGGGCAGGCTCATCTCGGCGAGCAGCCAGACGTTGTCATTGAGTGCATGGAGGCGTTCGGCCCGCAGGCGTACCTGCTGTGCACTTTCTTCTGCGGTGACGTAGAGCGTCTTTTTCGGCCATGCGGCGAGCAACTGCATGAGGAGGGTGCTCTTGCCGATGCCGGGTTCGCCACCGAGCAACGTCACCGACCCGGGTACGAGGCCGCCACCCAACACACGATCGAGTTCGGGGATTGTGGTGGGTTGGGGTTGGCCGACCGCGCTGTCGATTTCGGTGATCGGCTTGGGCTCACCCGGGGCCACGAGCGACATGCCGACGGCCAGCGAGGCGAGCTGGGGTTCCGGGCCCTCAACGTCTTCGACCAGTGAGTTCCACGCGCCACAGGCCACGCACTTGCCCGCCCACTTAGGGAACGAGCCCGTGCATTCCGTGCAGCGGTAGACGAGTCGAAGTTTTGCCATCGCGCCAACGATAGGCGACGGGTGTCAGTTGCTATTCGTCGACTTCGACGTAGCGGGGTCGACGCGACTGGCGACGCCAGACTCGGAAGCCGACCCATCCGATGAAGGCCAGCCAGAGGAAGAGAAGCGCGCGGGCGACGAACGAAAGGATTCCCCCGATGGTGCCCGCGACGTCGACCTCGTTGGTGGTGGTCGACAAGTCGACGGGCGTGCCGTCAGTGGCGACGCGCCAGGTGAGCACGCCGTCCTGGGCGGCGCCGGTCGTGGACTGCACTTTGCCCGGAAGCTTTGCGTTGACCTGGAGGCTGATCGCTTTGCCGAGATCGAGACCCGCTTCTTTCACCGTTTCCTCGTAGGGCGTCGCACCAACAACCTGCAACAACTGGTCGTCGGCGAAGGCCTGCAATCCACCCGTCACTTCGAGTCGGCCGGTGAGTTTCCAGACGGAGTCACGAGACTTGCCCTCGCGGGTGATGCGCACGTCGCGGAACGGCCCACGACTTCCGTTGATTTGCGCGAGGAGTGCGCTCGCTTGCGTTTCGTTGTCGAACGGGTGGGACAGGAGAACACGCAAACCACCGTCCTCGGTTGCCTCGGGGCCGGTGAGTTTCCAACCCGCTGCGACCATGTCGGAGAAGTCGAGATCGGTGGAGAGGCGCGGTACCTGTTTGACGATGTCGCTGTCTGCCGTGACGACGACATCGACTGTGCCCGACCCGTCGCGCTCAACGGTGATCGAGACAATCGAATCGACGCGACAAGATGTGAGGAGAACCGCGCACGCAACACCCGCGACAAACGCGGCGAGTCGTTTGCGCGGTCGTGTCACTCGGGAGTGGCCGGATTGCCGTCGCCGGCGCCGGCAAGTTCAACTGCCGACGGCGGCTGGAAACCCTCGACGGCACGGAAGCAGAAGCGTGATGCACCGGCTTTGTCGGGGTCGTCCTCGGTATCGACGACGATGATCGTGCCCGCAACGAACTCCTTGTACAGAATCTTCTCGGACAGCGGGTCTTCGACGAATCGCTGGATTGCGCGGCGAAGCGGACGCG
>RGCG01000016.1 GCA_009919275.1 Actinomycetota bacterium
GAGGTCGGGGCAAATCGACAGGCCGTGCATCACGGTGTCGTCGCCCGTGTTCACGATCGTCATCAATTCGTCGTGTGGAACCACCAGCGCTGCACCGCGCAGCAACCGTGCGGCACCAACACCTCCGGAGATCACCGTGATCATTCGCCGCACCTGCCACGCACGTCCCCGATCGTACGGGCAGCACTGTTAGAGTTGCCGCCCATATGGCACGCGCACTCATCACCGGTATCACGGGCCAGGACGGCCAACATTTGGCCGAGTTCCTGCACGGCAAGGGCTACGAAGTCTTCGGTGTGGTGAAGGGCCAGAACAACCCGCGCGCGCAACAAATCCGTGAAGAGTTCCCGTTCGTGCGGGTTCTCTCGGGTGACCTCACCGACCTGCCGAGCCTCGTGTCGTGCCTCGAAACCGCCCAGCCGACCGAGGTCTACAACCTCGGTGCAATTTCCTTCGTGCACTTCTCGTGGACCCAGGCCGAACTGACGGTGTCCTGCGCATGCTCGAAGCCATCCGCATGGTCGGTGGCCAGCAGAACAACCCGATCCGCTTCTACCAGGCCTCGTCGTCGGAAATGTTCGGCAAGGTGCGGGAAATGCCGCAGAGCGAACTCACCCCGTTCCATCCCCGCTCGCCCTACGGTTGCGCCAAGGTCTTTGGCCACGACATCACCGTCAACTACCGCGAGAGCTACGGCCTCTACGCCTGCTCAGGCATCCTGTTCAACCACGAAGGGCCGCGCCGTGGGCTCGAGTTCGTCACACGAAAGATCTCGAACGCCGTCGCCCGCATCAAGCTGGGAGTCCAAGAGGACATTTCACTCGGCAATCTCGACGCCAAGCGCGACTGGGGTTACGCCGGCGACTACGTGAAGGCGATGTGGTTGATGATGCAACAGTCCGAGCCCGACGACTACGTCGTCGCCACGGGCGAAACGCACTCGATCGAGGAATTCCTGCAGTTGGCGTTTGCCGAGGTCGGCATCGACGATTGGCGTCCGTACGTGAAGCAGGACCCACGGTTCTTCCGGCCCGCCGAAGTCGACTTGTTGATCGGCGACCCGACCAAGGCCAAGGCAAAACTTGGGTGGACGCCCGAAGTCGACTTTCCGGGTCTCGTGCAGATGATGGTGCGCCACGACCTCGCAGTCGAGTCAGCCAAACTCGGCAAGTAACGCGTTTCAGCCCTCGAGGGGGCGTTCGGTCAACGCTTCGATCAGTGATTCTGCGTCGGGTTTGTCGCCGCTTGCCATCCGAGCGCGCAGCGCAATGCCGAACACGACAAGTGCCGCGGCCGACGATGCAACGGCCGCAGACTCGACGCGCAGGAAGAGGTCGTCGCTTGCCAACCACGTGACGACGACGAACGTCGCCATCGCGACGGCCCATCCGAGCGCGACCCACTTGTGGCCGTGCAACGCGATGACTGCCTGCGATGTGCCGAGGGCAAGCATGTAGAGCGCGCTGCCGAGTGCCAACAGCGTGAGGGTTCGACGGTCGAGGCCGCCTTCGTAGACGACTTCGAGCACCTTTGGTCCGACGAGTGCGGAACCCGCAACGCCGAGAACACCGATGCCGACGACGGTGATGACGAGACGCCGGAATGCGATGCGAAATTCGGAAAGATCACCGTGTGCGGCGAGGCGAGCGAGGCGAGGAAGAAGTGCGGCCTGGATGGCCTGGAAGAGGAACAGCGGCACACGGGCGAGAATGACGCCGTTGCCGAACTGGGTCACCGCTTCGGCTTGGGTCGAATCGGCGAGGACGTCGACGCCGATGGGTGCGGCATTCACGAGTGCGGCGGCAAGCACCGAGCCGCCGAGCAGCCAGCCGAGATTCGGCGTGATCTCGGCCCACGAGGCGGGTGGTCCGTCGTCGGTGCGCAGTGCGCCACGGGATGCGACGATGGCGACGCCGAGCAACGGTGCAGCCGCAACCACCATGGCGTAGGCGCCGACCACTTCGACGCCAACGAGCCACAGCACCACGCAACCGACGATGCGCGTGGCCCCGTCGAATCCCATGACAATGCCGTAGTCGACAAAACGCCCCGACCCCGAGCAGATCCCGCGCGCCAAATGCGTTGGCGCGTAGGCAAGGAATGCAACGAGCAAAGCCGCGGTGACGACCCAGTTCTCTTCGAAAAAGTCACGCGTGATCCACGGGCTTCCGATGAGCACGATCGTGCTGACGATCGCCGCGAAGACGACGGCGAGCGGCACGACCTTGCGGATGACGGGCAAGCCGCCCTGTCCGAGCTCGCGACGATGAGCGAGGGCGCGACCGACCTCTTGTTCGATCGGTAGAAAAAACCCCGGCGCGAGCGCGAACGTCGCGAACCACAGCGCGACGATCGGCTTGAAGCCTTCTTTCCCGAGGGCCTGTTGGCCCACCTTGAAAAACGCGTAACTGGAGATTCCTGCAACGAGGAGTCCCACACCAACCGGCACCGTCCCTTCGGGGACCGCGGCCTTGATGGTGTCGATGCGCTTGGCACCGTTGGGAGATTCACTGCTCACGCGCCCCGCAGGCTAGTGCGAGGCGCGTGAGCGGCGGGGGGTTCGATTGTCCGTCAGGCGGACGGAGCGACCTTCGATCGCAGTGTGTCGATTGTTTCCGAAACGGCCTTGGTGGCGGTGCCCACGACCTTTTCGGCCGCGTCCTTGGCGGAATTCGCAACGGCGGTCGCGCGCGCGCTCACCGCTGCGCCGGCCGCGGTGACGTCGCCGAACGACGAGGGAATGCGTGCCTGGATGGCCGAGGTGAGCTCGCGGCGGCGAACCTGAACCTGCTGGAAGGCGAGGACGCCGCTGCCAACGGTGACGTAGGCGACGTCCTTGGTCAGGTTGGTCGCCATCTCAACGGCGCGCTTGGTGTTCTCGCGTGCCGTTTCGACGTTCTTCTTCACGTCGAAGTTGGTGAGATCGAGACCGGGAATCTGGATGGTCGGGAGTTTGTCGAACTTGGGGAGTTTGAAGGTGGGAGTTGCCATGCGCACAACCGTACCCAACATCGCTAACTATTGCAAGCAGTAGAGACCCGTCGCCGGTGTTGAATTTCGTCACGTGATGGGCCATCACATCGAGAATGGCGTCGACCGCCGCGCCGGGGCCGGTTTCTGACGCCTCCGAACTAGCCTCGCCCCATCGTGGAGAGCGCCCTCGAGACCCCCTCCAGCCCGGAATTCGGGGCGGGCCCCGTGCCCGTCGTTGGCGCTGTCGTGGTTGCCCAGCCGAACCCGCACTTGGCCGAGGTCCTCGATGCCCTGGCCGCCCAGGACCACCCCGACCTGCGGTTCGTCTTCTTCGTCGTCGGGGCCGCGGCCGACGAGCCCGCCGGGTCATCGGGGTCGTCCGGCCCCGTGGAAGAGGTGATCCGCGAGCGGCTACCGAACGCCATCGTGCGGACCGTCGTGGGCAACCCCGGTTACGGCCCGACCCAGAACGAGCTCGCCCGCATGGTCGAAGGCAACAACGGTCTCTTCCTCTTCCTCCACGACGACGTCGCTCTTGCTCCGGATGCGATCTCGCTGATGGTTGCCGAAATGTTCCGGTCGAACGCTGCACTTGTCGGACCGAAACTGGTCGACTGGGACGACCCGGGTGTTCTGCAGCACGTGGGCATGGGCGTCGATCGCACCGGCGAAATCGATCCGATCGTGTTGCCGGGTGAACGCGACCAAGAGCAACACGATGCCGTGGGCGACGTGTTTTGCGTGCCGAGCGCGTGCATGTTGGTGCGGGCCGATGTGTTCCGTCGAGCCGGTGGGTTCGCACCCGACATCGACTTCGGCGGAGAAGAGATGGATCTCTGCTGGCGCGTGCACCTGACGGGTGGTCGGGTAATGGTGGTGCCATCGGCCGTCGCGCGACACCGCGAGAGTTTTGCCGAGCGCAATCCCGACATCGATGTGAACGAACGCCGCGAACGCCACAGGGTCCAAACGGTGCTTGCCGCGACATCGGGCTCGCGATTCGTTCCCGTCCTTGCACTTCTCGTCGGTCTGTCGATCGTCGAAGCCGTGGTCGGAGTCTTTTCCGGTCGGTCGCGCCGCGCAATCACCGCCCTCGCAACCGTGTTCGGAACCATTGGGCGTCTTGGTTCGTTGCGCCGCCGTCGCGCGCGGGTGCAGGCCTTGCGCGTCGTGTCCGACGCGGAAGTCCACGATCTTCAGGTTCAGGGCAGCGCACGCGTCGTGTCGTTCCTGCGCGCCCGCCGTGCGCGAAGTGACGCACGACGACTCGAGAACAGAATCGCGGCGGCGGAACGCGAGCGGCGTGCCCGAACGACTCTCGCGGTCTTTGCATTTCTCGGCGTCGTGTTCATTGTCGGCTCCCGCCGCCTGATCACCGACGGTGTCACATTCGTCGGCCAGTTCGTGCCTTTCACCGAAACCTGGCGCTCTCTCGGTGCGGCGTACCGTCTGGGTTGGTGGCCGGGTGGCTTTGGCTCCGCGACGCCCGCACCAACCGGCACCGCGCTCGTCGGCGTTGCCACGTTTTTCTCGTTCGGAAACCCGGCCGTCGTGCGCACGCTTGCCGTTGTCGGTCTCGGTGTCGTTGGCGTGCTCGGAATGTGGTGGTTTGCACGCGACGTCACGAAGTCGGCACGGGCACGGGCTGCGGGCACGCTCGCCTACGCGATGGTGCCACTGCCGTACGAGGCAATTGCTACCGGTTGGTGGAGTGTTCTCGCGTGCTACGCGGCGGCGCCATGGGTTTTGCTCGCGTTCAGCCGCGCAAGCGAGGTGCTCACCGCAACAGCGGCTGATGTGCTGCGTCGCGCGCTGAGGCTGGGGCTCGTGGTCGCCGCTGTTGCCGCATTCGAGCCGTCCTTCGTTCTGGTTGTTGGGGTGGCCGCCATCGCCTACATGGTCGCGACGGGTCTCACGACCGGGGTTCGTTCGCTGCGCGGTCTGCCGGGCATCGTTGCCGCCGCACTCGTTGCCGCGGTCGTCCTCAACTTTCCGTGGATCAGCCACTACGTCACGTCCGATTGGTGGTCGCTCGTCGTTGGCGCCGACCCCGGCGTCGGGCGCAACGAGGGGATCCTGCGTGTTCTCACCTTCGACTCGGGACGTACGACGTTCGCGCCCGCGGTGCTCGCTCTCTACGGCATCGTTGCGGTGGGTCTCGTCGTGGCGCGGGCCGAGCGCTTCGTGTGGGCGGCGCGTGGTGCCGTGCTTGTGTCCGTCTTCGTGTTTCTCGCGGTGGCGTCCGATTCTCGTCTCTTCGGTTTCCAACTGCCCGAACCCGGCGTGCTCCTCACCTTTGCCGCTGCCGGTCTCGCCCTCGGTGTGGTGGCGCTCTTCGACGCGGTTGAAAACGATGTGAAGGGCCAGCGATTCGGTTGGCGCCAGCCGCTCGCGTTGATTGCCGCCGTCGCCGTACTCGTTCCTGCGTTGCCTCTGGCGGTCAACGCGGCCGACGGTCGCTGGAATCAACCGCGTTCGTCCATCGACACGCTGCTGTTGCAACTGTCGAAGAACCCCGACGAGGGGGATTACCGCATTCTGTATCTCGGTCATCCCGACCTTCTTCCCGCGGCGCCACGCACCCTCGATCTGGGTGGTGCGGGAGTGCGTCTTGCGTACGCGGTGACGGATGACGGAATTGCGACGCTTTTCACGCAATGGTCGCCGAAAGAGACTTCGACGGTTCGCACACTCGAAAACGCAATCGAGCATCTTGTTGCGGGTGACACACCCCGCGTCGGTCGCCTTGTGGCGCCGCTCGGCGTGCGCTACGTGGTCGTGCCACGAATCGACGGCGCGCGCAGCACGAGGCAATCGCCGAAGCCCGAGCCCGAGGGACTTGTCGACGCGTTGCGTGTGCAGCTCGATCTTCGTCGTCAATACGAGTCGGCCGACCTGCTCATTTACGAAAACACCGCGTGGGTGCCGACTGTCGCGCAGCTGAGCCCTGCGGCCGCGGCCGCAAGCACCACTGCCGGCATGGACGAACTGGTGTTGTCCGACCTGCGCGGTGCGACGCCGGCCAAAAGCGGATTCGTTCCCGGTCGCGCCACGCAGCGTCTCGAGGTTGGTCCCGGTGTCGTGACCGTTGCCGTGCCGCCATCGCCACGCTGGACCCTTGCGGTCGATGGTCGTCGATTGACGTCTCGTCCCGCGTTCGGCGCAACGACGGGCTTCGACGTTCCCGATTCGGTGACGCCCGGTAGTCGTGCCACGTTGCGCTACGACCGGCCCTTTCTGCAGGTGGCGTTCGTCGTCGGTCAGTTTGCACTGTGGTGCTTTGCCTTGTTCGTCGCATTCGGGCGCCGACTTCGACGCCGTCGATCGATCGCGGTTCGCACGTCGGGTGACCAGCGCTCCGTGAGTTTTGAAGCGCAACCCGTGGGGGAGCAGAGATGAGTGGCGCGAGACGCATTCCCGCGCTGCTTCTGGTCGTCTTCATCGCAGGAGGCGTTGTCGTCGCTGATCGTGCGGGTCGAACCGACTCGGCGACCCCGGTCGTGGTTGGTGCCGACGTCGCACCGGTCGATGTTGCCGGATTGCCGCCCGTGTCGAGCGACGCGCCGGCAACGTCGAGTGCGTGGTACTGCCCGGGTGTTCCGCTGGGCGGAAAGGGTTACGAAGGTCAGGATTACGGTGGCGAGGCAATCGTCGCCAACCCAACCGACGCCGAACTCACCGGCTTGGTCACCCGGTACGTCGATGGTGGGGCTCCGCAAGCGACGACGATCTCGGTCGCACCTCGCGACCGTGTGGTGTTCGACCTCGACGACGGAGTCGACGGCGGTTACGTCAGCGCCCTCATCGAATTGACCGGAATCAATGGTGGTGGCGGTGCCGTTGTCGAACAGCGCGCCGACTTTCCGGCGGGCGAGTCGTTCCAGCCGTGCGCGAATGCCCCGTCCGATGAGTGGTACTTCGCCGACGGTTTCACGGCGAGCGACAGCAAGCAGGACCTCGTGCTCACGAATCCCCTCGTCGATGCGACCGTGGTCAACGTTCGCTTCGTCACGAAGGACGGCGAGCGCGCACCTTCGGCGCTGCAGGGCTTCGTGTTGCCGCCGCAATCCCTCAGCGTGATCGAGATCGCCGGCCAAGGTGCCCGTGGCGAGGAACTCGTCGGCGTCGAACTGCGGGCGCAGAGCGGAACCTTCGTTGCGGCACGTGCCCAGCACTACCTCGGCACGGGGCGACTCGGGTACACCCTCAAGTTGGGTTCACCAGCTGCCCACAACGATTGGTGGGTGGTGACCGGCAACTATTCCGGCAAACCAGCGGAGCAGATCGACGTCTTCAACCCCGGTGAGCGCGACTCGCTCGTGTCGGTCTTGTTCTCGGGGTCAGACGCGGTGACCGCCGCGCCGCTGTCGCTTGTCGTGCCGTCGCACCGGGTGGTGAGTGTCTCGATGGCGAACGTCGCGGGCCTGCCCGAGTCGGAGTTCGTCGTCTCACTGTCGGTGCTGGAAGGCGACCCCGTTGTCGTCGAACACGTCGTCACGCGTCAACTGAAGGACAACGCGGCGACGTCCGTCGACTTGGCCCTGCCGTCACCGATGGCGTCGCCGAAGTGGCGCTCGGCGATCGGTCTTGGCGGCGGCACCGAACGCGCGATTCTCGTCTTCAATCCCACCGGCGTCGATGCCACGGCCGCTGTCGCGAGCATCGGTCCTGCGGGGCGGCTGCCCGTTGCCGGTCTCGAAGAAGTTGCGTTGCCTGCCGGACGTCCCGTCTACGTCTCGCTACCCGTCGGCATCGATCTACCGCAGTTCGAAGTCACAGCCACGCAGCCGGTGCTCGTTGTTCGCTTCGTGCCGCGCGCCACGGGAGTCGGTGGTCGCGACATCGTGCCGGCGTTGCCCGTGCCGGTGAACATCACCATTCCGAGTGAGGTGGGGCAATGAGCAACATCCTCATTGCAGCCGCGGTTGTTGGGTGCGCGGCGCTCGCGGCCTTCTTTGGTCGTCGTCGTCGACCGCAGGCACCAACCCAACCGCGCATGCAGTTGCCGACCCAGGTCGACCGCGCAGATTTCGAGGAACCGGACAAGCCGTGGCTCGTCGCGGTGTTTTCATCCGCCACGTGTCACACGTGTGCCGATGTCGTTGGCAAGGCCCGTGCCTTGTCCTCGCGCGATGTCGTCGTGCACGACGTCGAATACTCCGCCGCACGCGAGCTCCACAAGCGCTACGACATCGATGCCGTGCCCGCGGTGTTGATCGCCGATGGTCTCGGGGTTGTTCGCGCGTCGTTCATGGGTCCGGTGACGGCAACCGATTTGTGGGCGGCCGTCGCCGCGTGTCGCGACCCGGGGTCACGCCCCGATGCGACCTGCCACAATCACGACGACTGAGTCGAGTCGGTGGGACTGGGGGAGATCGTCGGTACTTCGGCGAGACCCTGCTGGACGAGACGCACGACGGCCTGACCGTCCATCGTCTCTTCTTCGAGCAGCTTTGTTGCGACAAGGTCGAGCCCGCGACGGTGCTTCCGGAGAATGTCGCGCGCCCGGTCTTCCTGCTCGCGCAGGATGCGTGCGATCTCACCGTCGATCATTTTCGCGGTGTCGTCGCTGTATTCGCGCCCATTGGTCATGAGGTCTTCGCCCAGGAACACCTGCTGTTGCGTGCTCCACGCCATTGGGCCAACGGCCTGGCTCATGCCCCATTCGCGGACCATGCGACGAGCGATCGATGTCGCTTGCTCGAGGTCGTTCGCGGCACCACTGTTCAGATGGCCGAACACGATCATTTCCGCGACGCGGCCTCCCATGGCCTTGCAGATGACGTCTTCGAAGTATTCCTTCGAGTAGGTGTGGCGTTCTTCGGGGAGCGTCCAGGTGACGCCGAGGGCCATGCCGCGGGGAAGAATCGTCACCTTGTGCAGCGGGTCGCTGTGCGGCAGAACCGTGGCGAGCACCGCGTGGCCGCTTTCGTGGTAAGCCGTCGCTCGCTTTTCCTCGGCTGACAAAACGAGACTCTCGCGACGCGCACCCATGACGACGCGGTCACGGGCATTTTCGAAGTCGATGCGCTCGACTTGTTTCGAGCCGCGCCGAACCGCGAACAACGCCGCTTCGTTGACAAGGTTCGCAAGATCGGCACCGCTCATTCCCGGAGTCGCACGGGCCATGGTGTCGAGATCGACGTCGGGTCCCATGCGCTTGTCCTTCGAATGGACCTTCAAGATGGCGAGTCGTTCCTCGTATTCCGGCAGCGGAACCACGATCTGGCGGTCGAAGCGGCCCGGTCGCAGCAGGGCGGGGTCGAGGATGTCGGGGCGGTTGGTTGCGGCCATGATGACGATGCCTTCGCTCGTCTCGAAGCCATCCATCTCGGCAAGCATCTGGTTGAGGGTCTGTTCACGTTCATCGTGCCCGCCACCGAGGCCGGCCCCGCGCTTGCGGCCGATCGAGTCGATTTCGTCGATGAAGATGATGGCACGACCCATCTTGCGCGCCTGCTGGAAGAGGTCGCGGACGCGGCTTGCGCCGACACCGACGAACATCTCCATGAAGTCAGAACCGGTGACCGAGAGAAATCCGACTCCGGCTTCGCCGGCAACGGCTCTGGCAAAAAGGGTCTTGCCCGTTCCCGGGGGGCCGACGAGAAGGATGCCTTTCGGAACCCGCGCACCGATCTCCTTGAATTGCTCGGGCATGCGCAGGAAGTCGACAACTTCCTTGATTTCCATCTTGACGCCGTCGTAGCCGGCGACGTCGGCGAACGTGGTGGAAGGTTTGTCGGCGTTGTACGACTTCGCCCTGCTGCGACCGATCGACATGATGTTGCCGGCCTGTCCCATGGCCCTGCGCTGCATCCACACGAAGAACCCGACAATGAGAAGGAACGGGAGAAGAATGGGAATCAGGCTCGTGAACCAGTTCGGCTGCGGAGTGTTGTAGTTGTAGTCGACCCCCCTCGCCTTCAACAGTTCCTCGTCGGCGTCGCTGAGGAGCGGTGCGCCCGTGGTCGCAAAGTCGCGACCGCTGGTGAGCTCGCCGCTGATCTGGTTGGTGGCGTTGTTGATGGAGATCTTTTCGACCTTGCCCTCGCGCACCAGGGTGAGGAACTCGGTGTAGGTGAGCTTGTCGGCGCTGGTTGTGGGCCACAGGCGGGGTCCGATGAGCAGCAAAACGGCGAACGCAGCGATGACCCACACCGCCCAGCGGGGAAGCGGCGAACGCCCTTGGGGCTTTTGGCCGTCACGTGGCTGTTGTCCCGAGTCGGCGCCCTTGCGCGAGCCGTGTTGGCCGCGAGAAGTGAGTCGACCCCACGACGGCTTGTTCGATTGCTTCTGTCCCGACGGCTTCGACCCTGGCGCGGGCGGTGGAGGCGGTGGAGGGAGGGGGCTCATGAACTCATGCTAAAGGGGCAATCCACTAAACGTGAATCGTGCTCCATTACGGTTTTCTCATGTCCCGTCACTGTTCGCGCACCGGTTGCACAGCATCGGCAACGATGACCCTCACGTATCAGTACAGCCGTTCCGTCGCGTGGCTCGACAACCTCGTTCGTGAGCGTGATCCCCACGCGTACGACCTGTGCGAGCGCCACGGCGAACGTCTCACCGTGCCTTCCGGTTGGCGCCTCGAAGACCGTCGACACCAGCCACTGCAGCTCGTTTTCACCGACTCGGGCGACGGACTCTTCGGACACCGTCTCGCAGGCTGACGCGGCCGTCTGGGTCGGCCACGTGCGGCACTCCTCTCCAGCCTTAGGGCCCGAAGATTTGGGACCTGAAGATTCAGGACCTGTAGCCCGTTATCCCGTTCCCGTACTTTTTCTCGGTTGGGCGGGAGCATTTGTCGTTGCAAACATCTTTGCGACGGTGATCTTCGGTGCGTCGGGCGCTGCATCGGGGGAAGAGCCGATGTGGGTGATCGGCCTCGTGGCCGTCTCGCTTTGGGTTCCTTTGATCGCGGTCCTCGTCTCGTTGTCGAGGCGTCTCGGGACCGGAAACTTCGTGCGCGACTACGCCGTGTCCTTCCGACCGATCGACCTGATCGGGGTGCCGGTCGGCATCGCGTCCCAATTGGTCTTGGTGAACCTCGTCTACCTGCCGTTGCGGGAGTGGTTCCCAAAAACGTTTGATGTCGACAAAGTCGAGGACAGGGCGCGCGGCCTTTTCGACCGGGCAGACGGCGCGTGGATCATCGTGCTCGTCCTCGTCGTCGTGGTTGGTGCGCCAATCGTCGAGGAGCTTGTGTACCGCGGGTTCATCCACGGTTCGCTCCGGGGGCGCTTCAGCGACGGCGTCGCGCTTGTGGCCGCGGCGGTGTGGTTCACGCTCATTCACTTCACTCCCGTCGAGTTTCCCGGGCTGTTCGCGTTCGCAATCGTTCTCGGGTTGTGCTTCCAGGGCACGGGGAGGCTGGGAATGGCGATTGCGGCACATATGGCCTTCAACGCAACGGGCTTGTTGCTCGTCGCGGGTAGCTGACGCCTGCCAAACTGATTCGGCATGGATGCAACGGAGGCGGAGACGGTCGCGCCAAATGGCGAAGTGGATACATCCGCTGACGTAACACCCGCTGCGGGCGTGCCGGCTGCGAACGCGCAAGTTGCCGGCGGCGAGCCGACCGACCCGACGTCCCGTCCCGCACGGACGTTCCCTTCACTACAACTTTTCTCGACGATCGTGATCGTTGGCGGGACCATGCTGTTTCTCCTCGCCACGCTTCATCCGAGTCTCATCTTCCGCAACAACACCCCGACGGGTGGCGACATGGGTGCCCACGTGTGGGGTCCGGCCTTCCTGCGTGACAACCTGCTCTCGAACTTCCGTCTGAGCGGCTGGACGATGGACTGGTACTCCGGCTTCCCGATCTACCGCTTTTACATGGTGGTTCCGGCGATTTTCATCGTGCTTCTCGACGTCGTATTGCCCTACGGAATCGCGTTCAAGATCGTGGCCGTCATTGGCATCGTCGCATTGCCGTTGTGTGCGTGGGCCTTCGGGCGACTCGCGAGGTTCGTCTACCCGATCCCCGAACTGTTCGCGGTCGCCGCAGCCGTCTTCCTGTACGACGAGAGTTTCACCATCTACGGCGGAAACATCGCGAGCACCATGGCAGGGGAGTTCTCCTTCTCCATCGCGCTCGCTTTCGGCGTGCTCGGGCTCGGTTTCCTCGCGCGTGGTCTCGACACGGGAAAACACAGAACGACGGCAGCGGTCCTCATTGCGCTGTCGGCACTGTGTCACGGCATCGTGCTCATCTTCGTCTTCGGCGGTGCCGCGGTGATGGTTCTCTTGCACGCCGGACGTCGCCGGCTCCTCTTTGGCATCATGACCATCGGAGCTGCCGTTCTGCTGGCCGCATTCTGGGTGTTTCCGTTCCTCACGTCGCACGCCTTCATGACCGACATGAAGTACGAGCCGCGGCCCAGCGGCGCAGCGGACTCGTTCTGGGACATGTACTTCCCGTTGACCGCGTTCTGGGACATTGTCATCATGACTCTCGCGTTGGTGGGCTTTGCTGCGTCGATTCTGCGACGCCGGATCATCGGCGTGTGGTTGGGCGTGATGATGGTTCTTCTTTTCATCGGCGTCTACATCACGCGCGACAGCCTGCCCGTCATCGGACTGTTGTGGAACCCGCGCCTCTTGCCGTTCCTCTATCTCTGCCGCTATTTCCTCGTGATGATCGGTCTGTGGTCGATCGCCGCGGCCGGGCTGCGGTTGATCTCCGCCGAACGGGAAACCACCACCAACGACCCGTCCTACGTCACGTCGTACCACCTGCTGCGCAACGTCACGGCCTGGGTCGTGGCGCTTGGCGTGCTGTGCATCATCGGATTCCGATTCCAGCAATTGCCCGGTGGTTCGATCCTCAGCAAGTCGGACGGCACTTCGCAGTACGCATGGGGACCGTTCCGCGCGAAGTCCGACAACAAGTCCTTCGTCGACGGTTGGGCCCGCTGGAACTTCGAGGGATACGAAGGCAAGGGCTCGTACGGCGAGTATCACGGCATCGTCCAGACGCTCAAGCGACTGGGTGAGGACCCGAATCACGGTTGTGGTCGTGCGTTGTGGGAGAACAGCGGGGACTTGAACAAATACGGCACGACGATGGCGCTCATGTTGCTGCCCTTTTGGACCGACGGATGCATCGGTTCGCAGGAGGGACTCTTCTTCGAGGCAGCCGGAACGACGCCGTACCACTTCATCTCGGCGGCGGCCTTGTCAAAGCAGAGCAGCAACCCGGTGCGGGAGTTGCGCTACGACAACAACGACGCTGCGAAGGGCGTGCGCTACCTGCAGGAACTCGGCGTTCGCTATTACATGGCGTTCACCACCGAGGCAATCAACTCGGCTGCAACGCAACCGGCACTCCTCGAGGTCGCGCGTTCGGGGCCGTGGGTCGTCTACGAAGTCGAAGCAAGCGATTGGGTGGTGCCGATGAAGCGGCAACCCGTCGTGGTGAACAAGCGTGACGGCGACCAGCGTGAGCGATGGTTGGAACTCGGCTCAAGTTGGTTCCAGCACGGGGAAGAATGGGCCGCCACTCCGGTTGCCGACGGGCCCGATGCATGGCAGCGCATCGACGTGTCCGTCGACCTTGACCGACGAGTGGGGGAGCCCGGCGATCCGTCACGCAACGTCGACATCGTGACCCCGGTGCAAGAGATCGACGTCGTTGATCTGCCCGAGGTGACGATCTCGAATTTCAAACGCGGGCAAGAATCGGTGTCGTTCACCGTCGACAAGGTCGGCGTTCCGGTTTTGGTGCGTGTGAGCTATTTCCCGAACTGGAAGGTCGACGGTGCCGACGGGCCGTACCGCGCTGCGCCGAACATGATGGTTGTCGTTCCAACCTCGAACGACGTACGGCTTCACTATTCGTCCGCAATCATCGACAAAGTGGCGTATTTGTTGACGTTGATCGGAATCGTGATTGTGGTCTATTGGTGGAGACGCGGTCCTTATAGCCTGTGAGGGCCATGGCCCCCTCTGACAACAAGCGATCGCACGCGGCGCAGCTCGATGCGATCTTCAAGGCCTACGACGTTCGGGGCACGGTGCCCGAACAGTTCAACGTCGACATCGCCCGTGCGGTCGGCGTCGCTTTCGCCGAATTCGCGGCCGGGCCCACCGTGCTGGTCGCGCGAGACATGCGCCCATCGGGCGTCGAACTGGCCACCGCGTTTGCGGAAGGAGCAATGTCGCGGGGCGTCAATGTCGTCGACCTCGGTCTCGCAAGCACCGACATGCTCTACTTCGCGGCAGGTTCGCTCGATGCGCCGGGGGCCATGTTCACCGCCTCGCACAACCCCGCGCAGTACAACGGCATCAAGTTCTGTCTGTCGGGCGCCCGACCCGTCGGAGCCGATACCGGACTGAACGTCGTTCGTGACCGGGTCGAACGCGAGCTCGCGTCACCGTCGACATCGGTCGCCGCACGCGGGACACTTTCGCAGCGCAACGTGCTCGATGCCTTCGCCGATCATGTCGTGGGTTTCGTCAACGCGGCCCAGCTGAAGCCCCTGCGTGTTGTCGCCGACACGGCGAACGGCATGGGTGGTCTCGTCGTTCCGGCGGTGTTCGAGCGACTGCCCCAGATGACGCTCGAGGTCATGTTCCCCGAACTCGACGGAACGTTCCCGAACCATCCGGCCGATCCCATCCAGCCGGCCAATCAAAAGGACCTGCAGGCTCGCGTAGTGGTTGGTGGCTTCGACATCGGACTGGCATTCGACGGTGATGCCGACCGAGTCTTCGTGGTCGACGAAACCGGAACCGGTTTGTCGGGTAGCACCACGACCGCCTTGCTCGCCGCTGCGATCCTGCGAACGAATCCGGGCGCCACGATCATCCACAACCTCATCTGCTCGCGCACCGTCGCCGAGGTCGTCGCCGAGGGCGGTGGCAAGTCCGTCAAGTCGAAGGTGGGTCACAGCTACATCAAGCAGTTGATGGCGGAAACCGGCGCGGTGTTCGGCGGCGAACACAGCGCGCACTACTACTTCCTCGACAACTACCGCGCCGACAGCGGCCTCATCGCCGCAATGTTCGTCCTCGCCGAACTATCGCGCGCCGGAAAACCGCTGTCAGAGGTGCGCAAACCATTCGATCGTTATGCCGCCAGCGGTGAAATCAACACACAGGTCGACGACCCGTCTGCGGTCATCGAGCGTGTTGCCGCAGCGTTTCCGGGGCATCCCCAAGACCGCCTCGACGGACTCACCGTCGATTGTGGTCCGTGGTGGTTCAACCTCAGGGCGTCGAACACCGAACCTCTCCTGCGCCTGAATCTCGAGGCGCCGACTCGTGCCGAATGCGACGACCGTGTTGTCGAACTGCTCGCGCTCATCACTGCCGGGTGAAATACCGCTATCGTCGCAGCCATGAGCAGCGTTCTTGATCCGCGCCTTCTCGAAATCCTTGCGTGCCCCGACGACAAGGGCCCGCTCTGGTTCGTGGCCGACGAAGACAGGCTCTACAACCCCCGCCTCAAGCGGTCGTACGACGTCCGTGACGGCATCCCGGTCATGCTCATCGACGAGGCGACCACGGTGACTGACGCCGAGCACCAGCGGCTGATGGCGCGCATCTCGGCGGAGAACATCGCACCCACCTTCAACGCAGAGTAGGGTTCGTCGTGCACGTTTTCGTGCGCACATCCCCGTCGGGCTGACAGACCGGAGCCAGTAGGCCCCAGCCCGGATCCTTCGCATCCGAAAGGCTCCCTCATGTCCCAACTGTCCTCGAAAACCGATTACCGCGTCGCCGACCTCAACCTTGCTCCGTTCGGTCGCAAGGAGATCCATCTCGCCGAACACGAAATGCCCGGCTTGCGTTCGCTGCGCAAGGAGTTCGGTGCGTCGAAGCCCCTCAAGGGTTGTCGTATTTCTGGCTCGCTGCACATGACCATCCAGACCGCGGTCCTCATCGAAACCCTCACCGAGCTCGGCGCCGAAGTGCGCTGGGCGAGCTGCAACATTTTCTCGACACAGGACCACGCTGCCGCGGCGGTTGTCGTTGGTCCGGAAGGAACCGTCGACAACCCGCAAGGCGTGCCGGTTTTCGCATGGAAGGGCGAGACGCTCGAGGAGTACTGGTGGTGCACCGAGCAAATGATGACGTGGCCCGATGGCGACGGTCCGAACATGATCCTCGACGACGGCGGCGACGCCACGTTGCTCGTTCACAAGGGTGTCGAATACGAGCGCGCCGGACAGGTGCCCGATCCGGGTAGTGCAGGCAACCCCGAACTCGCCATCGTTCTCGGACTACTGCAGCGCACGTTGAAGGCCGACCCGCAGAAGTGGACCCGCATGGCGGCAGGCATCAAGGGTGTTACCGAAGAGACCACGACGGGTGTCAAGCGTCTCTACAAAATGGCCGAGCGCAACGAACTGCTGTTCCCGGCCATCAACGTGAACGACAGTGTGACCAAGTCGAAGTTCGACAACCTCTACGGGTGTCGCCATTCGCTCATCGACGCCATCAACCGCGCGACCGACATCATGATCGCCGGCAAACTCGCCGTGGTTTGTGGGTACGGCGACGTGGGTAAGGGCTGCGCGCAGAGCCTTCGCGGCCAGGGTGCACGCGTCATCGTCACCGAGATCGACCCCATCAACGCACTCCAGGCAGCGATGGAGGGCTACCAGGTCGACACGCTCGAGTCGGTGGTCGGAACCGCCGACATCTTCGTTACTGCCACGGGCAACGAAGCAATCGTCACCGTAGATCACATGGCCAAGATGAAGCACAACGCGATCGTCTGCAACATCGGCCACTTCGACAACGAAATCGACATGCTCGGCCTGGCCCGCAGCGGCGCGACTCGTGACGAACTGAAGCCCGGCACCGACTTGTGGACTTTCGACGATGGCCACGCGGTCATCGTTCTCGCCGAGGGCCGACTCGTGAACCTCGGTTGCGCAACCGGGCACCCGAGCTTCGTCATGAGCTGCTCGTTCTCGAACCAGGTGATCGCTCAGATCGAATTGTTCAACAATGTCGAGAAGTACCCGACCGGTGTGTACGTCCTGCCGAAGCATCTCGACGAAAAAGTCGCCGCGGCCCACCTCGATGCGCTCGGCGTGAAGATGACCAAGCTCACCGATGAACAAGCCGACTACCTGGGCCTCGACCCGAAGGGCCCGTTCAAGCCCGAGCACTACCGCTACTGAAACGCCGCCGTCGGTACCGAGGCTCCATCCGCCTCAGGTTTCCAGCGCTTCCCCCGTCGTCTCGTCCGCGAGCGACGGGGACATGCGCAGTGCGGCCATTGCAATCTGGACCATGGGGCCGATGCCGAAGGCGAAGACAAAGGTGCCGAGCCCGATCGAGCCACCCAGCGAGAGACCCGTCACCATGACGGCGATCTCGACGCAAGTCCGCGCCGCCCGAATACTGATGCCGAAGCGCGCGTTCAAGCCGATCATCAAACCGTCGCGGGGTCCCGAGCCGAGCTCGGCACCGATGTAGAGCCCCGAACCAAAGGCGATGAACAACATGCCGGCGGCAAGGTAGGCGACGCGCACGACCAGCAGGCGTGAATCGGGCAGAACGGATTCCATGAAGTTCTCGACAAGACCGATCTGAACGGCGTTCATCAGGGTTCCAAGACCGGGCTTGATCCTTAGTGGAATCCAAAGAACCAGTAGGGCGACGCCGACAATGATGATGATCGTGCCGAGTTGAAGGTCGGCGATCTTTGCGATGCCGGTATGAAAGACGTCCCACGGCGGCACTCCAAGGTCACTGTGGACGAAGCAGGCGATGCCCGCGCCAAAGCAGAAGAGCCCGGCCGCACAGCGCAGGAAGCGCTCGAAGAAACGCTCGCGGAGTGGTCGGGGAGTGGCGGCGTCGTGCACGGTCCGACCGTAGTCGCTCTTCGTGTCCGGCAAGGGCGGGTTTGCGCACACATGGGTTCGTGCAAGACAACCGGATTCGTGCAGCAGCGACGTTCGAGGGCGATGTACGCGAACTGATCGTCGCCCTCAAGTACCACAACACGCGTCGTGCGTCAGTTCCTCTCGCGACGTTGCTGGCGGATGCGATCCTTGCGGCCGATGGAGTCGTCTTCGACGTGGTGACGTGGGCACCGACGTCGTCGTCGCATCGCCGCCGCCGTGGCTACGACCAAGCCGAGTTGATCGCGCGTGGTGTCGCGCGAAAACTGAACGTGCAAGCCACGTGCCTACTGCGCCGCCACGGGTCGATCGCACAAACTGGGCGGTCGCGTCGGGATCGTCTCGTTGGACCCGCTTTTCGTGCGCACCGTGCGGCGCGGAGGCGGCGCATCCTCGTCATCGACGATGTCACGACGACGGGTGCAACGTTGCGCTCCGCACGACGTGCTCTACGTGCGGAAGGGGCCGAATTGGTGGTTTGCTGGGCGGTCGCAGCGACCCCCGCCCGATAGCATCAGCCCCTGCATGGGCATCCTTGATCGAGTCCTCAGAGCCGGCGAAGGCAAGAAGGTAAAGGCTCTCGAGGGCCTGGTTCCCGACGTGAACGCCCTCGAATCTGCGATGACCGCCCTCTCCGACGAGGCATTGCGGGCCAAAACCGGGGAATTTCGCTCGCGCATCGAGCGGGGCGAGTCGCTCGACGACCTCCTCATCGAGGCCTTCGCGGTGACGCGCGAGGCGGCACGGCGTGTGCTTGGCCAACGCCACTACGACGTTCAATTGATGGGCGGTGCCGCTCTCCACTTTGGCTGGGTCGCCGAAATGAAGACGGGTGAGGGCAAGACGCTCGTGTCGACCCTGCCCGCGTACCTCAACGGCCTGTCGGGCAAGGGCGTCCACTTGGTCACCGTCAACGATTACCTGGCTCGCCGTGACTCCGAATGGATGGGTCGGGTTCACCGCTGGCTCGGCCTCAGCGTCGGTCTTGTCATCCCCGGTCACCGCGAACGTCCCGCGCAGAAGCGCGAGGACTACCTCTGTGACATCACGTACGGAACCAACAACGAGTTCGGCTTCGACTACCTGCGCGACAACATGGCTGGATCGCTCGATGAAAAGGTCCAGCGCGGTCACAACTTCGCGATCGTCGACGAAGTCGACTCGATCCTCATCGACGAAGCGCGTACTCCGCTCATCATCTCCGGTCGTCTCGCCGATGCGGCGAAGTTGTACTACCGCTTTGCGTCGATCGCCCGCTCCCTCGTCCGCGATGTCGACTACGAAGTCGAAGAAGACAAGCGCACGGTCGTTCCGCTCGAATCGGGCATCGAAAAAGTCGAACAGCAACTCGGTATCTCGAACCTCTACGACGGTGTTCAGCAGAATCTCGTCCACCAGTTGCAGGTCTCCCTCAAGGCGAAAGAGCTGTACAAGCGCGACAAGGATTACATCGTCCAGGCCGGCGAAGTAAAGATCGTCGACGAATTCACGGGCCGCATCCTCGAAGGTCGCCGCTGGAGCGAAGGCATCCACCAGGCGGTCGAGGCGAAGGAAGGCGTGAAGATCAAGGAAGAGAACCAAACTCTCGCCACGATCACGCTGCAGAACTACTTCCGCATGTACGACAAGCTTGCCGGTATGACGGGTACGGCCCAGACCGAAGCCGCCGAATTGGTGAACACCTACGGGCTACAGGTGGTGCCGATCCCCACGAACAAGGCCGTCGCCCGTGTCGACCAAGCCGACCTCATCTACAAGGGTGAAGTGGCCAAGTTCAATGCCGTGGTCGATGACATCGCGCAGAAGTACAACGTCGGCCAGCCCGTTCTCGTCGGCACCGTCAGCGTCGAGAAAAGCGAGTATCTCTCGCGTCAGTTGAACAAACGCGGCATCCCCCACGAGGTGCTCAACGCCAAGCAGCACACCCGAGAAGCGCTGATCGTCACCCAGGCCGGCCGCCTGCATGCCGTCACCGTCGCCACCAACATGGCAGGCCGCGGTGTCGACATTCTCCTTGGTGGCAACCCCGAGGGACTCGCGCGCCAGGCCGTGTTGTCCGAAGGGTTCTCGGCCGAAACACTCGCCGATGAATTCGCACTCCCCATGCCCCTCGACCAAATGCCCGAGGACTACCGACAACAGCGCGAACGCGCCCAGGCTCGCTATGCCCAGCTCCTCGCCGAGTTCAAGGAATCGTGCACCGCAGAAGGCGACGAGGTGCGCAAACTTGGCGGTCTCTACGTTCTTGGCACCGAACGGCACGAAAGCCGCCGCATCGACAACCAGTTGCGGGGTCGTGCGGGCCGTCAGGGAGATCCGGGGGAGTCTCGGTTTTACCTCTCGCTCGACGACGAACTCATGCGCCTCTTTGCCACCGGTGCCCTCAGCTGGGTGATGGGGCGCGCCATGCCCGACGACGAAGCAATCGAGGCGAAGATGGTCACCAAGGCCATCGAACGCGCACAGACCACCGTCGAACAGCGCAACGGTGAAATTCGCAAGAACGTCCTCAAGTACGACGAGGTGATGAACGAGCAGCGCAAGGTCATCTACCAGCGCCGTGACCAGATTCTCGAGGGACTCGACCTGCGTGCCGCCGCGATGGAGTACCTGTCCGAAGCCGTCGACGGTCTCATCGAGACGTACTGCCTCTCCGAGGCTGACGACGAATGGGACCTCGATGGTCTCGTGCGTGAACTTGCCACTTACTGGCCGACCGGGGTCGCCGTCGCCCAGATTGAGAACGCTGATGGCACCGACGGCATGTACGACATCGTCATGGCCGACGCCGCCGCGTTCTACTCAAAGCGCGAGGCCGAACTCGGCGAGTCGGTGATGCGCGAAATCGAACGCCAGGTCATGTTGCGCATCATCGACCAGCGTTGGCGCGAACATCTCGAGGAAATGGATTACCTCCAAGAAGGAATCAACCTCCGCGCGATGGGTCAGAAAGACCCGCTCACCGAATGGCAGCGCGAGGGCTACGACATGTTCGGGGCCCTCATGAAAGGTATTGCGCAAGATTTCGTGCGGTACGTCATGCACGTTCAGGTTGTCACCGACGATGCAGCCGAGGTTCAAAACGTCCAACAAACGTCGTCCGACAACGTCGATACCGACGGCTTCCGTGCAGCCGCTGCCGCAGCGGTGGCCGATGGTGAATTGCCCGACGAAGTTGCCGCGCCAACCACCGCGCCGTCGAACACGCCTGTTGTGAAGAGTGAGTTCGACAAGACCCCGCGCAACGCGCCGTGTCCGTGCGGCTCGGGCAAGAAGTTCAAAATGTGTCACGGCCGCGGCGCGGCCTGACCAACCGAATTCGTTCCCATGCGCGACTTCAGCGACGCCATCAAACGCCTCCGTGAGCGGCTCGATGATGCGCGCACGTACCTGAAGATCGACACCAGTCGCTCGCGCCTGTCCGAACTCGAGTTGGAAGTCGCGCGTCCCGACCTGTGGGACGACCAAGAACTCGCCAAGCGCATCAACACCGAGTACTCCAACGTGAAGGGTGACATCGACGAATTCGACGGTCTCGCCTCGGCAATCGACGACATCGAGGTGCTCCACGAGCTGGCCCGCGAGGTGGACGACGCATCACAAGAGCCCGAGATCGACGAGGGCATCACCAAGGCCTCGCGCCAGCTCGACACCCTGGAAATGCGCAGTCTCTTCACAGGCGAACACGATGAAGTCGACTGCATAGTGCAGATCAACGCGAAGGACGGCGGTGTCGACGCCCAGGACTGGTCCGAGATACTCCTGCGCATGTACACACGTTGGGCCGAGCGTCGCGGTTTCAGCGTTGAAGTCGACGACGTCTCGGAGGGTACCGAGGCGGGCATATTGTCGGCCGAGTTCACGATTCACGGCCGTTATGCGTACGGACTCATGACGTCGGAGCGTGGCACCCATCGGCTCGTGCGCATCAGCCCATTCGACAACCAGGGACGTCGCCAGACGAGCTTCGCTTCGGTTCAGGTGTGGCCGGTCATGGATGCGCCGAATGTCGACGTCAATGAATCGGAAATTCGCATGGAAGTGTTCCGCGCGTCCGGTGCAGGTGGACAGCACGTCAACAAAACCTCGTCGGCAGTGCGGCTCATTCACGAACCCACCGGTCTCGTTGCATCGTCGCAGGAAGAACGCAGTCAGTTGCAGAACCGCGAGAAGGCAATGAACAGGTTGAAGGCGATGATCGCTGCGCGTATCGAAGAAGAGCACGCGGCTGAACGTGATCGCATCGCGGGAAAGCCGGCCCAAGTTGGTTGGGGGAGTCAGATCCGTTCGTACGTGATGCAGCCCTACCAAATGGTGAAGGATCTTCGCACGGAGGTTGAAGACGGCAACGTTTCGGCCGTTCTCGACGGCGATATCGACGATTTCATGGTGGGATTCCTGCGTTTTCGCCGTGCGACCGACAACTCGGGGGCGTAGCGGACATCCACTGGTAGGTTCGTAGCGTCATGATCCGTCTCGACAACGTGACAAAGGTGTACGGCGCCGACACCGTGGCCGTACGCGACGTGAGCTTCGATATCGCGAAGGGCGACTTCGTGTTCCTCGTCGGCCCGTCGGGCTCGGGTAAGTCAACGTTGCTTCGTCTCATGAGCCGCCAAGAGCGACCCGAACGAGGCGATGTGTGGATCTCGGGCAAGAACGTGAACGAAATGCCCGACTCGCGTGTTCCGTACTTGCGCCGCAGCATGGGCAACGTCTTTCAGGACTACAAATTGCTGTCCAACAAGACCGTGTTCGAGAACGTCGCCTTCGCCCTCGAGGTGATCGGCAAGCCGCGCCACGTCATCAACCAGCAGGTTCCGGCCGTGCTCGACCTGGTCGGTCTTGCCGACAAGGCTGACCGGTTCCCCGACCAGTTGTCAGGAGGCGAACAGCAGCGAGTGTCGATCGCCCGCGCTTTCGTCAACAGGCCGCTCATCATGTTGGCCGACGAGCCCACGGGAAACCTCGACCCCGCCACGGGCGAGGGCATCATGCAGCTTCTCGAGGCCATCAACCGAAGTGGAACCACCGTGGTGATGGCAACCCACGACCACCGCATCGTCAACCTCATGCGCAAGCGGGTCATCCAGCTCGACCGCGGCGTTCTGGTACGCGACCAGGAACGCGGAGTGTACGAGTAATGCTGTCGCGCATCGCCTACGCCTTCCGTGAAACATGGGCCAGTTTCCGGCGCAATCTCACGCTCACCGCTGCCGCGGTTCTCACGTCCGCCGTCTCGCTACTGCTCGTTGGTGTCACCTTCCTCGTTCAGCGGGGCTTCGACAACCTTCTCGTGCGCTGGAAGGGCGACGTCCAGCTGATCGTGTTCATGACCCCCGATGCGACCACCGAGAACGTCGCCTACGTCGACGGTGTCATCCGTTCGCAACCCAACGTCATCGACGTGAACAAGTTGTCGTACCTCGACAAGCCGGCCAGTTACGCCGAGGCCCAGCAGTTGTTTGCGGGCGATCCGACGATGCTGTCGCTCCTCACTCCCGAAACCATTCCGACTCAGTTCAAAATCGTCTCGCTCACCGACGATTCGGCGCTGTTGCGCAGCCTCGCCGACCAGTACCGCATTCTTCCCAAGGTCCAGGGTGTCAGCCTCGCCGAAGACGAATTCGAGGTCATCTCCACGTTGTCGGGATTCGTGCGCACCGTCACAATCGTGATGTCGTTGGTGCTCCTCGCCGTTGCGGTGACGCTCATTTGGAACACCATCCGCACCGCGATGTTCGCTCGCCGGCGCGAGATCGAGGTGATGAAACTGGTCGGTGCGACCAACTGGTTCATCCGCATTCCCTTCATGCTCGAGGGACTGTTGCACGGCCTCATCGGTGGCGTGCTGTCGTGCGGCGGACTCTGGGGGCTCAACCGCGCGTGGGAAAGCGGCGTGGCCGGCTTCAAGCCGGGCACGGGTGTGAGTTCGCTCGTCGTCCCGTCGGGCTACGTCTCGGGCGTGATGATCCTGCTGCTCGCCATCGGCGCGCTGGCCGGCGCCATCGGCTCGGGAATCGCCGCCAGCCGCTTCCTCGACGTCTGATCGTTTGGGGTAGAAAATCGCATGGCTTATTCCGACATCCTGTTCGACGTCGCCGATGGCATTGCCACGATCACGCTGAACCGCCCCGATGCAATGAACTCGTTCACCAACCAGATGGCTCGCGACCTGCGAGCGGCGTTCGACGAAGTCGATGCGAACGACGAGATACGGGTCGTCATCGTGACGGGCAGCGGCCGTGCGTTTTGCGCCGGGGCCGACCTTTCGTCGGGTGGCAGCACCTTTGCCAAGGGGGGAAGCGACGAAGCGCCACGTGGCGGAGTCGTTCGCGACGGTGGTGGATTGGTCTCGCTACGGGTCTTCGACTGCAAGAAGCCGGTCATCGCAGCCATCAACGGCGCGGCGGTGGGCGTGGGCATCACGATGACCCTGCCGATGGACATTCGCCTCGCGAGCACCAAGGCAAAGATCGGTTTCGTCTTCGCCAAGCGTGGCATCGTTCCCGAGGCCTGCTCATCGTGGTTCCTGCCTCGTTTGGTCGGAATCTCGCAGGCAGCCGAGTGGGTGTACACCGGGCGCCTCCTGACCGCCGACGAGGCGCTGGCCGGCGGTCTGGTACGCAGCGTGCACGAACCCGAGGACCTGATGCCTGCCGCCATCGCGATCGCTCGCGAGATAGCCGACAACACCGCGCCCGTGTCCGTTGCGCTCTCTCGGCAGATGATGTGGCGCATGCTCGGCGCCGATCACCCGATGGAAGCACACCGTGTCGACAGCCGGGGCATTCAGTCACGCGGTCGCACAGCCGACGCGAAGGAAGGCGTCGAGAGCTTTCTCGAGAAGCGTCCCGCACGTTTTCCCGACAAGGTGAGCGACGGCCTGCCCGAGATCTTCCCCGGCTGGGTCGACCCGGAGTTCTCGTAGCGAAATGAGCACCGACGATCGCACCGTCTACGACGTCGTCGGTGGGATGGATTTCTTCGTCGCTCTGGCCGACAGGTTCTACGACCGCGTGCGCGACGACGCGGTACTGCTGCCGCTGTATCCCGACCCTGATGATTTGCCGGCGGCCTCGCGACGGCTGGCGATGTTTCTCGCGCAGTACTGGGGTGGACCGCACGCCTACAGCGAGGAACGCGGCCATCCGATGCTCCGTGCCCGCCACAACCCCTATGTCATCGGAGCGCTGGAACGCGACCATTGGTTGGTGTGCATGTTGAGTGCAGTGAACGAACTCGTCACCGACGATGACGTTCGTGCACAGATGACCGACTACTTCGTGAAGGCGGCCGAGCACCTGCGCAATGATCAGCCGTTGCGACTCGTCAAGCCGTAACACGCCACGGCAGCCGCCGCCGCGACATTCAGCGAATCGACACCTGCAGCCATCGGGATGCGTACGCGGTGCGTCGCAAGCCTCATCCAGTCGTCAGACAGACCGTCTCGCTCCGAACCGAGCACCAGTGCGACGCGTCGACCGGCCCGTAGTCCCGGGAGATCGACGGCATCGGCCGAGGGCGTCATCGCATACGACTCGAAACCGACTCGATGCAAGGCGGTGAAGAGTTCCTCGGCGTCACTCGTGCGGGCGATGTCGAGCTGGAAAGTGGTTCCCATCGCCACCCGCAACGCACGGCGGGCAAACGGGTCGGAGGATTCACCGTCGAGCACAAGACCGGTGAAGCCGAATGCCGCAGCACTGCGCACAATCGCACCGACGTTGGTGGGATTGTCGACCTGGCTGAGAACGACGATGCGGTCATTGCGGGAAATGAGTTCGGCGTGGTCGACCATCGTCGGCTTCGGGAACAGCGCGACGATGGGAAGGGCGACGCCGAGGCCGGTTGCCGCCTTGCGGGTGGCTTCGTTGGCGGTGACGACGAGGGCCGTCGAGAGTCGGTCACCGATTCCCTCAAGGGTGGGCAGTGCCGACTCGTCACAAATGATGAGTTCGGGCACGAGACCCACCTCGAGTGCGCGCATCACGACAAGGTCACCCTCGGCCACGAACTTCGCATCGGTGCGCTCTCCGCGGCGGTGCAGGCGTGTATTCAGCTGCCGTTCGCGCAGACGGAAGGCATCGAACGCGGGGTCATCGGCCCCCGATGCCGGACGGATGTTTAGTAGTACCAGGGGAACGCCGACCAGTCGGGATCGCGCTTCTCGAGGAACGAGTTGCGCCCCTCGGCGGCTTCGTCGGTCATGTAGGCGAGCCGCGTCGCCTCGCCTGCGAACACCTGCTGTCCGACGAGACCATCGTCGATCAGATTGAACGAGAACTTCAGCATGCGCTGTGCGGTCGGGCTCTTGCCGTTGACCTCTTTGGCCCATTGCAGGGCGGTTGCCTCGAGTTCGTCATGGTCGACGACCGCATTGACCATGCCCATGCGGTGTGCATCGTCGGCCGAGTACTCGCGACCGAGGAAGAAAATCTCGCGTGCAAACTTCTGGCCGACCTGACGGGCGAGATACGCCGAGCCGTATCCGCCATCGAAGCTGGCGACGTCGGCGTCGGTCTGTTTGAAACGTGCGTGTTGTCGTGAGGCGATGGTGAGATCGGCCACCACGTGGAGGCTGTGACCACCGCCGGCAGCCCATCCCGGTACGACGCAGATGACCACCTTTGGCATGAAACGAATGAGGCGTTGGACTTCGAGAATGTGAAGCCGTCCGGTTCGGGCGGGGTCGCTGGCCGCGAGCGAATCGCCGTCGGCGTATTGGTATCCGGCTCGCCCGCGAATTCGCTGGTCACCGCCGCTGCAGAATGCCCAGCCACCATCCTTGGGTGACGGGCCGTTGCCCGTGAGGATGACGCAGCCGACGTCGCTCGTCTGGCGGGCGTGGTCGAGTGCCGTGAAGAGCTCGTCGACGGTGTGCGGCCGGAATGCGTTGCGCACTTCGGGTCGGTTGAAGGCAATACGGACCGTGCCGTGTTCCTTGGCGCGGTGGTAGGTGATGTCGGTGAAGTCGAAACCCGCCACCTGTGTCCAGCGGCTGGGGTCGAAGATCTGCGAGACGGTCACGGCACAAGTGTGCCGAGTATTTGCACTATTTGCGCATTCCCAGCCACCACGCGGCGACCTGAGCGGGCATCCGCTCGTGGTAGGCCTTCCACAGGTCGGACGCGCCGTCGATGAGCGGCTGCATGTTCGTCGACGGCAGTGGGCTCGCGGTGGTGATGGGGTCGAGCCACTCGAGTTTGAAGCCGGTGAAGATGCCCGTCATTTTCTTGGCGTCGGTTTCGTGGTGGTCGGAGGTCTGGTGTTCGAGGAATGCGTTGTAGTCCTCGAATGCGAGCAGTCCGTAGTAGGTGTTGGGCTCTGCGCCGCGCCAATACTCGTAACGGATCACGCGCTTTTCGTTGTCGTGGGTGGCCTTCACGAGACGTTCGGCAAGGTCTTCGAACTCTCGTTCCTTGCCGGGCTTGACGGTGATGTGCGCGAGGATCGTTGCCATGTGCCCACAGTAGTGGTGCCGGCGACCCCCTATTTCAAGACGGTGAGTTCGCCAACCAGACGAGCCACGTCGGCATAGCGCAGGAAGAGGGGGCTGAACGCGACGCGAATGACGTTCGGTGGGCGGAAGTCGACGATGAGGCCCCGCGCGATGAGCTCTTTCGACATTCGCTCGGCATCGGGGTGAAGAAGAGCGATGTGGCCGCCACGTTGTGACCCTTCGCGGCGTGAGCCGAGGGAGAAGTTGCCCCCGCCGAGGAACGTGTCGAATCCCTCAATGAAGAAGTCACCGAGACCAATGCATGTCGTGCGAAGGTCGTCGATCGGGTACATGTTGATGACGCCGAGTGCCGCGTGCATTGCCTTCATCGACAACACATGAGTCGTGCCGCTCGAGAATCTGGTGATGCCCGCCGCCGGTCGGTAGGTGTCTTCGAAGCCGAACGGCTCGGCATGGCCGAACCATCCCGGTATCGGTTGGTGGACCGAACCAATGATGCGTGGCGCCGCATACATGTAGGCAGGCGCACCGGGCCCACCGTTCAGGTATTTGTACCCACAGCCGACGGCAAAGTCGATGTCGTTGGCGAGCACATCGCATTTCACGGCACCGGCCGCGTGTGCCAGGTCCCATACCGTGATGATGCAGTGCTCGTGCGCTGCCGCGGTGATCGCACGAACGTCGTGGAGGTCGGCCGAGCGGTAGTCGATCATCGACGCGGTCATCACCGCGATGTCGTCGGCGAAACGCGCGGGCATGTCGGTGACCTCTGCCTCAACGAAGTCGAGGCCGTGAAGCTCGGCAACGCTTCGTGCCACGTACCTGTCGGTCGGGAAGTTGCGCGAGTCGCACAGGAGCACCCGTCTCCCCGGCGACTGGTTGATTCGTGCCGCTGCCGCGAGCACCTTGAACAGGGCAACCGATGTCGAGTCGCCCGCGACGACCGAGCCCGCCGGCGCACCAATGACCCGTCCGACGAGGTCGCCGGTCGAGGCCGCGAGATCGAGCCAGTCGCCGTCGTGCCACGTGCGTACAAGCCCGTTGCGCCATTCATCGTCAAGGACACGCGTCACCGCTGCCCGTGCCGCATGGGTGAGGGGGCCAAGGGAGTTGCCGAGGAAGTACACCTCACCTTCCGGCAGGTCGAACTGGTGGCGGGCGGATGCCACCGGATTTGCAGCATCGAGATGGGCCGCGCGCCGGGTGAAGTCGTCGAGTGTGGTCATGAATCGTTAGCCCCGCAACAATCCGATGGTTGTGTCTCCGAGGTCCGTCCCCGGCGTCAGCAGATCGTAAATCAGATCGAAGTGATCGCGGCCCGCCACGACCCGGTACGTTGCATCGACACCCGCCGCTCGGAGTTTGTCGACGTAGGTGCTGCTCTGGGACTTGAAGGTCGCGGTTTCTTCCTCGCCGACGAAGGCGCGAACGACGGGGATCGGGGTGATCCGCGTATGTGCCGGACTCAACCGCACTGCATCGGGAATCGTGAGGCCCAGCGGCTCGTTGACGCTGGTTGCGACAATTGGTCGCAGGTCGAAGACGCCACTCAAAAGCACCGCAGCAAAACAACGTGTCGGTTGGGGGTTGGCCGTGGTCGACATCGCGGCGAGGTGTCCGCCGGCCGACGAGCCGGCCACGACCACGCGCGCGGGCGTGAGCCCCGACGCGTCGAACAACCAGTCCATCGCAGCGCGGCATTGGGTGACGATTCGCTCGAGGGTGGCCGTCGGGGCGAGGGTGTAGTTCACGCTCGCGAACGAGAACCCGGCATCGAGTGCATCGGCTGCCCACATCGAACACTCGTCGGCTGACAGAGCCTTCCAGTAGCCACCGTGGATAAAGACGAGCAACGGAGCCGTGGCGGCGGATCGGGCCAGCACCACATATTCGTCGCTGCCGGGGCCGTAGGCCTCGCGCGAAATCCTGTCGCCGAGTGCGGTAACGGTGGCGTCGCTGCGTCGCGCATATTCATCGATGTACCAGGGTGCAGGATGTTTGGCGACCGAACTCGGCGAGTACTCCGCTTCGAGGTTGTCTGCGTCAGGCGACATGAACGGGAACGTGTGCCGAACGCTGCTGCGAAGCGCGCGCCTTCACGACGATGAGTGCCGAGCACGGGATGACGAGAACGTTCGGTAGCCAGACGAGCGTGTCGCCGATGGTGAGGCCGTACGACATCCACGCACATGCCGTCACGAAAAGGAGGGAGTTGCTGGAAACCGAAACGCCGTTCAGGTCGGGATCGCGAAGCACCTTGATCGTTTGCGGCAGTACAGAAAGTGCACCGATGACAAAGGCAAGAACCCCGACGAGAGATGTCGAGACGGAGGCGGCCACGAAACCCACACCGACAACGACTGTGATCGCAGTCGAGAGCACCGACCGGGAGAGAACGCCGTGGCGCGTCATGGCGATGCCGAGAAGGGCGATGGCGACCGAAAGAAGGAGATTCGAGCCAAACAGGGGAATGTCGGTCTGCGCCAGGCCGTAAATGGCCCAGAGAATGGACCCGGACATGCCCTGCAAAGCGCCGAGGGGGGCGAGTCCCTCGACGGTGTTGTTGCGGTAAACACGAAACACCTGCGGCCAGATGAACAGCATGGAAAGCGTCGACGCAACGAGGCCGAGCAGGTTCTGGAGGGTCACGCGCCAAGTCTGCCCGACACCGAGTCAAAAAAGGCGAACTAATCTCGGTGGTATGACCATTGACGCATCACTCTCGAAGTTTCTCGCCGCGGCATGTCCACTTGTTGGCGACACGGGTTACCGGTTCTATTTCACCGCGGAGACGCGCGCCGTTGGGGAGAAGTTGGGATTGAACGGCATGGAGTTCTACGTCATCGGCCGTGGTGGTGCCTTGGGCGACTGCGACGGTGCGGCACTCGCGGCGAACTTCGGTTATTTCAACCCCGCGGTCATCGGTGGTGCGTGGGAATCGGCGAAGTCGAAGTGCGCGCCGCGCACCGCGGGTCGCGCGCACCTCGAGTGCAGCGCCGAATTCGGCCGCTCAAAGTTCGCATCGATTCCGAATCTTGCGGCATTCGTGGCGGCTGCCGACGCGGTCAATGCAGCCACCGATCCCGACGGCCTCGGTCTCTACGCAGCAATGAAGTGCGACCCCCTTGTCTCCGATACACCCGGTCGCGCCATGCAGCTGGCCACCGTCTTGCGCGAGTTCCGCGGCAGCGCTCACTTGGCAGCCATTCGTGCTGCGGGGCTCACTTCAAAGGTTGCCCACTTCATCAAGCGCCCGAACGACGCAAAGATGTTCGGCTGGTCAGAAGACGACGTCGCCAAGGTCACCGACGCTCAGCGTGCCCAATGGGACGTCGCCGAGAAGCTGACCGACGAAATGGTGGCACCGGCATACGGAGTCCTCGATGCAGCCGGCCGCGAGGCCTTCCTCGCCGGCATCACCGCAATGCACACCCTCGCTTCAAGCTGACGTCTTACGACGTCATGCCGTGTTCATCGGCTGCCGTCTTATGACGTCATGCCGTGTTCATCGGCTGCCGTCTTACGACGTCATGCCGTGTTCATCGGCTGCCGTCTTACGACGTCATGCCG
>RGCG01000151.1 GCA_009919275.1 Actinomycetota bacterium
CTTTTCGTACGCCACGGAAGGCCCGGCATCGAGATAAATCGCACCGATCACCGCTTCGAACGCATCGGACAAGATTGACGTCTTGGTGCGACCTCCGGCCGCGTCTTCGCCTCGACCGAGGAGCAGCGCCGGACCGACGCCGACCTGTCGGGCGAGCGATGCGAGGGCCTTTGCGTTGACCACACTTTTGCGCAGGTCGGTCAGTCGACCCTCGGGAAGGTCGGTGAACGTCTTGTAGGCGATGTCGGCCACAACCCAACCGAGGACCGCATCACCAAGGAACTCGAGACGCTCGTTGGAGTCGGGCGCGTCGTGTTCGGCCTGCCACGAGCGGTGCTGGAGAGCGCGAACGAGAAGCGATGGATCGAGGAACTCGTGGTCGAAGCCCGTCACCAGGCGAGCGAGTGCCTCAGGATCCGGCTGAGACGCGTCCATAGACATAGTCGACGGCGTCACGAACCGTCTTCAGGTCCTGGAGGTCTTCGTCCTCGATGCGGAAGTCGGCGACAATGTCGGCGAGTTCTTCCTCGAGGGCCTCGACGAGCTCGATGAGTGCCAGCGAGTCGGCGTCGAGGTCGTCGACAAAGGACTGACCTTCGGAGATTGCACCAGGATCGATTTCCAGAATCTCGGACAGTTGATCGCGGACGATCGCAAAGATTCCGGCTCTGTCGATTGCTGCCATGTGTGTCTCCCTTTGGTGGGTGTCAATGTCCGTCGCCAAGGGCTTCGGACGGAGTCGAGATTAGACCGATTGCGGATCGAATCGCCTCGACCATGCCGGAATCGACCATTTCCCGCGCCACTTTGATGCCATTCAACATTGCGCGTGACGACGAAGACCCGTGCGAGATGATGCAGACACCGTCGACCCCGAGAAGGATTGCTCCTCCGTAGGTGTCGGGGTCGAGCGATTCATACAGAGGCAAGAGCGACGGAAGAAGTGCGTCTGCGTGCACCTTGAGGTCGGGGCTCGACCCAAACGCGGCAAACAGGGCCTTCACAACCGTTTTCAGGCTTCCTTCGAGAGTCTTCAAGACGACGTTGCCCGTGAAACCATCGGTGACGACCACATCGACGTCGGGGGTCATGATGTCGCGACCTTCGACATTGCCGATGAAGTTGATTCCCGGTGCGACGGATAGCAGCTCGTACGCTTCTTTCCGCAGCGTGTCGCCCTTGCCGGGCTCTTCGCCGATCGACAAGAGACCGACGCGCGGATTGTTGATGCCGAATCGGCGGGCAGCGTAGATGGAACCCATGACGCCGAACTGCACCAACCAGTCGGGCTGGACCTCGGCGTTCGCACCCGCATCGAGCAGCACGGTCGGAGTGTGTCCCGGAACCGGAATTGGCGTGGCAATCGCCGGTCGGTTGACACCTTTGACGCGACCCATGCGCAGAAGTGCCGATGCCATCGTGGCGCCGGTGTTTCCCGCAGAGATCATCGCCGAGGCCTTGCCGTCTCTCACGGCTTCGGCAGCACGAACGAGAGTCGAATCCTTCTTGCGACGAACCCCACCCGCTGGGTCTTCGTCCATGGCGATGACTTCGCTCGCCGGGATGAGCTGTAGAGCGGAGATGTCGATCGACGTGAGGGACGCGAGGTTTTCGGGCCCGACGACGGCGCAGGGAATTCCTGCAGCAACCGCGTCGAGGACGCCTTGCAGAATTTCGTCGGGTGCCTTGTCGCCCCCGAGGGCGTCAACGGCTACTGGGAGAACCACGAAACGAGATTAGGCGACTTCGACGGCGGTACGACCCTTGTACCAACCGCAACCGCCGCACACCACGTGCGGCTTCTTCGCTGCTCCGCACCGGGGGCACACACTGCGCGACGGCAACGCAACACGCATGTTCGCGGACTTGCGGCTGTGGGTCTTCGCCTTCGACTTCTTTTTCTTGGGTACAGCCACGATGGTCTCCGTTGGACGTGTTTCTCAGCCCCGAGAGGTTATCGGCGTGCCGGGAACTTTCGGCTACCTGTCCTCGAAGCGCTCGCGCAGAGCCTCGAGAGCCTCCCAGCGCGGGTCGGCGGCGGCCACCGAGCATCCACAATCAGCCTCGGCGGGATTGGACCTGTCGGCTCCGCACACGGGACACAAGCCCGGGCAATCGGCGCGACAGAGCGGAGCATCGGGAAGCGCGAGGAGAAGGTGTTCGCGAACGAGCGGCGCGAGGTTCAACTGCTCGCCCTCGAGGGGGTACGCATCGGGGTCGGTGATCTCGCGCTGGTAGATCTCGCCGATCTCAACGGCCGTGCGGTCGGTCAGATCCTTCAGGCAACGCCGGCAGGTGTCGTGGTAGCGGGCCGAGACCGTGCCGCGCACGACGATGCC
>RGCG01000152.1 GCA_009919275.1 Actinomycetota bacterium
AGTGCAATCGCGTACGCCTTGCCAAGACCTGCCGCTGCTCCGGTGACAAGAGCGCGACGCCCCTTCAGTGATGTGCTCATGTCGCCGAAGATAGCCCGACCCGGATGGCCGAATTTCCGAACCCATATAGTGGTGTCTGGCAACCGACGAACCGGGGGGACACATGTCGTTGACCGAAAACCTGAAACGCATCGTGGGCGAGGCTTTCGAGATTGATGCCGATCGTGCATCGACCGAGCAAATTGAATTTCCACTGATGCCCCTGGGCACCGCATGCGACATGGGTCGAGACGAGAACGGCGTGCCGCTGATCGACCCGCGCATCTTTGGTTCACGCGAATTCCAGCGCAACCCCTATCCCTATTACCACATCATGCAGGACCACTATCCGGTCTTCCACGACAAGCTGAACAACTGCTACTTCGTCACCCGCTACGCCGACATCAACGACGCGTACTTTGACGGCCTCGGGTTCAACACCATTCCGAAAGGCAGCTCGAACCATGTCCTCGGCAACACGCAACTCGAACTGAGCGGTATCGAGCACAGTCGCCGTCGCAACCTGTACGGACGTCATCTCGTCGGCAGTGCGCTGACGAAGCGTTTCGGCGCAATCTGCAAGATGGCAAACGACATGATCGACACCTGGTTCGATCCGACGTCGGGAATGTCCGAATACGACCCGGCAACCGGCAAGTACGTCATCGAGCTTGGTCGCGCCTTCGCGAACGAATTCCCGATCCGCGTCGTGTGTCAGGTGCTTGGCTTTCCCGACGAGTCCCAGGACCGGTTCTTCTATTGGTACAAGAACATGATGGGCGGCATCGGTGGCCGCGACTTCGAGCAAAAGGGCCTGATGGCCCGACAAGACCTCGAGGACTTTGTCGAGGAAATCGTCGAGCAGCGCCGCACGGCACCGCAGTACCTGCTCGACGACAACGGCAATCAGGTTGCGCCCGACATCATCTCCGAGTTGTGCCAAACCGTCATTGACGGCGACTACTTGTCGACCGAAGAGATCACGTCGAACATCGCTCTGATCGTGGGTGGCGGCGGCGAAACAACCCGTGGCGCAATCCTCAACATGTGGTATCTGCTCTTGCAACATCCCGACCAGATGGCCGCAGTTTTGGCCGATGACACGTTGTGGGACGCAGCATTCCACGAAACGCTACGTCACTCCTCTTCGATCGGCGGTCAACCGCGCCACAACACTTTCGACGTCGAGATGCACGGCATCAAGATTCCGGCCGGGTCACTGATGCACATGGTCGACTGGGCGGCGAACCACGACCCACGCGTGTTCTCCGAGCCCGAAAAGTTCGACATCTTCCGCAACGACCTCTACACGGAGAAAATCGTCCGCGCCGGCTATCGCAAGGAAGGCAAGTGCAACCACATGGCGTTCGGCGTCGGGCCGCACCTGTGCCCCGGCGCATGGATCTCGCACCAAGAGGCATCAATCGGATCGAACATCATGTCGAAGCGCGTAAAGAACGTGCGCATCGTCGAAGAGCGCATGCCGAAGGACATCGACGGTGTGTCACTTGCGCCCATCGGTCTCGGAGCCATCAACGAACTCTGGCTCGAGTTCGAAAAGGCGTGAGATGACCTACAGCTCGGACAACGAGAACGACACCCTCGCCAGCGAACGCGGCGACGACGAGGCCGGGTACCGCAGTTACGAAGTTTTCCAACGCGAACGGGTTGGTGCGCCACCTCCGGTCAAACCGGGGCAGATGCGCACGCAGGATTACCTCGACGACCCCTATTCACTCCTCGCGAAGCTCCGCGCATACGGACCGGCCTGGCGCGACTGGCCGGGAAACTGTTTTTGGGTCACGCACTACAACGACGCCACCTCGATTCTCGCCGATACGGCGAATTTCGCGATTCGCTCGAAGCGTTGGCATTACCACCTCAATGATTTCGGGCGCGATCTTCGCAACCAGGTCCCCGTGCTCACCGCCCAAGCCAAGGGCATCGACACCAACGCCGGGACCGCCGCCGAGGAACTCATCGGTGCGATGACGAAGAACGGTTCGGCCGACCGTGTTGCCGACCTTGTCGCAGACTTCGTGGCTCCGTACCCGTTGGTTCTTCTCGGTCGCACCATCGGAATTCCCGACACCGATCTCCCGCAGTTTGCCGAGCGATACCTGCGCATGCAACGTGGATGGCGCTGGCACCCCACCAACCAAGATGCGGGCAAGCGCGCGATGCGCGAACTCGTCGACTACTTCGCGCCACTTCTCGATGCCCGGCGCAGCGACCCACAAGACGACTGGCTGTCCGCAATCGCAACACTCGA
>RGCG01000153.1 GCA_009919275.1 Actinomycetota bacterium
TGCGTGCCCCATCGCGAATAGAGCGACTCAATTTTGTTGATGAATTCGTCGATTGTTGCTGTCTCACTCATTTTTTTACCGGCTTTCCACGAAAGTCATCGATTAATGAAATTTGTACACGACCATTAATTGCGTCGCCGTCTTTTTGATGTTGCGCAAACTCGTTGCGCTTCTTGGCGTAATACTGTTCGCGCAGATCGCCTTCGCTCGCGGCGTTATATGTCGGATACATAGCCCGACGGTTGCGCGCCGATTTGTTGTCGCCACTGCGATGCGGTGTTCGCGAGTGAAACCACAAAGTTTGACCCGCTCGCAACGGCACTGGTTGCCAGTCGAGCGTGGCGACGACCGAGTCGGGAATGCAGCCACGTGAATCAGTTGGTATCAGTGCGTGATGATGCCGCGAAACAACTTCGAGACAACCATTTTCCTGGTTGGCATCGTCGACGGCAACCATGCATGAAATGTGTTGATCGAGAAACGGATACGCCGGGGCGTCTTGATGGGCGTCCCAACCGGCACCACCAGCCAATTTGTAATTGATTTTTTCTTTGTAGAGCACAGCCGGTTCGCCAAGCAGTTTGCCGGCGATATCGAGCATCGGCCCATCGCACAGCAATGCCCGCAACGACTGATGAAACGGGGTGAAATATTCGGTGCGACATTTTTGCGCACCGTGCTCGGTCTCCTCATAGTGATTGAGCCATTGACCAGAATCATCCCACGATTGAACATCGTCAACCCATGATTTGATCGAAGCAGCAAAGCCCTCATCAAAAAGTTCGGTAATCAACCATCCGTTGAGTCTGTAAAAAGCAATTTGCTCGTCGAAGTTCGTGTCGGTGATGACGGTCATAAAACTGTTTATAGATTACGCAAAAGTTTGCCACCAAATAACGCAGCGACAGATATTTTCCAAGTGTTTAGCGTCGCGTAACCGAACGAGCACCTAATTGTCATCTGCACAGTTTATTTTTAACGCCATGACAAAACCGAGATATTTACTCACTGTCCCATTCATCGTGTTGCCACTTTTAGCGAGCATTTCGGCTTCACCAATTTCCGCCAAGTCGCAAAGGCCACCCGTCGTCTCGGCCGACCCAGGCAGCACACATCTGAAATTTGTTGCGCGTTTTGACAGTGGCACCGGCCTTGCTGGTGCAGAAATTTCGGCGATGGATGCAAAGAGCAAGCGTCTCTTCATCACCAACGGTGCGAAGAACACGATCGACATCGTCGACATCAGCAACATCAAAAAACCGAAGTTGGTCAAGAGTGTGAGTTTGGCAAGCAAGGGCGTCACCGGCATTCAAAGTGTTGCCGCGATGAACGGTCTTGTCGTCGCAGCGACTTCGGTCGGAGAAAAAACTGCAGCCGGTCGTGTGTTCATGATGGATGTCGACGGCAAGTTGCTCGCCTCGGCGCCAAAGGGTGTCGAAGTCGGTGCGTTGCCTGACTCGATTCACTTCAGCCCGAACGGCCGATATGTATTGACGGCCAACGAAGGCGAACCGAAGAATTATTGCCTGACTGGTGGTGTGCTCACTGAATCGAGCGATCCGCTTGGTTCGGTTTCGATCATTGACACTAAGGCAGCCAAGATCGTCGCCAAGACGCTCGATTTTTCAGGTTATAAAGATCGCCTGAACGGCATCATTTATGCGGGTGGTCGCGTCTACGGACCAGGCGCATCAGTTGCCCAAGACCTTGAGCCCGAATACATCGCGATTTCAAAAGACAGCAAGACGGCATGGGTGACGTTGCAAGAGAACAACTCAATCGCGACAGTCGATCTCGAATCTGGTGTAATCACCGGAATTTCTGGTTTGGGTTTCAAGAACTACAACACCGAAGGCACAGGCATCGACCCAAGTGACCGAGACAACGAGCGTCGTGTACGTGCGGTACCTGCATATGGTATGTATCAGCCAGACGCGGTTGCAGTTGCCCGTCTCGGTGGAAACGATTATTTGTTCACCGCCAACGAAGGTGACGCGCGCGAGTGGCCGTGCCTTATGGGTGGCACCGACCCGAAAGTCGCGGAAGCCGAAGATGTTCGCTACGGCGCAAACGCTACCGATAAGTCGTTGACATCTAACGAGAACCTTGGCCGCCTCACGGTCACGCCGTTCACACCTGCAAACGTGACCGGAACAATCGTCACCACGAAGACTCCTGTCGCGGCGGCCTACTCGCTTGGCGCGCGATCGTTCTCGGTATGGAAGGCCCCAACATTCGAAGGAGTGTTCCCGGCTCAACTCGTTTACGACTCGGGCAACTTGATCGAGAAAAAAGTTTTGGAAGTCAAC
>RGCG01000154.1 GCA_009919275.1 Actinomycetota bacterium
GGGAAAGCTCGACGGAAAAGTTGCAGCAATCACGGGTGGAACGCGCAGCATCGGCCGCGGAATGGCCGAGGCCTTCCTGCGCGAGGGCGCAAAGGTCGTCGTCAACGGACGCGACGCGGCAAAGGGCGAGCAGGCACTGAAAGAGATGGGCGGCGGACCGAATATCGCCTTCTATGCCGGTGATGCGCGTGCGCAGTCGACGGCCGATGGCATCGTTGACTTCACGATCGAGAAGTTCGGCAAGCTCGACATCATGTGCCTCAACTCGGGTGGTGTGCAGAACACCGCACCGGTGCACATGATGACCAACGAAGAGTGGCAACTCGAGATGGACTGGAACCTCAACTCGGTGTTCTGGGGCATGCGCAAGGCGCTCAACCACATGATCCCCCGCCAGTCGGGTCGCATCATCGTGACGTCGTCGGTCGAGGGCAAGCTCGGTAAGCCCGGCATCCCCGGTTACGCCGCGACCAAGCACGCGGTGCTCGGACTCATGAAGGCAGCGGCGAAGGAAGTTGGCACGCTCGGCATCACCGTCAACGCGATCCTCCCGGGCCTCATCGAGACCGACATCGTGCGCGAGACGGGTCCCGAGAGCGCGAAGATGATGGGCGTCGAAACCTACGAAGGTCTCCTCGAGATGTTCGCCCAAGAGTCGGCGATCAAGCGTCTCAACACCGTCGAGGAAGTCGCCGCGGCCGCGGTGATGCTCGCCTCCGAAGCCGCGTCGGGCATCACCGGCACGTCGTGGGCCGTCGACGGCGGCACCCTCCCCTACTAACAAGGGTTTTCGGTGTGAATTGACTCGCTTTTCGCGTCAATTCACACCGAAAAATGCGACAAAACAGACAGGTCTCCGCCTCGGGGACACCCCGCGTGTTTCGTTAGCGTTTTTTCGTCGTTGACGCGCGGAGGGGTCCATGTCGAAGTACGTGTCGCTGTTCCAGCCCATCACGGTGGGCCAGATGAATCTGACCCACAGGCTGATGGTGCCGCCGCACTCTGCCGGTGCCAGCAACTTCATGGGCAACGAGGAGCAGTTCCAGAAGTTCGTGCAGTACTACGTCGCACGCGTGAAGGGCGGCAACGAATGGGTCGGCGGCGGACCCGTGTTCGTGAAGAACCCGCTGCCGCTCGGCTTCGAACCGACGGGTGTCGGCGCAAACGGTCCCGGCCATTTCCGCAATCCGCTGTACCCCGATCGTGTGAAGCGAATGATGGATGCGATCCACGAAGCCGGCGGTTACGGCACGGTGCAAATGGTGTTGCAGGGCGGCAAGCCACTGTCGCCATCCCAAGAGCCCAGCGGTTATGCCGACTTCAAGATTCCGCACGCAATGGACCGTGACGAAATCGCCTGGATGATCAAGGAGTACGGCGAGTCCGCCGCGATCGCGATCGCACAGGGCGTCGACGTCATCGAACTCCACGCCAACCACGACGACCTGCTGCAGTGGTTCCTCTCACCGAAGACCAACAAGCGCACCGACGAGTACGGCGGCGACGAGGAAGGCCGGCGCAAGTTCCTGAAAGACGTCGTCGATTCGATTCGTGCGAACCAGCCGCGCAACGTCACCCTCGGCCTGCGCCTGTGCATCGACGAACTTCTCGACGGCGGCTACGACGTCAACTACTGCCGCTACCTGCTCGAAAAGTTCACCGCCGACGGCACCGTTGACTATTTCTCTCTCGACGTCGGCAACAACTGGGGCGTGCCGTCGTACATCCAGCTCGGCGCGCACCCTGAGGGCCACTGGGCCGACCTGTGCGGCGAAGCGAAGAAGGGCACGCACCTGCCCGTCATCTACGTGGGTCGCGTCACCTCGCCCGAGAAAGCCGCCGAGATCATCGAAAAAGGTCAGGCCGACATCGTGGGCATGGTGCGGGCGAACATCGCCGACAGCAACTTCGTCAACAAGGTTCGTCGCGACCTCGCACACACCATCCGCCCGTGCGTCGGCTTGAACGACTGCATTCACCGCAGCACCGTCGAAGGCCTCGGCTTTGGATGCGCCGGCAACCCGTTGTCGGGCCGCGAGTCCGAGGGCGGCCTGAAGCCCCTGGTGACGAAGAAGCGCGTGCTCGTCATCGGCGCCGGCCCCGCGGGCATGGAACTCGCCGGTCTTGCCGCCGAGCGTGGACACGAAGTGACGCTGTGGGAGAAGGCACCCGAACTCGGTGGGCAGATCACGTTGTCGTCGAAGGTGCGAATGAATCGCAACTACGCCAAGTGGGTGCGCTTCCAGGAATGGCGACTCGCCGACGCGGGCGTGAAGATCGAACTGAACAAAGAGGCGA
>RGCG01000155.1 GCA_009919275.1 Actinomycetota bacterium
GAGGTCATGTTCGAACGCCCCCGCGCCCGACTGATCGCACTCGTTCTCGGGTGTGCGTCGCTCGTTGGCGTCGCGGTACCGATGTCGGCGTCGGTCAACGCGTCGTCGAACATCCAGAATCAGGTCAATGCACTGCTCGATGAGCTCGACCGTCTCGAGGCGCAGATGGACGTGGCCTCCGAGCGCTATGCCGAGGCCGTCGCCATGCAGGATGACCTGAAGCAGCAGATCATCGACTCCGAAGCTCGTGTGGCGCAGAAAGAGGCGGAACTCTCGACAATGCGTCGGGACCTCGTGAAAGTGGCCCAGCAGGCCTTCATGAATGGTGGCCGCAGCAACAGCCTCACGTCGCTGCTGACCGACCCGGGTGGATTGAACGCGACCGTGCAGAAAGAACACCTTCTTGCCGTCGCGTTGAACTCGGGCGCGAACTCGACCGACGAAGTCGATGCCCTCGTCGAGGACCTGGAACTCGAGCGCAAGGCGCTGGAAAAGAAGCAGAAGGCCGCGGAACGCGCAGCCGACGTGGCGACCGCCGAGTTCAACTCAGCCGAGGATCTGGCGAACTCCTATCAACGCAAGTTGAACAAGGCCCAGGCCGACCTGGGCGAAGCGCTGGCCGCCGAGCGGGCCCGCCGCGACGAATTGGCACTGCAACGCTCGGCATCCCTTGCCGCGAAGTACAAAGCGGAGGCAGCGAAATACAAGGTGAAGGCACCGTCATCGAAGGCGGGGGTGGCGGTGCAGGCTGCACTCGGCCAATTGGGCGTGCCCTACCAGTTCGCGCGCAGTTCACCGGGGGTTGCGTTCGACTGCTCCGGACTCACCAAGTACGCCTGGGCGCAGGCTGGTGTCTCGTTGCCGCACTACTCGAAAGCGCAGTACCAGCTTGGTCCGCGCATTCCCATTCAGGCCGTGCAACCGGGCGACCTCATCTTCAGTCGCACGCCAATCGGCCACGTCGCCATCTACATCGGCAACGGCAAGATGGTCCATGCCCCTCGACGAGGCGACGTGGTGAAGGTTGGCGCGGTTCCGTGGGAGCGCGTCGTTGGAATCACCCGACCGGGCTGACCCCGGTGGCGGATCGCACAACTAGTCTCATCGCGTGATTCACGAAGAGCGCGTGTCGCGCTGGCTCGAGGACAACGTCGACGGTCTCGTCGCGCCGTTTCAGTTCGAGATGATCGCTGGTGGGCGGTCGAACATCACATACCGGGTGCACGATGCCAGCGGTCGGACGGTCGTGTTGCGCCGACCACCAACGGGTCACGTGTTGGCCACGGCCCATGACATGGGACGTGAGCATCGAATCATCACCGCCGTCGGCACGACCGATGTTCCCGTTCCACGGACGCTCGGCATGTGCAATGACACTTCGGTGAACGAGGCCCCGTTCTACGTGATGAGCTTTGTCGATGGTGTGGTTCTTGACGGACAGGCCAAAGCGGCGGGTCTGTCGCCCGCGACACGCCGCTCGCTGGCCGAGGACCTGATCGATGTCATGGTGCGGCTGCACGCCGTCGACGTCGATGCGGTCGGCCTCGGTGATCTTGCCAAGCGGGACGCATACGTCGAACGGCAGATCAAGCGTTGGAGCACGCAGTGGGCCAACTCGAAGCAACGGGAACTTCCCGAGATCGACGAGGTCGAACGCCTCCTGAGAGCCGGCGTCCCGCAGCAGCGGGGCACCGTCATCGCGCACGGTGATTATCGACTCGGCAACTGTTTGGCCGATGTCGGGAACGGTCGCATCGCTGCGGTTCTCGACTGGGAACTGTGCACACTCGGTGACCCCATGGCCGACATCGGTTATCTCGGCGTCTATTGGAGCGATCCGGGGACACCAGCACGACGCGAGAACGATCCGTCGGGCCTCGACGGCTTCCCGACTTATCGCGAGATGGTCGACATGTATTCGAAGAAGTCGGGTCGCGACTGCGGCAACATCGGCTACTACGTGGCGTTTTCATCGTGGCGCCTTGCAGTCATCAGCGAGGGTGTGTACGCCCGCTACGTGCACGGCGCGATGGGGAAGCAGGACTTCGACCCGACGCCGTTGCGGCGTGGTGTAGAACTGCTCGTCGAGGCCGCTCTCAGCGCCCTCACGTCAGGTGTGTAGTCAGGGGGAGACATGGGCACAACCGTTACGACCGAACTCGAGGGTTGGCAGCGAGGCGAATTCAGCGCAGCCGGGTTCACGCACACGACGTACAGAAA
>RGCG01000156.1 GCA_009919275.1 Actinomycetota bacterium
CACCAAGCCAATTCGTTCGGCTTCCGACGCATCGAAGATTCGGCCGGTGAGCATCAACTCCTGGGCGCGGGCTGCGCCAACCAGTCGAGGTAGCAGCCAGCTCGTACCGATGTCGCAGGCCGAGAGACCGATGCGGATGAATGCCGCGTTGAATTTGGCATCGGTCGATGCGATGCGAATGTCCGAGCCGAGAACCAACGCGAAACCACCGCCGGCAGCGGGTCCGTTGACTGCAGCAATGATCGGCTGCGGGATTGAACGCATGTGGGGAATGAGCGATGCAATGTGTTTCTGCGTGGCGAAAGAGGCCTCGACCTTCCCCGGCTGTTTGCGTCCGGGTGCCACGCCGTAACCGCCGAGGTCGAGCCCGGCGCAGAAACCGCGACCTGCACCCGTGAGAACCACTACGCGCACCGAGGCATCGTCGGCGAGTTCATCGAGCGTGTCGTGGAGCATCTCGACGAGCTCGCTCGTCATTGCATTCAATTTGTCGGGGCGGTTCAGCGTGACGAGCGCGATACCGGTGGCGGGTGTGGTGACCTCTACGACGGACATGTCGCCATCATGTCACGCATCGTTTCGTGCCGGCAGCACGAGTCGGTACGTCAGATTCACTCGCGGGGAGACACTACGCTTCGTTCTCGCGATGCGGTGTTTCCAATGCGTCTGGGTGGTGCCACTCATGACGAGCAAGGATCCATGAGGCAGGACGACGCTGACCGTTTCACCACTGACACGGTGCCGGAAGTCGAATCGCCGTTCGTCTCCGAACGACAAAGAAGCGATCACCGGCTCGGCGCCGAGTTCCGGTTCGTCGTCGGCGTGCCAACCCATGGAGTCTTGGCCCGAGCGGTAGAGGTTTGCGAGGACCGAATTGAACTTCGCTCCCGTGGCCCGTTCGCATTCGATGCGGAGGTGCGCGAGCGTGACCGTCCACGGTTCGGGCGAACGACGTACACCCGAGTACGTGTAGGCGACTCCGGCGTCTCCGATCCACGACGACAGGCGGGGCTCGGTCATCCTCTTTCCGAAGAGAACAAGATCATGGGACGACCAGGGCACTTCCTCGCAGATGGCCGAACAAAACCGATCCGATTCGGTTTGCGAAAAGAACGATGACTTCAAACGAGCCGAGCCATCGCAGGGGAGGACCTCTTGCCAGTGGTCGTCGCCCGGGTTCTTGAGGTCAAGTTTCACGCCACTTCCAGAATAGAATTGAAAAAAGGGGGAAGCAGTGTCCCAAGTCGACTACAACCCGTTCAGTGGACCCGATTTCGAGGATCCAGCCGCAGCCCACAAACGTCTGCGCGAGGCGTGTCCTGTCCATCGATTCTCCGGTGCGGGTTTCGAATTTGTCAGTCTCACGAAACACGACGACGTGCTGGGCGCCCTGAAGAACATCGATGCATTTTCTTCGTTGTGGGGACAGGGGCCGCATCGAAAGCCGGCGATTGCCCTGTTCAACGACCCACCCGAACACACCCGCTTCCGTCGGCTCATCAACACTTCGTTCACGCCACGGGCCGCGATGGCGCTCGAATCGATGATCGTCGCGCTCGTCGATGAACTCGTCGATGAAATGGTCGCAAATCCATCGCGAACCGGCGATCTCCACGACGCCTTGGCGATGCCGCTGCCGGTGGTGGTCATTGCCCGCATGCTCGGCGTGCCCGAAGAAATGCGCGACACCTTCAAGGAGTGGAGCGACTCGCAGTTGCAGGGCATGAACGGCACCGACCCGGCTCGCGAAGCGCGAGCACGCAAGGCACTCGCCGAGTACATGCTGGCCGAAGCCGAGAAGCGTCGCGTGATCGCCCGGGCGGGCGGCGAAATGCCCCGCGACATCATTTCGGACATCGTGGCTGCTTCGCTCGACGACGAGCGTCCCATCACCGATGCGGAGATGCTGTCACTCCTCACCCAGATTCTCGTCGGAGGCAACGAGACAACCACCTCGCTCATCACCAACCTCCTGTGGAGGCTTCTTGCCGAGAGATCGCTGTGGGAGCAGGTCGTCGCAGACCCGAGCCTCGTCGACATCGCAGTGGAAGAGAGCCTGCGCTTCGATCCTCCCGTGCTTGGCCTCTACCGCACCACCACGTGTCCGGTCACGATGTCCGGAACGGAAATCGCTCCCGAGGAGAAGGTGCACGTGCTTTACGCGTCGGCGAACCGCGATCCCGATGTGTGGGAAAACCCCGACGAGTTCAGGCTCGACCG
>RGCG01000157.1 GCA_009919275.1 Actinomycetota bacterium
TCCAAGCCCTACATCGTCTTCAAGACGCCCGAGGCGCCGGCTGAAGAGCAGCCGGCTCGCAAGGTGTCGGGCGGGGCTATCTAGTCAATCCGACTAGTTTCGAGCGTTGAGTTAGTTCACTAGGCTAGTCATACTTTGCGTATGGCTACCAAGACCGTCAATGTTCACGAAGCCAAGACCCACTTGTCTCGGCTGCTCGATGAGGTCGCGCGGGGTGAGGAAGTGGTGCTCGCCAAGGCTGGAAAGCCTTGCGCCAAGCTCATTCCGTTCGCCCCAAACGATGAACCTCGCAAGCCCGGCCTCATTCACGGTGTCTTGGGCGACGAGTTTTTCGACCCCTTACCCGAGGAGGAGCTTGCCGCCTGGGAAGGCAGGGGTTGATGAGGGTTTTGCTGGATACCCATACCCTGCTTTGGTGGTGGACTGACAGCCCGCGCCTGAGCGGGACCGCTCGCGAAGTCATCGCAGGTTCCGAAAACGAGGTCTTCGTCAGCGCCGCGAGCATTTGGGAGATGCGCACCAAGCAGCGTCTCGGCAAGCTTCCCCTGATCCCCGATCTCGGCGTTCACGTCGGCGACCTGCTGCAGAAAAGCCGATTCACGGTACTCGACATCGGCTGGCGGCATGCTCTCGCGGCGGGCGGCTATCCGGCCGATCATCGCGATCCTTTCGATCGGATGCTTGCTGCGCAGAGCGCGCTCGAAGCGTTGCCGCTGGTCACCCGTGATCCGGTGTTTTCAGCGTTTGGGAATCCTTGCCTCTGGTAATCGACCGCACGGCTTGATTTGGCGGTTACCGCCCCAACAACCTCCGTCAGTCTCCCGTATGCTTTACGGCAGGTTCCTGAGGTTGAATGTCCATGAGCGAGTCATCATTCCCCGCCGTCATCGAAAACATCCCGGTCCTGCCGCTGCGGGACGTGGTCGTCTATCCGCACATGGTGATTCCGCTGTTCGTCGGGCGCGAGAAATCGATCCTCGCGCTCGAGTCGGCGATGAAGGGCGACAAGCGCATCATGTTGGTTGCGCAGCGTCAGGCCGAGGTCGACGACCCGAAGCAGGATGACCTGTACCGCATTGGCACCATCGCGACGATCTTGCAGCTGCTGAAGTTGCCCGATGGCACGGTCAAAGTATTGGTCGAGGGTGTCGATCGTGGCGCCGTCGAAAAACTCTTGGGCGGACCGTTTTACACGGCTCAAGTGTCGCTCGCCGTCGAGGTCGACAAATACGAAGAAAAAGAACTCGAGGTGCTGACGCGCTCGGTGGTCTCGCAGTTCGAGCAGTACGTGAAGCTCTTCTCGATGTGCGGCAGCGGCTCGAGCATATTCTGGTCGCCATCGAAGGCGAGATGGATGTGCTGCAGATCGAAAAGCGCATCCGTGGTCGCGTCAAAGCGCAGATGGAGAAATCGCAGCGCGAGTACTACCTGAATGAGCAGATGAAGGCCATTCAGAAAGAGCTCGGCGAGATGGAAGACGGCGTCAACGAGGCGCAAGAGCTCGAGCAAAAAATTGCCGCAGCGGGCATGCCCAAAGAAGCCAAGGACAAAGCCACCGCCGAGCTCAACAAGCTCAAGATGATGTCGCCGATGTCCGCCGAAGCCACGGTGGTCCGAAACTACATCGACTGGCTCGTCAAAGTGCCCTGGAAGAAGCGCACCAAGGTGCTCAAAGATTTGTTGCGCGCCGAAGAGGTGCTGGACGAAGACCACTACGGGCTCGACAAGGTCAAGGAACGTATCCTCGAATACCTCGCCGTGCAACAGCGCGTGGACAAGATCAAGGGCCCCATTCTTTGTCTCGTCGGGCCGCCGGGTGTGGGCAAGACCTCGCTCGGCCAGAGCATCGCGCGTGCGACCAATCGCAAGTTCGTGCGCATGAGCTTGGGCGGCGTACGGGACGAGGCCGAGATTCGCGGCCATCGTCGTACCTACATCGGGTCGATGCCCGGCAAGATCGTGCAGAATCTCTCGAAGACCGCGGTCACCAATCCGCTCTTTTTGCTCGATGAAATCGACAAGATGTCGATGGATTTTCGGGGTGACCCGTCATCAGCCCTGCTCGAGGTGCTCGACCCCGAACAGAACAACGCCTTCAACGACCACTATCTCGAGGTCGATCTCGATCTCTCGCAGGTGATGTTCGTCTGCACGGCCAACAGCCTCAACATTCCTGCACCGCTTCTCGATCGCATGGAAGTCATCCGTCTGCCGGGTTAC
>RGCG01000158.1 GCA_009919275.1 Actinomycetota bacterium
TGCCCGAGCAGGGCGGCTACCAACTTCTGCAAAAAGAGTGTGGTTTTTTCACCGATTTGGCGACCGGCAAAGTGCTCGAACGCTGGGTCAATCCTTATCTGAACGAGGCGGTCGAGCCCTTCCACATCGCGAATCCCGCAGTGAATCGCTGGATTCTTCCGCAGGTGAAAGAGGAGCGTTTCTACGATCGCGCCGACGGTAGCGTGCCCGCGTCACGGCCCTTCGTATTGCCGTGGCGCCGCGCCGGAGATCGACTGATGCTCGAGCAGCGCACGCATTTTTGGGCGGTCAACCCGCTCGATCCGCAGCTCTGGCGACGCGAGAGCAGCGGGGCGCGGATTCAGGTGTCCGACTGCATGAGCTACAACGCGCGCTGGTCCGAACTCTCCGACCCGAAGCGCGACAGCGTCGAGTACGACGGGCATTGGGTACACGTGCGTCCGTGGCAGCCGTGGATGCTGATGGGCGATCGCCCCGGTCATTGTCTCTACTCGGCGATCACGGGCAGCGCACTCTCGGCGCGTAGTGTACCCGCGGAAATTTACGAGCTGGTGCGCGAGCGTCTGCCGGACTTTTTAGTGCCGCCAACCGAAGTCAGGAAAAGCGAACCGAGCATGATTCGATTCATGCGCGAGCGGAAACCCGCCAGCTGATCGATCAACTCCGCGAGGCGTTGCGGGCGTTCAGCACGGCACCACGGTTGGAGAGGCTGACGCGAAAGCTCTCGCCGTTGTTCAGCACGACGTGCATGTTTCTGCCTTCGCCCTGAATGCGCTCGATGGCCTTGCGGTTGATCCACGCCGAGCGGTGGATTCTCAGGCCATCGAGTGCGGCCAACTCATCGAGCGCGTCGCCGAAGCGGTAGTAGATGAGTTCCTTGCCCCGTGAGGTGTGCACTTGGATGTAGTGATCTTCGGCCGCTACCGCGAGCAGATCGTCGGGTTCGAGCGGCGTGATTCGAGTGAGACGCTGGAAAAACCGCGGCGCGGCGCGGGTCGGCGCCGGCACGGCTGGCCCGGCTGTCACGGCTGTCACGGCTGGCGTGGCCGGCGCTGCGAGGACCGGCGAGACCACGGCGAGGCTTGCGGAGCGGATGCGCGGGATGCCGGTCACGACCTCGAAGAGATAGTTGCCGGCGAGCCACCGAAGATAATCGCCGCTCAGCAAGTTGCGTTCGACGGCGAAGTAGAAGTCGATGTTGCTGCTGCGCTTGACGATGCCGACCTCGACCATCCACCACAGCAACGCCGGGTTGTACATGCTCGAGAGCAGCAAATTCAGGAAATAACCCGCGGTCAGACACACGAGCGGTGGGAGGGCGCGCGGCGCAAGGCGGGCCATGGATCGGGCCAAAGAATCGGACAACCACCATGAAATGGTGCAGATCGCAATCCACAGCAGCATCGAGGCCGCAAACGGGAAGCTGGCGGCGATGCCCGCGCCGTACCACCCCATGGGCAATGCCGTGATCAAGGGTGCGACGCCGTAGAACACCACCCACGGTCCACCACCGACGGGCGGTGCTTGGGGGCTGCGGGCAGCGCTGGGGGTGGGGGCCTCGACCACAATATCCATACACGCCAACGATAGGGGTCGGGCGGAAGGGCGTCAATCGTGACCGATTCGCGCTTCGCGAATGGGTTTTCGCGTAAATCCGGCAATCGCAAATTTGGTGCGGCGAAAAATCTCGTCGGTTCGCGAAAAGATGATTTTCCGCCTGCGATTTTCTATTTATTTTCCATCGAGCGCGTCGTCGACCGCCGGTATGCGAGCAGCGTCGATAATGATGCGGCAAGCGCATGGAGACGAAGTTGCGCGTACGTTATGTTCGGTTTTTGCAACACGGGGGGATTCAAATGCAGATCGTTAAAAAAGTGGCGTTGGCGGTGGGTGCGGTGCTTGCGACTTGGGCAACCGCATCGTCGGCGCAGACGGGGGGCGGTGCCTCGGCACTCGAGGAGATCGTCGTCACGGCCCGCAAGCGCAACGAGTCGCTGCAAGATGCGCCGCTCACCATTCTGGCGTTCAGTGATACGCAAATCGAGGAACGTGGCATCCAAAGCGTCGCCGATCTGTCGAAGTTTTCGCCAGGATTGACCTTCAACGCGGGCACGACCCGTGCGTCATCGTCGTTCTCGGTGCGCGGCATGACGCAGATTTCGGCCGTGGGTGACAACCGACGCGACTTGG
>RGCG01000159.1 GCA_009919275.1 Actinomycetota bacterium
GATCCAGCTTTGCCACTGCCGACCGTTGCCGAAGCGCCCTCCGAGGCCGAACTTGAACAGCGGCAGCTGCTTCTTCAGTGCACCACCTTCCGTCGACAACACGATGCCCGTGCGCAGATGAACGGTGCGAATTCCCGCCGACTGCGCGGGACCCGTGGCTCGTTCCCATCGTTCGCAGACGTCGGCAAGAAAGCCGGTGCCGTGCGATCCGTTCTCGTCGAGTTGTTCGTCGCCCCGTGCGCCGTAAATGCCGATCGCCGAGCCCGAGAGAAAAACGGATGGTCGCCGTTCGGCTTCGGTCATGCGTTGGGCGAGCAATTCGGTGCTGCGCGTGCGACTCTCGAGGATCTCGCGCTTGTACGACTCGCTCCAGCGCTTGTCGCCAATGCCCGCACCCGCGAGATGGACGACAGCATCGATGCCCTCCAGGTCGCCGGAGTTCAGTTTGCCGTTGGCGGGGTCCCACGAAATTTCCGCGGGCGAGGCCGCGGGGCGGCGAACGAACGACACGGTTTCATGACCGTTGCCGCGCAGGTGGGAGGTGAGCGCCGTGCCGATGAGACCCGACGCTCCGGTGATGGCGATGCGCATACGGAAAAGGGTATGTGGTTCGTAGGCTGATTGTCCCGATGAGCACACGGAAACTCATACTCACCGCCCTTGTATGCGGGCTTGCGATTCTCATCGCCGGAGGAGTGAAGCTCATCCAGGTCGCCAGCGACGAGGTTGCCGTCGAGGTTCTGGCATTTGGCGACGAGGCGACGCTCGGCGACATGACCGTTTCGGTGCTCGACGTCGAGCAACGGGCCGACGCGACTTTGGTCACGGTGACGATGACGGGTGTTGATCTCGCCTCCGGCGCGGCCGACGGCTGGCGCCTGCTTGCCGACGGTCGGGTTCAGGAACCCGCCAATGAAAACGGTCGGGTTCAGGAACCCGCCAGCGTTTCCGACACCGACGGTTGTACCGCGGTGAGAGCCGGGGCGCCCACACGCTGCACCGTTCGTTTCGAAGCAGTGGAATCGGCGGCGACAGTGGCCTACGTGCGCGCCGGCGAGCAGCGCCAGTGGGCAGCCACAACCCCCTAGCCGTTAGGGTTGGCTACGTTATGGCAGACCTTTACGACCTCGTGGTTATCGGCGGCGGTCCGGGTGGCTATGCGGCGGCCTTTTATGGTGCGTCTGCCGGCCTGTCCGTGGCCCTCATAGAAAAGGACACCATCGGTGGCACCTGCCTGAACCGCGGCTGCATCCCCGCCAAGGCGTTCCTTGAAACAGCGGCGGTCGCGCGCCACGTCGCGCACTCGGCCGACTTCGGGGTCAACTCCACCGCGAACGGCGTCGACTTCTCCGTCACCCAGGCGCGCAAACAAAAGATCGTCGACGGTCTCGTGAAAGGCCTCACCGGTCTCACCAAGTCGAAGAAGGTCACCTATCTCCTCGGCACGGGCTCGCTCGGCGCGGGGAAAACCGTCACGGTGACTGCGGCCGACGGCAGCACACAGCAGGTCCAGGGTAAGAACGTGATTCTTGCCGCGGGGTCGGTGCCGCGAACCATTCCCGGTTTCGAAGTCGGTGGTCCGATCATGACCTCCGACGAAGTGTTGATGCTCGACAAGTTGCCACAGCGTGTCGCGGTCATCGGTGGTGGCGCCATTGGTTGCGAGTTCGCGTCGACCTTCGCCGACCTCGGGTCGCAGCCTTCCCGGCCTCGACATCGACCTTGCCAACGTCGTCGTGAAGAGCTTCAAGAAGAAGAACATCGACATCAAGACCGGTGTCTCGGTGAAGGGTCACACGCCAAACGGCAGTGGTGGCACCGTCGTCTCGTTCGGCGAGGGTGAAAGCGTCGAGGTCGACGCAGTCGTCGTGTCTGTCGGACGCCGTCCGTTCGCCGATCTTCTCGGTCTGCAGGGCACCGCAGTGAAGGTCACCGATCGCGGATTCATCGAGGTCAACGAGTATTGCGAAACCGCCGAAGCCGGTGTGTACGCAATCGGTGACATCATCAACACGCCACAACTTGCGCACGTCGGCTACGCCGAGGCAATCGTCGCGGTGAAGCGTGTGCTTCGCGAACCGGTTGCGCCCGTTGCCTACGACCGCGTGCCGTGGGCCATCTATTGCCACCCCGAAGTGGCGTGGGCCGGTCACAGCGAAGAAAGTGCAAAAGCCGCTGGTTTCGACGTGG
>RGCG01000160.1 GCA_009919275.1 Actinomycetota bacterium
TTGCCGCTGGCGGCCACAAGTGCGCCCGCGTCGACGCCGACATCGTGCGCCAGTCCACCGGCTTTGCGATCGGAGGAGTACCTCCGTTCGGTCACAGCACACAACTGCGTGTGTTCGTCGATCCGGACTTGTTGCAATACGACGAAGTGTGGGCTGCAGCAGGAACCTGGAACGACAACTTTGGTGCGAACCCGAATGACATCGTGCGCGTCGCTGGCGGAACGGTCACCGACCTCAAGCGCGGCTGATTCATCCGCGACGTATGCTTCGGGTATGAGCCACACCGCAAATCCCAACGAGGACTGGCGCGGTGTCGACGTGGGTCAAATTCGGCGTCAATTACGAATGACGACCAAGGATCGCGTTCATGACATGGTCCATGCAGCCAATGTCATCATGAAGATGCAGGAAAACGCCAGGGCCGCTCGCCAACGCAAGAGCTCGTAAGTCGTGTTCGACCCCGTGCGAATCTGCACGATTCTTATAGAAGAAGAAGTCGATTTCGTCGTGCTGGATGGCTTTGCGGCAATCGTGAGAGGTTCGAGCCTTCCAACAAGAGACATTGACGTCATACCGTCCCGTGATCCTTCGAACCTCGATCGCCTCGGTCGTGCCCTGACACGAATGAACGCGATGATCCGCATCTCGGGCGATCCCGTGCCTACGAAGATCGACGGCGGATTCCTTGCGAACATGCCAAACATGCTGAATCTCATCACCGACTTCGGCGAGATGGACCTGACGTTCTCACCCGCGGGTAGTGCCCGAGACTTCGAAGGCTGGAAGAAAGGTGCGACCCAAACCGACCCAAAGACCAAATGGCGCTGCCATACCTGGAGTCATTGCGCGACGAAATCCGCAGGCAAGAGGGCAATTGAGTTTCCCGAACTGCGGCGTTCCACCTTTTGGTCACAGCACACAGTTGCGTGTGTTCGTTGACCCGGACTTGTTGCAGTGCGACGAAGTGTGGGCCGCTGCAGGAACATGGAACGACAACTTTGGCGCGAATCCGAATGACATCGTGCGCGTTGCCGGTGGCGTGGTCACCGACCTGAAACGTGCCTAACGACGCCCTCTCTCCTGGCCGATGACAGTTGAGTAAAATCCAAGGATGACTGATTCGCTCAGAACAGAACGCCTGCTGTTGCGCAAATGGAAAGGCGATGATCGCGTACCTTTTGCTGAGTTGAACTCCGACCCGGAGGTGATGCGTTACTTCCCGCGCACATTGACGGCGACCGAGTCTGATTTATTTGTCGACCAAATCGAGCAAGGATTTGAAGAGAATGGTTTCGGCCTCTGGGCAGTTGAAGTTGACGGTCGGTTCGCCGGTTACACAGGACTGAACAAGACTGCGTTCGAGACACCGATGGGCTCACATGCGGAGATTGGTTGGCGCCTTGCCAAGTGGGCATGGGGACACGGGTATGCGACGGAGGCGGCCAATTGCGTCCTTCGAACGGCGTACGCACTTCACGGTCTATCTGAGGTGTATTCGTTCACGACGGAGAGCAATACGAGAAGCGAAGCGGTAATGCGGCGTATTGGAATGTTTCGTCGGACTGACCTCGATTTTGACCATCCGAATACACCTGGCTGGTGGGGAATCAGGCACATTGTCTATCGGGCCAGCTTGCCCAAGGAGTAGCGGCGACGAGTTGTGGAGGCCCTCCTTATCAACTTCACGGAAGGACTGAATAGTTTCATAAACCAAATGCGGCGTGCCTCCCTTTGGTCACAGCACTCAACTGCGCGTGTTCGTCGATCAGGACTTGTTGCAGTACGACGAGGTGTGGGCTGCTGCGGGAACGTGGAACGACAACTTCGGTGCGAACCCGAATGACATCGTGCGCGTTGCCGGTGGTGTGGTCACCGACCTGAAACGCGCCTGATCGAACTTGAATCGAAGTAATCGCCTATTTCACCCCGAGTGCGGCTTTTAGCTCCGCCTCGGTGACTCCCAAGTTCTTTGCTGCACTGGAAAAGTCTGGTGGCAAAGTGTTATTGAATGCATCCTTGAGTTGAGTCTCGGTGATTCCTAATTTTTTTGCCGCAGTTGCAAGATCTGGCATTGGTCCCATGTTCGGCATCTGCTGAATCTGACTTGTATCAACCTTGCCGTGGAAACAACGAATGGAAGATGTGGCATCGGAGGTGCCGGGCAACACGTAGTGG
>RGCG01000017.1 GCA_009919275.1 Actinomycetota bacterium
TTGCTGGCCGTTTACGAAACGAGCGGACGAAACGACGACGATGGCATCGCATTGGTGAAGCCATCTGTGGTGTTGTCGGTTGGCGGATAGCGTTTCGCCGATGCTCGTCGTTCGCGATCTGTCGAAGTCGCCGTGGCCGGGTCGCCGGTCGGTCGTGACAATCGGTGCGTACGACGGCGTACACCGCGGGCATCAATCAGTCATCGCATCCGTGCGCGAAAGGGCTGCCGTCGACGGTGCGCTCAGCACGGTCGTCACGTTCGACCGTCACCCGGCGTCGGTTGTCCGCCCCGAGTCAGCGCCCCTTCTGCTCACCGATCTCGACCAGAAACTCGAACTTCTCGAGGCGACGGGTGTCGATGCAGTCGTCGTGGTGCCCTTCGACGAAAACCAGGCATCAGAAGCGCCGAACGAGTTCATCGAACGTGTTTTGGTGCGTTGTCTCGCGGCACGTCATGTTGCTGTGGGTGAGGACTTCCACTTCGGCAAGAACCGTGCGGGTGACGTAACGATGCTGCGCGAACAAGGGGCACGACACGGCTTCACGGTCGGCCCGCTCGAGTTGTTGCAGCGCAACGACGGTGTCGACGAACCCGTTAGTTCAACGGCGATTCGCCGCGCGCTGAAGGGCGGCGACGTTGCGATTGCCGCGCACATGCTCGGCCGCTGGTTCGAAGCTCGCGGACCGGTCGTCGACGGTGATCATCGCGGACGCACGATCGGGTTTGCGACGGCGAACGTTCAGGTTCCCGGCTTCATATGTCTTCCCGCTGATGGGGTGTACGCGGGCATCTACACGCGTCCCGACGGCTCGCGCTGGCCGTGCGCAATCAACCTGGGTCGCAGGCCGACCTTCTACGAGCACAGCGATTCGTCCCTGCTCGAGGCGCACCTCATCGATGCGTCGGTGAACCTCTACGGCGAAGCTGCGCGGGTGCAGTTCACGCATTTTCTTCGATCAGAGCGCAAGTTCAACGGACCCGACGCGTTGATCGCGCAGGTCAAACTCGACATCGATCACGCCCGTGAGTTGGTCAGTTCCTTGCCACCCGACGTTCGACCGTAGAGAGTGGTGCGCTGTTCGAGCGTGCGGCCGAGCGGCGAGACCACGGCGCTGAACGAGTCTTCGCTCATCTTCTGCCCGTGGGCGGCACCCGCGGCACGCGAGATGTTCTCGTCCATCAACGTGCCGCCGAGGTCGTTGCAGCCGGCCTGAAGAAGCTGACGTGCGCCGTCGACTCCGATCTTCACCCACGACACCTGAATGTTGTCGATGAGACCGTGGTAGGCGATGCGCGCGATTGCATGCATCAGCACCGTCTCGCGGAACGTCGGGCCGCGCCGCGCCTGCCGCTGGAGGTAGATGGGTGAGGCCATGTGGACGAATGGAAGCCCGACGAACTCGGTGAAGCCACCGGTTTCACGCTGCAAGTCGCGGGTGACGACCATGTGCCGCGCCCAGGAGTCGATTCCCTCGATACTGCCGAACATGATGGTGATGTTCGAGCGCAAGCCAACGGAGTGCGCGACCCGGTGACACTCGAGCCATTCCTCGGTGTTGATCTTGTCGGGGCAGAGAATTGCGCGAACCTTGTCGTCGAGAATCTCGGCGGCCGTACCGGGCAACGATGCGAGTCCCGCATCCTTCAGGCGGGTGAGGTATGACTCGAGCGGTTCGCCGAGTCGACGGGCACCTTCGGTGACTTCCAATGCGGTGAAGCCGTGCACGTGGATCTCCGGCACGGCGTCTTTCACGGCTTGCGCGACGTGGATGTAGTAGTCGCCGTCGAAGTCGGGGTGAATACCGCCCTGCAGCGTGACTTCGGTGGCTCCCATGGCTGCGGCCTCGGCCGCGCGCTGGGCGATGTCGTCGAGCGTGAGGAGGTAAGGAGTGCCGCGCAGGTTGAGTGACAGCTTTCCTTTGGCGAAGCCGCAGAACCGGCACTTGAACGTGCACACGTTGGTGTAGTTGATGTTGCGGTTGTGCACCCAGGTCACCACGTCACCGACGGCCTGTTGGCGCAGGTGGTCGGCGAACTCGGCGATTGCGTTCACTTCGCGGCCGCGGGCGCGGAACATGCGCACGATCTGCGATTCGTCGGGTAGTTCACCCCGACCGACACCGTCAAAGATTTCGGCGAGGTCGAGTGGTGTCTTCGATGCCCCGGGCAACAAAGTGGGGGCGGGGTTGGTGGCACCCGAGTACCACTGCGAGGACTTGTGACCGACGAGCACAACCTCGGCGCCGTCCTTCACGACGTCGGCGGCGCTCACTTTTTCCGGCCACACCGAGCCGGGATCGTCGCGCCCGAGGAACTCGGCGTCGGTGCGGTCTTGAACGGCGAAACGCAGTGACGGAGCAAGCCAGTCGTCGGGTCGCGCCACGTATTCCGGATAGATGGTGAGGCGCGGGGCGAGTTCGAAACCGCGCTCATTGCTGGCGCGGCGCAAGAGGTCGAGCGCCGGCCACGGGCGCTCGGGGTTCACGTGGTCCGCGGTGACGGGTGATACGCCACCCCAATCGTCGATGCCGGCGTCGAGCAGGACGCCGAAATCATCGGAGAGGTTCGGTGGTGCCTGCAGGTGAACCGTGTCGGGAAGGAGGAGGCGGGCAACGGCAATGGACCACATGTACTCGTCGGGCGGGCACGGTGCGGCGTGTTGCATTCCGGTGCGGGGCTTCGGAAGGAAGTTCTGCACGATGACTTCCTGCACGTGACCGTGCCGCGCGTGCGAAGCGGCGATGGCTTCGAGTGCGGCAATGCGGTCTTCGCGGTTTTCGCCGATGCCGACGAGGATGCCCGTCGTGAACGGAATCTTGAGTTCACCGGCCCACTCGAGTGTGTCGAGTCGACGCTGGGGAATCTTGTCGGGTGCGCCGCGGTGGCAAGCGAGGTCGTCGCGCAGGGTTTCGACCATCATCCCTTGTGACGGTGACACTGCACGCAACATGTCGAGCTCGTCGCGGTACAGGGCTCCGGCGTTCGCGTGGGGGAGAAGACCCGTCTCGTCGAGCACCAATTTGGCCATGTCGTGCACGTAGTGGACCGTCGAGTCGTATCCGTTGCTGGCCAGCCACTTTGCGGCGACGTCGTAACGCAACTCGGGGCGTTCACCAAGTGTGAAGAGCGCTTCGTGGCAGCCGTGGCGTGCGCCTTCCCGGGCAATCGCCAGCACCTGATCATCAGTGAGGTAAGGGTTCTCGAGTCGCGCCGGTGGTTGGGCGAACGTGCAGTAACCGCACGTGTCGCGGCACAACATGGTGAGGGGAATGAAGACCTTCGGGGAGAAGGTCACCCGTGAACCAAAGAGCGCATCGCGCCGAGCCGAGGCAAGCGCGAGCAATTCGTCGAGTGGGGCCGAGAGCAGAAAGTCGTGCGACATGCGCTGGGACGACATGTGAGAACCTCTTCGAGGATCGAGTCGGATGTGGATGCCAGCGCTTGACGGAGGATGACCGGGAGCAAGAAATCCGGCCGACCCCCTAGATGTCGAGCCCTTTCAGACTAGCCCAAGAAAGGCGATTGAACGCAATGGCGTGTGTCAGCGGTGCAGCGCAGTGAAGAGCGCGCGCACGTTGTGGCTGCTCATGGGGAGACGGTGGCCGGTACGGCTGATGAAGCCCAACTGCACCCCGGTGGCCGGGTCGAGCACCGTGAAGAGCTGCTCGTGGCCGTCTTGGTCAACGATCACGTCGGTGAGCAGTGGCACTCCGGTGCGTGCGAGGGCCTGCTGGGTGAAGCCGGCGTTCAACACCTCGATGGCGATGTGTTGAACGCCCGAGCCGTACTCGTCGAGGTGTGCCCGAACGGCGGGGTCGTCGCCGGCGCCGAGCAGGACGACGGTGACGCCGCCTGCCTCGGCAAGGAACATCGCGGGGTCGTCGGTGGGCTCGATACGGAAGCCCATCTGCGCAAAGAACGTTCGTGCGGCAACGATGTCGACGACGGCAACGACCACGTGGTCGATACGGCACGCGACCGTGTCGAGTTCGGTGTCTCCGCTGGGCTCGGCCACTTTCACTGGTGCGGCCTCGGCGCGCTCGATGGCCACCTCGATGCGGTGCGTCTCGGAGAGCAACGTGCGGAAGATCTGTTCGGCGAAGTCGGCGTCGATGCCCTTGTCGATGGCCCATTGACGACGGCTCGTGAGCACCTGACGAACGCGTTCCGGCTGAATGATTGTTGTGGCGCTCTTCGACTTCACATCGGCGACGCGCCTGCACACGTCGAGGCGGCGGGCGAGGAGTTCAACGATCCCGCGGTCGATCTCGTCGATCTCGTTGCGCAGCGTCGCCAGTTCGTCGTTGGTGCTCATGACGTGTGAGGTTCGATCAACCGTTCGATGTGCTTGGCGAGGACGTCCATTTCGATGTTCACGCGATCGCCCGGGCGGCGCACACCGAGAGTGGTGACCTCGGCGGTATGCGGGATGACCGCGACTTCGAAGCTGTCGGAGTCGAGGTTGAACGCGGTGAGGCTGACGCCGTCGACCGTGACGGATCCTTTTTCGACGAGGTACCGCATGAGGTTGACGGGGATGCGCACGCGCAGATTCGGTGCGGCGTTGACAACCGTCCCGATGCCGTCGACGTGGCCAAGCACGATGTGTCCACCGAGTCGTTCACCGAGTGCCATCGGTCGCTCGAGGTTCACGCGGTCGCCGGCTTGGGCGTCGGAGAGATTGGTTCGTGAGTAGGTTTCGTCGCTGACGTCGGTTTCCCACCACCCGTCACCCGATGCAACGAGGGTGAGGCAACAGCCATTGACCGCTATCGAGGCGCCGAGATCGCTGCCTTCCAGCACCGTACGGGCGTTGATGCGCAAGCGGGAGCCGACGCGGGAGGCGATTGTTCCCAACTCTTCGACGATTCCCGTGAACACGCGCCAAACCCTAATGCCGGCTGGGTTGGGGGAGACCGACCCTTTCCGTAGCCTGAAGGGGTCGGTTGAGGCCACACCTTCGGCCGATGCGCGTGGTCACAAGGTCCACGAGCGACCCGTTCCAAAAGCGAGGCACACATGCCGGAGAAATCCAGCAAGCAGACAACGATCGCTGCGCACCAGCAGCACGGTACCGACACCGGTTCCCCCGACGTTCAGATTGCGCTTCTCACCGACCGCATCAACGAACTGACGGAGCACCTGAAGACCCACCCGAAAGACCACCACTCACGTCGTGGCCTTTTGATGTTGGTCGGTCGCCGCCGCCGCATGCTCGACTACGTGCGCGACCGCGATGTCCAGCGCTACCGCGATCTCATCGCCAAGCTGGGTCTGCGCCGCTGATCCTCCGGTGTGGGTATCCCACCTTCGGGGTGGGTGCCCACACCACAATTGAAGAAGTCACCAATCAAAAAAGACACCAAAGCAACTTTGCGTCGGTTGTCAGTCGCCGAACCCGCGGGCATGCATCGAACCGCGAGATTGCCGACTGGGAACCGACACCCGCTCCGGTGTCGAAGCCAAACGTTGCACCCTCCCGGTGCAACCAACAACACGTTGCGCCGAGGAGGCACAACAGTAGATAAGGAGCAGACAGATGGCTGACGCCATTCGCGTCTCAGGTGCCGTTTCCGGTACCGACAAAATTCTCGCCTTCGAGACGGGAAAACTTGCCCAGCAATCGCAAGGTGCGGTGGTGGCCAGCATCGGCCGCAGCACCGTGCTTGCGACGGCAAACGCCGCCAAGTCCGTGCGTGACGGAATCGACTTCTTCCCGTTGACGGTCGATGTCGAAGAGCGTGCGTACGCCGCCGGAAAGATTCCGGGTGCGTTCTTCCGCCGTGAAGGCCGCCCAACCGAGCTGGCGATTCTCACGTGCCGTCTCACCGACCGCCCGCTGCGCCCGGCGTTCCCCGACGGCTACCGCAACGAAACGCAGATCGTCCTCACCGTTCTCGGCGCCGACCAGATCAACCCGCACGACGTTCTGTCGATCAATGCCGCGTCGGCGTCGCTCATGATCAGTGGAATTCCCTTCGAAGGGCCCATCGGCGCGGTGCGCGTGGCGTACTCGACCGACGGCGAGTGGATTCCCCACCCCACATTCGAAGAAAGCGAAGCGTCGACCTTTGAACTCGTCGTCGCCGGGCGCGAGCTGGAAGACGGCGACGTCGCGATCATGATGGTCGAGGCGGGCGGCACCGAGAAGAGCTTCACCTACTACGAGGATGGTGCACCGAAGGTCAACGAGTCGGTTCTTGCCGGCGGCCTCGAGGCGTCGAAGAAGTGGGTCAAGGAGTCGATCGCACTGCAGCGTCAGTTGCTCGCCAGCGTCATCGCAACAAAGGGTCCGATCGAGCCGTTGTCGTACACGCCGGTCCTCGACTACAGCGACGAGGTCTTCGCGGCCGTCGAAGCGTCGGCAACCTCGAAACTTGCGCCGGCCGTTCGCATTTCGCTGAAGAGCGAGCGCAACGAGGCCATCGACAAGGCAACCGCCGAAACGGTCGCAGAGCTCTGCGGTACCTCCGAGGCCCCCGGTCGCTTTGCCGGCCAGGAAAAGGGCGTGAAGGAAGCCGTCCGCAGCCTCACCAAGAAACTGGTGCGCAAGCGCATCGTCGAAGAGGGAATGCGCATCGACGGACGTGGTCCGCGCGACCTGCGTGCACTGTCATCGGAAGTCGGCATTCTGCCGACGGCGCACGGCACCGGCCTGTTCCAGCGCGGCGAGACCCAGGTCATGAACGTGTGCACGCTTGCGATGCCACGCATGAACCAGATGCTCGACACGCTCACGCCCGACACCGAGAAGCGTTTCATCCACCACTACAACATGGCCCCGTGGGCCAACGGCGAAACCGGTCGTGTTGGTTCGCCCAAGCGCCGCGAAATCGGACACGGAGCGCTCGCCGAGCGTGCATTGTTGCCGGTTGTGCCGAACCAGGAAGAGTTCGCTTACACCATCCGACTCGTCAGCGAGGTGCTGTCGTCGAACGGTTCGACCTCGATGGGTTCGGTGTGTTCGTCGAGCTTGTCGCTGATGGACGCCGGTGTGCCGATCAAGGCGCCCGTCGCCGGTATCGCAATGGGTCTGGTGTTCGCCGAAGGCAAGTACACAACCCTCACCGACATTCTCGGAGCCGAGGATGCCTTCGGTGACATGGACTTCAAGGTCGCGGGCACGGCCGACTGCGTCACCGCGTTGCAGCTCGACACCAAGATCGACGGCATCCCGGCCGACGTTCTCGCTGCCGCGCTCGACCAGGCCAAGGAAGCCCGACTCGCGATTCTCGACGTCATGAACCGTGCAATCGCCGGTCCGCGTGCCGAGGTCGCCGAGACCGCACCGAAGATCGTGTCGTTCACGATTCCGCTCGACAAAGTCGGCGAAGTCATCGGACCGAAGGGCAAGGTCATCAACACCATCCAGCAAGAGACCGGAGCCGACATCGCCATTAGCGACGACGGCGCCGTGGGCATCGTGACCATCGGTTCGCCCGACTCGCTGAAGGTGAACGATGCGCGCGAGCGGATCATGAATATCGTCCAGCCTCCGACGGCCGACCTCGGCGCCACCTACAAGGGCCGTGTCGTGTCGATCACCAAGTTCGGTGCGTTCGTCAACATCCTCCCCGGTCGCGACGGTCTCGTGCACATTTCGAAGCTCGGCAAGGGCAAGCGCATCAACAACGTCGAAGACGTTTTGCAGTTGGGCGACGAGATCGAGGTGCGTGTCGACGACATCGACGACAAGGGCAAGATCAGCCTCACGCCGGTCGGCGAGGGTTACGAGAACCTTCCCGTCGACGATGGCGGCGAGCGCCGTGAGCGTGGACCCCGCGACGACCGTGGTCCCCGCGGTGATCGTGGCGATCGTGGTGGACGCGGTGACCGTGGCGGACGAAACGATCGTGGAGATCGCGGCCCGCGCGAAGACCGCGGCGAGCGTCGTGCTCCGAAGTCCGACGACGAAGGCGGCGAGGCCGTGTCGGTGAGCTTCGAGGACGAGTTCGAAAACGAGCTCTCCGAGCAACTCGGCGATCTCGGCCCCGGTCGTGACTCGGGACGGCGTCGTCACCGCTGATCACGGCGAACAATTCGAAATCCGACTCTCGACCCCGACCGACTACGGTCGGGGTCGTGACGTCTTCGGAATCAATTCGTGTCGGTGTCGTCGGCGCCGGTGGGCGCATGGGGGCAACCGTGTGCGCGGCGGTCGCGGCCGACCCACAGCTCGACCTTGTTGCCGCGGTCGATCCCGGCCACGTGGGCATGTCGCTCCACGGTGTCACGGTTGCGGCAGACCTGAAGGCGCTTGCCGATGCGAACTGCTCGGTGGTCGTCGACTTCACGGTGGCAGCCGCGGCTCGAACGACGCTTCCATGGCTCGCGATGCACGGTATGCACGCGGTCGTCGGCACCACGGGTTTCTCCGACGACGATCTCGCGAACTTTCGCCGGTCGTTTTCGGCCAGCAACTGTCTGATCGCGGCGAACTTCGCCATCGGAGCGGTGTTGATGATGAAGTTCGCCGAGCAGGCGGCGCCATATTTCGACACGGCCGAGATCATCGAGTTGCACCACAACGCGAAAGCCGACGCACCCAGTGGCACGGCCGTTGTGACCGCGCAGCGAATGGCCGCCTCAAGCAACAGTTGGGCGGCCGACCCGACAACCCACGAGGTCTACCCGGGGGCTCGCGGTGGCGAGGGCCCGGCCGGTATCCGCATTCATTCGGTGCGCATGGTCGGCATGACCGCACACCAAGAGGTCATCCTCGGTGGGTCCGGCCAGACACTGACCATCCGACACGACAGCTTCGACCGCGTCAGCTTCATGCCGGGTGTGGTGCTCGCTTGCAAGAAGATCGTCGACACGCCGGGGCTGACTCTCGGCCTCGACGCAATTCTCTGACCGGCTCTAACTGCCCGTCGTTTCGTCGTTGACCGGAGGATCAAGCGGGCGACGCTTTCGGGCCTGGAGCGCCGATATTCCGAAAAGAGCGACAACGATCCACCACTGGTAGCGCTCGATGGCCTTCAGGAACGAGCGCACCTGGTCTTCGAAGATGTCACCGCCGATGCGCAGGAGAATCAGTTTGATGACGATGCCGATCATGAGACACGGCAGGTACTTCGCAAATGACATCTTGCGGTGGCCGAGCAAGACACAGACGACGTTGCTTCCCGGCATCAGAATCACCGCAAAACCACCCGCCTTGTCGACGGCGCGCTCGACCCAGCGGTAGATGGCCGGAGTTTCCCCCACGGTCTCTTCGACCCACCGCACGGTTCGGTCGCCGTACCAACGTCCGACGAAGAAGAGCGCAACCCCGGCGGCCAACACACGCAGGAACCCGATGATGAACCACGGCACGGGCGATGTGAACGGGACCGAACCAAAAAGGTTCCGGTTCCGCGACGACAAGACGAGCATCGGGAGTGGGCGCTCGTCGACGAGGGCCGGCCCGATGTTCGACCCGATGGTTCCCGCGACGAAGAGAATCGAGGTGATCGCGAGAACCGCTTTGCGCACGGGCGAAAACTAACCGACGGGACGGGAGTTGACACCATGCGGGGCACCTTTTTGGGATGACTACTCTTTCGCACATGCGCGGACTCATGCAGGACACACCGTTGACGATCGTTCACCTCTTCGATCGTGCCGAGAAGTACCACAGGGACAAAACCATCACGACAGCGACGCCGCGTGGCATGGAAAGGATCAACTACGGCGACTGGGCGGAAAGGACGCGGCGTCTCGGTGGTGTGCTCGACAATCTCGGCATCTCGGCCGACGGTCGCGTCGCAACATTTGCATGGAACACGCAACGCCACCTCGAGTTGTACTTTGCCGCGCCGTGCACGGGACGTGTGCTTCACACATTGAACATCCGTCTTTTCCCCGAGCAGGTGACGTACATCGTCAATCATGCAAACGACGAGGTGATTTTCGCCGATAAGTCGCTCCTCGGTCTTTTGCTGCCCCTGTTCCCGACGTTTGGTTGCGTGAAGCACCTCGTTGTCATGGACGACGCACCCGGCGACATGCCAACGATCCCGGGGGTGCAGGTGCACGACTATGAGGAGCTCCTCGCCAAGGCCAAGCCCGTCGCGTTCGAGGTCCACGACGAAAACCTCGCCGCGAGCATGTGTTACACCAGCGGCACCACCGGCAACCCGAAGGGTGTCGTCTACAGCCACCGCAGCACCTATCTGCACACGATGGGGGCGATGACGGTCGACAGTCTTGGTGCGCGCGAAAGCGACATCATCCTCCCGGTCGTTCCGATGTTCCATGCCAACGCGTGGGGCCTGGCCCACGCGGCGGTTGCCTCTGGCGCGAGCCTTGTCATGCCGGGACCCGATCTGTCGGGCAAGGCGATTGCCAACCTCATCGTCGAAGAGAAAGTGACGGTGGCCGCAGGAGTGCCGACGATCTGGATGGGTGTGCTGCCCGAACTGAAGGGACGCGATACGTCCTCGCTGCGGGCGATTCCCTGCGGCGGGTCTGCCGTACCCAAAGCGCTCAGCGAGGCCTACCGCGAGCAAACCGGACTCCCGATTCTTCAGGCGTGGGGAATGACCGAGACCAGTCCGATTGCCTCGACATGCACTCTGACCGCGGCCGATCGTCTGTTGTCGCATGAAGAACAGGCCGAACTGCGCACGACGGTTGGACGCATCAACTTTGGTGTCGAATGCCGGGTCGTCGAGCCCGACACCACGAACCCGGTGCCGTGGGACGGTGAAACCAGCGGCGAACTTCAATGTCGCGGACCCTGGATTGCGGCGACGTACTACAACGACGAACGGGCGGGGGAAAGCTTCACTGTCGACGGATGGTTGCGCACCGGTGACGTTGCAACGATGGACTCGCAGGGCCGCGTGCGTCTGGTCGACCGGACGAAGGATCTGATCAAGAGCGGCGGAGAGTGGATCTCGTCGGTGGACGTCGAGAACGAATTGATGGCGCACCCGAAAATCAAGGAAGCAGCGGTCATCGGAGTACCGCATCCGAAGTGGGCCGAGCGTCCACTTGCCTGCATCGTTCCGAAGGACGGGGAATCCATCTCGAAGGACGAGATCATCGATTTCCTCGTGCCGCGACTGGCCAAGTGGCAGCTGCCCGATGACGTGGTGTTCATCGACGAGGTGCCGAAGACAAGCGTCGGCAAGTTTTCGAAAAAGACCCTTCGAGACCGCTTCGCCGACTACGTCCTGCCGACGGTCTGATCTACGCAGCGCTTGTCAACGACGCATCGTTCGAGCGAGGAACGCCTTGGTGCGTTCCTCGCGGGGTGATTCAAGCACCTCATCAGGGCGCCCCATCTCGTGAATCGTTCCTTCGTGGAGGAAGCACACGGTGTCGGCGACGTCACGCGCGAAATTCATCTCGTGTGTCGCCATCAACATCGTCATTCCCGAGTTCCTCAGTTCGGCGATGAGGTCGAGAACTTCGCCCACCAGTTGCGGGTCGAGGGCTGCGGTGACCTCATCGAGCAACAGCACGCTCGGCCGCAGTGCCACCGCGCGAATGATCGCGACGCGTTGCTGTTGGCCGCCCGAGAGTTGTTCGGGATAGGCGCGTGCCTTGTCGGCGAGACCGAAACGGTCGAGAAGTTCCTTTGCGGTCGACTCGGCCTCGTCTTTCGCGATACCCGCGGCATGGGTGAGTGCAAGTGTGACGTTGCGCAGCACGTTCATGTGTGGGAACAGGTTGTAGCTCTGGAACACCAAGCCAACGTCGCGACGCGCGACGTTGGCATCGAATCCGGGGGCGGAGATATCGGTACCGTCGAGAATGATTTCACCGTCATCGATTGGTTCGAGCAGATTGAGACAGCGCAGAAGTGTGCTCTTCCCCGAACCCGATGCGCCGATGAAAGCAACCACGCTGCCGCGTGGAACATCGAGTGAAATGCCGCGGAGAACGTCGTTCGAACCGAACGACTTATGGACGTTGCGGATCGATAAAAGCGCGGTCATGCCGCGATCCTCGTTCCGCCGGTGCGCCGCCGCTCGCGGGCAAGTAGCCAGTCGGCCGTGCGCGTGAGGGGCACCGTGATGCATAGGAAGATCACCGCGGCGACCACGTAAGGCGTGAAGTTGGCGAATTTCGACTTGTCGATTCCGGCCTGGCGAAGAATCTCTATCGGGCCGATCAACGAGACGAGCGCGACGTCTTTTTGCAAGCTGACGAGGTCGTTCATGAGGGGCGGAATCACGCGTCGAACGGCCTGAGGAATGACGACGAGGCGCAAGGTCTGCCCATGTGTGAGACCAAGCGAGCGGGCAGCTGCGCGTTGGCTTTCGTGCACGCCCTCGATGCCGGAGCGGAAGACCTCGGAGACATAACTCGAATACGTGAGGCAGAGCGCGACGGTTCCCCACAACAACGGGCTGTTCCAGGGGCGATCGAGGCCGAGGCCGGGCACGCCGAAGCCGATGAGATAGATCCACAACAGGACGGGCACGCCGCGCATCAAGTCGACGTAGATGACGCACAACGCACGGATCGGAAAGAGGGCAGGGTTGCGACTGACGCGGGCGAGGGCAACCAACATGCCGAACCCGAGGATGATCGGCACCGACCAGGCGAAGATCTTCAGGTCGAGAACGAATGCATCGAGCAGTCGGGGGAACGAATCGGCGAACTGTTCACCGCTGAAGAACGACTGCTTGACGCGATCCCAGCGGGGCATCCGCGGAACGAGAAGGACAACGAGGCCGACGAAGACGACGGTGCTCGTGGTGGCGATGGCAATTGATCGCCGTCGCCTGCGTTCTTCGAAGGCCCGCCGCGCGGTGGCGCGCGACGGGCCCGTCGAAGAATCGGAGTTCATCGAGTGGTCAGTATGTCACTCGGTTGCGATGACGGGAGCGCCCGTCTTGTCCGAGAGCCACTGCTTCTCGATCGCAGCGAGTTCTCCACCGTCCTTCAGGGCAGCGAGGGCGGTGTTCACGCACTCGACGAGCGGGTTCTCCAGGTCGAAGACCAGGCCGAATTCGTCGGCGCCGGTGCCGGCGTTGGCCGGGAACTGTCCGATGACTTTCGTGCCTTCGATTTCGACCGCGCTCACGTAGAAGGCCGTCGGAAGATCGAGCACGATGGCATCGACCTGCTTGGCCTCGAGGGCCGCCTTGGCGCCCGCATTGTCGTCATAAGCGAAAGGCTCGCTCGACGGTGCGATGACCTCGGTGATGAAGTCGAGGCTCGTCGTGCCGGCCTGTGCTCCGAACTTCAGGTCCTTCAAGTCGGCGATCGATGTCGCACCCGCGGCCTTTGAATCGGCGAAGCCGACGATCGCCTGATTGCTCGTGTAGTAAGGATCGCTGAAAGAAACGGTCTTCTTGCGTTCGTCGGTGATGGAGTACTGCTGCAGGTTGAAGTCGAAGTTCTTCGTTCCCGGTTGGATTGCCTCGTCGAACGTGGTGCGAACCCAGGTGACGTTTTCCTTCGCAAACCCGAGTTCCTCGGCGACCGCGTAGGCGACCGCAGCCTCGAAACCTTCGCCGCTTTCCGGCGCGTCGTTTTCGACCCACGGCGAATAGGCGGGATTGCCGGTGCCGATCGTCAATTTGCCGTCGGCCAGGGTTTTGTCGGCTGTGCAATCGTTTCCGGAGCCGGTCGCAGCGGCGTCGCCCGTCGATGAATCGCCGTCGTCACCGCAGGCAGCCAGAAAGAGACCTGCTGCGAGGGCGAGTGCGACCAGTGGTGTGGTCTTGCGCATGGGAAGGTTGTCCTTTTTTGAAGGGTGGATGATTGTGGAGTGCATGGCGTCAACGCCAATACCCGACCAAAATAGTCATAATTAAGACCGACTGCAAGTGTGACATGTGTCTTGACCCTGAGACAAAGTGGGTTCTAATGTCTCACGCGTGGGGGCCACGGAAAATCGCGACGAACTGAGGGTTCTCGACGCGGTTCGGGCGTCAATCGACGAGTTGGGCCTCGCAAAGGTCACCATCGACGACATCGTCGGCCGATCGGGTGTCTCTCGCGCAACGATCTATCGACTGTTTCCCGGCGGGAGGGAAGTCCTCTTCGAGGCGATGCGCGTGCGCGAACTCGAAGTGTTCTTCGAAAAATTGCGGGCCGAAGCCGAGGGCGCAACCGACATCGACGACCTCTTGGCGCGATGCATCGTCGTGTCGAGTCGTGAACTCGCAAGTGACGACCATCTTGCGACTTTGTTGGCCGCCGAACGCGGCGAGGTTCTTGGTCAGCTCACCGTCGACGGCCTTCCACGAGTGGTCAACATGGCCACCACGTTCATCACGCCGCTGGCCGAAGAATTCGTCGACCACGATGCCGCGGTGCAGGTCGTCGAAGTCGTCGCTCGCCTCGTGATCTCGTACTTTCTCGCGCCCAGCACGAGGGTCGACTTCACCGACTACGACAGCGTCAGACAGTTCCTCGACGCCTTCAACTTTCTCAGCCATCCATCCGTACACAGCAACGACTGAAACAACACCAACGAGCGAAAGAGAGATACATCGTGTCGATCACCGAAAAGGACAATCAAGACATCATCGGTCGCGAAGACCTGAACGACATCGAGGCGATTCTCAGTGTCACCAACACCGACGTCGACGAGGTGCTCCACGCCGTGCGCGATGATTCCGATGCGCTCTTCACATGGGATTACTCGCTCGCACGACCCAACCTGCGCAGGTTGTACGAAAAGGCCAAGACCGGGCAGTGGAACGGCACCACCGACCTGCCCTGGGAAACACCCGTCGACATCGAAGCCACCATTGCCGCCGACCAGGCCGCGATCGGTGCCGGAATCGATCCGTCGCAGTATGCCGACACACCGCTTGCCAAATGGGGCGAGAAGGAATGGGTTGAGTTCGGAATCGAAGGTCGACGCTGGAGCCTCTCTCAGTTCCTGCACGGTGAACAGGGCGCACTTCTCTGCACGGCCAAGATCACCGAGACCGTGCCGTGGTACGACGCGAAGTTGTACGCCAGCACGCAGGTCGTCGACGAGGCCCGTCACGTCGAAGTGTTCGCGCGTTATCTCGAAGAAAAGCTGGGCGGCGGGTATCAGGTCAATGCGCACCTGCGCATGCTCCTCGACGACATCATCAAGGACAGCAGATGGGACATGACCTATCTCGGCATGCAGGTGATGGTCGAGGGTCTGGCGCTCGCCGCATTCGGGTTCATGCATCAGCTCACGGGTGAACCGTTGCTCAAGCAGCTTCTCCGCTACGTCATGAGCGACGAAGCGCGCCACGTCGCATTCGGTGTGTTGTCGTTGCAAGAGGCGTACGCAGGAATGACCGACGCCGAGATCAAGGAGCGTCAGGAGTTCGCCTACGAGGCAAGTGTTCGCATGCGCGACCGATTCCTCCAGCAAGAGGTGTGGGAGAAGATGGGGGTCAAGCCGAAGGAAATCGTGCCTCTCGTGCTGCAGGACCCCACGCGGATGATGTTCCAGCAGATGCTGTTCGCCAAGATCGTTCCCAATTGCAAGAAGCTGGGACTCCTCGATCGCAACGACGGTTGGCTGCGCCATCGGTACGAAGAGATGGGTGTCATCCAGTTCGAGGACTGGGAGAACACCGGAGACGAGTACCTGCAGTTCGAGTTGGGCAAGGATGCCCCACCGCCCGTGCCCCACTGACACGGTTGGGCAATCGGTTCCTATCCCGACGGGGTGACTCACTACGCTGAAGCGCCTATGGCGCATCAATCAGACCCCGCATTCCGTGCATTCCACGCGTTGCGCATCAAAGGCTTCGCCAAGGTCGACATGGTGGCCGACATCGCCGATGTCAGCGCGGCCGAGGCCGAGGCGCACCTCACGTCGTTGCTCGAGCGTGAACACGCGATGTTTCGCGAGGCCCGTGCCCTGTGGCAAATCACGCCGGCTGGCAAAGAGGCACATCGGGCCGCCCTGGCGGCCGACTCGCCGGCGGAAGTCACCGCCGCGCTTCACGGGCCGTACGAAACCTTCCTCGGCATCAACACGGCGTTCAAGGAACTGTGCGGCGACTGGCAGTTGCGCGACGGTCAACCAAACGACCATTCCGACTCAACGTACGACAAGGTCATCATCGATCGCCTCGTGGCGATGAAGAACGAGTCCGTGCCGGTCGTGGCGGCGATGGGCGAGGTACTCGGTCGACTCGCACCGTACGTTCCGCGGCTCGAGTCGACCGCCAAGCGTGTCGTGGCCGGCGAGCAGAACATGTTCACGGGAGTCATGTGCGGCAGCTACCACGACGTCTGGATGGAACTGCACGAGGACTTGATCCTCACCCAAGGCATCGACCGCGCGGCCGAAGGATCGTTCTGATGGGTGGCAGATTCGGCAGCGTCGTCACGGCGATGATCACGGCATTCACTGCCGAGGGCGAACTCGACATTGCCGAGTCCGTCCGCCTGGCGAAGTGGCTACAGGAACAGGGCAACGAAGGACTCGTCATTGCGGGGACAACGGGCGAAGCATCGACAATGACCGACCCCGAGCGTTTGGCGCTGTTCGAGGCGGTGGTTGGTGCAGTCACGATTCCCGTCATTGCGGGAACTGGTTCGAACGACACCGCTCACTCGGTTCACCTCACGAAGGAAGCTTCGAAGCTTGGTGTTGCCGGCATCCTCGCCCAGGCGCCCGCCGATTTCGAGGTCTACAGCGGCGACGACGGACTGACCCTGCCCTTGTTGGCCGTCGGGGCAGTTGGTGTCATCGGCGTGGCAACTCACTGGTCGGCGCCCGAGCACCGACGGATGATGGACGCCTTTTTCTCCGGCAATGTCGTCGAAGCCCGGCGGATCAACGCGGCACTCCTTGAGAGTTATGCCTTCGAGACCGGGGAGGAAGCGCCGAATCCGTTGCCCTCAAAGGAAATGATGAAACTCCACGGTTTCGCAGTCGGTGACGCACGTCTGCCCATGGGGGCGGCGCCCGAATGGGTGGCCGAGCGGGCGCGGGTCGTGAAGGCGAACATCGAGTTATTCAGGTCGCGTTGAGCAACAACAGCGTCCGCATCTACTTCCTCGGCGGTCTCGGTGAGATCGGGCGAAACTGCATGGCCGTCGAACAAGACGATCGGATCGTGCTCATCGACTGCGGGCTCATGTTCCCCGACCCCGATATGCACGGCATCGACCTGGTGCTTCCCGACTTCACGTGGTTGCGGGAAAACGCCGACCGCATCGTCGGCTGCATTGCCACCCACGGTCATGAAGACCACGTTGGAGGCCTGCAGTTCCTTCTGCGTGAACTGTCGATGCCCATCTACGGGTCCGCGGTCACGTTGGGTCTTGCCCGTCACCGCATCGAAGAAGCCGGGCTCCTTGGAAAGACCGACCTGGTGACGGTGGCCGACGGAGAAGTTCGTCGAATCGGCCCCTTCGACGTCGAGTTCATTCCCGTGACGCATTCGGTTCCCCACGCTCATGCCATCGCGCTGCACACCGCACAGGGAATCGTTCTCCATTCGGGTGACTTCAAAATCGACCTCACGCCGGTCGATGGTCGGCGGACCGACCTGCCACGACTCGGGGCGCTCGCGCACGGCCCGGGGATTCGCCTTCTCATGGCAGACAGCACGAACGCCGAAGAGAAGGGTCACGCACCGAGTGAAAGCGAAGTGGGGCACGTGTTGCGGGGCCTGTTCGCCGAGCACGCCGGGCGGCGCATCATCACGGCAAGCTTCGCGAGTCACATTCATCGCGTCCAGCAGATCGCCGATGCCGCGGTGGCGAACGGGCGTGTCGTTGCGACCATGGGTCGGTCGATGAACAACAACGTCCGCATGGCCCGTGACCTCGGGATTCTCCGTATCCCGGACTCGTCTCTCATCGACATCGAACAGATCGGCGACCATGCACCCGAAAACGTGTGCATCATCTCGACGGGCTCGCAGGGAGAGCCGATGTCGGCACTCGCATTGTTGGCGCGCGGCGACAACCGTTGGGTGAAGATCGGGCCTGCCGACACCGTCATCCTGTCGAGTCATCCGATTCCGGGCAACGAAATGCACGTGAGTCGCGTGATCGACGGGTTGCTTCGTGCGGGTGCCGAGGTCGTTCACTCGGGCATCGTCGACGTTCATGCAACGGGTCACGCCCAAGCAGATGATTTGAAGACGTACCTCAACGTCACTCAGCCCGAGTGGTTCATTCCCATTCACGGCGAGTTCAGGCACATGACGGCGAATGCTCGACTCGCCGAGACCATGGGGGTGCCGCGCAACCGCATCACGATGTGCGAAGACGGCGATGTCGTCGAGTTGACCGACGACGGTGTCGAGCTTGTCGGGCGAATTCCCGCCGGTTATCTCTATGTCGACGGCGTCGTTGGTGACGTCGGCCAAGGTGTCTTGCGCGATCGTCGGGTCCTCGCCGAGGAGGGAGTCGTCGTGGTCGTGGTGACGGTTGATGTGTCGTCGGGTCGCGTCATTACGGGTCCCGAAATCATTACCCGCGGTTGGGTGTACGCCCCCGAGGCCGAAGACCTGCTCGACGAGGCATGTGACACGGTGGCCACCGCCGTCGAGGCGGCGCTTGCTGATGGCGAGCGCAGCGTTGACGCGCTCGAGCAAGTCGTCAGACGGGCGACGGGCAAGTTCGTGAACACCCGCACGAAGCGGCGGCCGATGATCGTCCCCGTCGTGATGGAGACATGACGCGACTACGTGTCGCACTCGCCGGCATCAGCTTGGCGGTGTTGGTCTCGTGCGGTGGCGAATCGACCTCGCTGAAGGTCGAGGAAATCGACGACGCCGTGAAGGCTGTCGTCGAGTTGACGGGCAAGCCGGCAAAGTTCTTCGAAATCAACGCGACTCCCGATCTCATCAACCTCTTCCTCGACGACGGAAACGGAAGTGCCATCAACTTCGTGTGGAACGGTGCGGAACTGCGCGACGAAACCGAGGTCGCTCCCGCGGACGGCTTCTCCTTCGACGCTTCGGGCATGTCGTTCACGACCGATGTCTATGCACTCGTCGAAGACGAGCTGCCGGATTCACTCCTTCGCGCATTCACCATCACCGCAGACGGTCCGAACGGTGAGATTCTGAACCGAGTCGTCGTCCAGTCCGAACGTGGCGGACAGTTCTCCGTGCTGGTCGACTCCGTCGGCAAGATCCTCGGATCAGATCCCTTGACCGGCCCGTAGGACCGCCAAGGCGACGGGGTATTCCCGATTCGACGGGTACCCCGTTGGTACCTTTGATTCATGTCCAAACAGGCCTCCCGACCCCGCTCGTCCTCCGGCAAGTCCGCCGGCCGCGACGGTCAGTCGGCGGGCAAGAAAGAGTCGGTCAGCAAGGCCGCCGGGCGTCCCCGCGAGCACGCCGCGGTTCGGGCGGCCGTCGGCGACCGCGAGAACGAATTTCGGGGCATTGCAATCGTCGTCGCGGGTGTGTTGGCGGCGCTCGGCGTCTACTTGAACGTCGCCGGACCTGTTGGCGACGCCATCGACACGGCTCTCGGCTGGGTCCTCGGTGTCGGCCGCTTCCTTCTGCCTCCCGCCCTCGTTGCCGTTGGCGTGATCGTCGTGCGGCGCAACGAATCCGAACACCGACTCCGCGTCGCCGTCGGGTCGGTCGTCATCGTCCTTGCCTTTCTGGGCTTGATGCATCTCGCGCGCGGCGAGGGTCGCATGACCGCCGAGGTCGACGCCCTGAAACCGGCGGGTGGTTGGATCGGTGCCCTCATCGGCCAGCCGCTGCGCACCATGCTCAGCATCGTCGGCGCAACCGTTGTGCTCCTTGCGGTTGTGTTGGGTGGTGTCCTCATCGTCACCGGAATGTCGCTGCCGTTGCTCGTACGTCGTCTTCGCTCCAACTTTGCGACGGTTGCGGTGCCGACTGCCCGCGTGGCGAAAAAGGTGCTCAGCGATATCAAGACCACCGACGACTTTCGTCGGGTCGACGATGGCGCGCCCGAGCCTGTTTTCTACGATCAGAACGAGCCCATTGTCGACCCCGGCCTGGTGACGTCCGAAGAAGTCGACACGTCACACGTGCCGGCATTCGACCCGGGCGCGCCACGTCCGGCCCTGTACGACTTCGAGTTGGAGGAGGGCGCGAAGGACAAGCCGGCGAAGTCGCGTCGCAAGCCATCGCAACCTGCAACCGAACCCGAAGGGGAGTTTCCTCCGCGTCCGAAGAGCGCGGGCCGCGGTGCCGAAGTCGTCAGCACGCCCGACGGTGATGAACTTGCCCTCGGACCCGCTGCGCGGCGCGGCAACTGGGCGCTTCCTCCCGCGAACCTTTTGAGCGTCAGCCCGACGCAGGCCGTTGATCGGGCGGCAGTCGAGGAGCGTGGTCATCTGCTCGAGTCGTCACTTGCCTCGCATGGAGTCGACACCCGACTGGTCGGCATGACGGTTGGACCGACGGTAACGCGTTACGAACTCGAGCTCGGTTCCGGCGTGAAGGTCGCCCGTGTCACCAGCCTCGACCGCGACATTGCCTATGCGATGGCAGCGACCGATGTGCGCATCCTCGCCCCGATCCCCGGTCGGTCGGCGATCGGTGTCGAAGTTCCCAACACCTCGCGTCAACTCGTCTCGCTCGGTGACCTCATGTCGTCGCCCGAGGCAAAGGCGGCCACGCACCCTCTCGACGTCGCGGTGGGCAAGGACATTGCGGGGCGGGCGGTCTTCATGAACCTGGCCACGACACCCCACCTTCTCATCGCGGGCGCAACGGGCGCGGGCAAATCCAGTGGTCTCAACTGCATCATCACCTCGATCCTCATGCGCACGACGCCCGATCAGGTGCGTCTCATCCTCATCGACCCGAAGCAGGTCGAAATGGGCCAGTACGGGCGACTGCCGCACCTTCTCACGCAACCGGTGACGAACCCGAAGAAAGCCGCCAACGCCCTCGGTTGGGCGGTGAAGGAAATGGAACGTCGCTACGACCTGCTTGTCGAAGTCGGTTTCCGTGACATCTCGGGTTACAACGCGGCCTACGACCGCGGTGATCTCGTCCCCGAGCCCGGCACCGAACGTGAATTCGAGCGGCTTCCGTACATCGTCGTCGTCGTCGACGAGTTGAACGACCTCATGATGGTTGCCGCGCGCGATGTCGAAGATTCCATCACCCGCATCGCGCAGAAGGCCCGTGCGGTCGGTATCCACCTCATCATCGCGACCCAGCGGCCCAGCGTGAACGTCATCACGGGTGTCATCAAGGCGAATATCCCCGCTCGCATGGCATTCGCGGTGTCGAGCCTCACCGACAGTCGCGTCATCCTCGACCGTCCGGGTGCCGAGAAGTTGGTCGGCAAGGGCGACATGCTGCTGCTGCCCGGCAACAGTCGTCTACGTGAGCGGCATCGATGGGGAAGCAGGCGCATCGGGGTCGGGAAGCGGTCTCGTTGGCGGAACAACCGGCGACGAAGACGACGACGACCTGTTGAAGCAGGCCATAGAACTGGTCGTCACCTCGGGCCTGGGTAGTACGTCGATGCTGCAGCGAAAACTGAAAGTCGGATTCGCGCGCGCGGGTCGTCTCATGGATCTCCTCGAAGAACGTGGCATCGTCGGACCCGGCGAAGGGTCGAAGGCACGGCAAGTCCTGATGTCGCCCGAGGAATACGCGTTCCTCCAACAAAGCAGCTGACAACAAACCATCTAACGAGGGCGGGAAGAGTCGCTCGGTAGACTGTTGCGGTGTCTTCGACGGTGCACTCGCAGCGGTTCTACGTCGAAACCCTCGGTTGCCCGAAAAACGAAGTCGACTCCGAGAAAATCATCGGGGTTCTGCAGCGCGATGGCCTCGAACGCACCGACGATCCAGCCGGCGCCGATGTGGTGGTGGTCAACACCTGCGCCTTCATCGAGGACGCCCGACGCGAGAGCATCGACACGATCCTCGCGCTCGCCGATCGGAAGAAAGACGGCGCCAGGTTGGTCGTCACGGGTTGCATGGCCGAGCGTTACGGCGACGAGTTGGCGGCGGAGCTTCCCGAAGTCGACCAGGTCGCGGGTTTCGGAGTACCCGTGGCGCTCGGCCGCAAACCAGTCGGTCTGCCCGTCACCGCTGCACCGGCCTTCGATCTCTTGAACCTGCCACGACCAAAGTCCACGGCACCGTGGGCGTACGTGAAGATCGCAGAGGGTTGCGACAGGTCGTGTGGCTTTTGTGCGATCCCATCCTTCCGTGGTCCGCAGCGCAGTCGCGATGTCGCGTCGATCCTGCGCGAGGTCGATGAACTTGGTGCGCGGGAAATCGTCCTTGTCGCGCAGGACCTCGCCAGTTACGGCAAAGACCGTCCCGACGAGCTCGGCGCGGGTGCGATCGTGCCGCTGGTACGCGCCGTCGCCGAGAAAGCCGACCGGGTGCGGCTGCTGTATCTCTATCCCAGCGATCTCAGCGACGACCTCATCGATGCAATTCTCGACTCGGGAGTCGCCTACTTCGATCTCTCGCTCCAACACGTTTCGAAAACCCATCTGCGGCGGATGCGCCGTTGGGGTGACGGCAGTCGTTTCCTTTCGCGTATCGATGACATCAGATCCAAGGAACCGTCGGCGGTGTTCAGGTCGAACTTCATCGTTGGCTACCCGGGAGAAACCGAGGCTGATCACGACGAGTTGCTCGACTTTGTGTCGCGCGCTCAGCTCGATTGGTGTGGCTTCTTCGCGTACAGCCCGGAGGAAGGTACGCATGCGCTCGGCCTGCCGGGTCGGGTCGACGACGACGTCGTTGCGTCGCGTCTCGACGAACTGCGCGAACTCCAAGACGACATCACGTCGCGTCGCCGCGACGAATGCATCGGTGAAATTCATCGCGTACTCGTCGACGAGCCCGGTGTCGGCCGGAGTCATCGCGAGGCACCGGAAATCGATGGAATCGTGAACGTTCCCGATGACCTCACGGTTGGGGTCTTCCACGATGTCGAAATCACCGACGCTCTCGGCCCCGATCTCGTGGGTTTGCCGAAGGCAGGTGGCTGAGGTGCCCGTCGACCCGAACGCAATTGCAACATGGGCCAACATGGTCACCGTCGGACGAATCCTCATCTCGCCGATTCTTTTTGCATTGATACCGAGCGACTCCTATGGCTCGTGGGTCGCATTCGTCATGTGGTTCTTCCTCTGTGTCAGTGATGGTTTCGACGGTTACCTCGCGCGTCGTCACGGCACCACGAAATCGGGTGCCTTCCTCGACCCGCTGGCCGACAAGGTCCTCGTCTTGGGTGCGATGTTCACCCTCGTCAGCCGCGGCCTCTTTCCTTTGCTTCCCGTGGTCATCATCGCGGTGCGCGAGGTTGCGATCAGCGTTTACCGGGTCCTCGTCGGCTCGAGGGGTATCTCGGTTCCCGCGAGTCAGCTCGCGAAGGTGAAGACATTGAGCCAGCAACTTGCCGTCGGCTTCGCCCTTGCTCCGGCAACCGTCACCGATGCCGACTGGACATGGAAGGTGCTTCTTTGGTTCTCGGTGGGCCTTGCGCTGGTGAGCGGGGGTCAATACGCGGTTCGTGCATTGCGCCACCGGCAGTTTCAGCGCGCATCCGGGGCGTAGTCATGCGCTGCGATGTCATCGCCGTCGGGACCGAACTGTTGCTCGGTCAAATCGTCGACACCAACTCGAGTTGGATCGGTGAGCAACTCGCTGCACACGGAATATCGAGTCACATTCAGGTGAAGGTCGGGGACAATGTCGGGCGCATCATCGAACAACTGCGCCTGCGCCTCGACGAAGCCGACGCGGTGATCATGTGCGGTGGGCTTGGCCCCACCCACGACGACCTGACACGTGACGCGATCGCGGCTGTCATGGGAGTCGAGCTGCGCCACGACGATGGGGTGGCAGAGGCGATCATCGAGATGTTCGCCTCGCGGGGTCGGCGCATGGCGGCGAACAATCTCCGTCAAGCTCTTGTTCCCGAGGGGGCAACCGTCATTCCGCAGCGTCGAGGCACCGCTCCCGGGCTCATTTGCCCGGTTGGCGCGAAAGTCATCTATGCGATGCCCGGGGTCCCGCACGAAATGCACGAGATGATGACACGTGCGGTTCTTCCCGACCTCGTGCGCCGGAGTGGGCGCCCGTCGGTCATCCGCAGTCGAGTGCTCCGCACGTGGGGGGAAAGCGAGAGCGGGCTGAACGAGCGGCTCGATGCTGTGATTGCCGAGCTTGATTCTCCCGGGGGGAACAAACCGACGCTGGCCTTCCTTGCGAGCGGTTGGGAGGGGATCAAGGTGCGCCTCACTGCTGCGGCGCCCTCGGCAGCCGACGCCGACAGCATCCTTGTCGAGTGGGAAGAACGGATCCGGCAGGTCGTCAGCGACATCGTGTTCGGGGTCGACGACGACACCATGGAGTCGGTGGTTCTCGCGTTGCTCGCTCGACGCGACCAGACCCTGGCAGTCGCCGAATCGGTGACGGGTGGACTCGTGACCGGTCGCCTCACCAACATCCCCGGTGCCAGCAAGGTATTGCGCGGTGGGGTGGTCAGTTACGCATCCGACGTCAAATTCGATGTGCTCGGCGTATCGCCCGGACCCGTGGTGACGGAACGCGCCGCCATCGAAATGGCCCGTGGCGTGCGCCGACACCTTCGCGCATCGGTCGGGTTGTCGCTGACCGGTGTTGCCGGTCCGGACGAGCAAGACGGCATGCCCGTCGGCACCCTCATCGTCGGGCTGGTTCTCGGCGACGGCGCAGAGCACGTTGCGAGCTTCCGGTTGCCCACCACGCGCGACCAGATGCGTCAGATGAGTGTGATCACCGCGCTGAACTTCTTGCGGCAGCGTCTGATCGAAGTCTGATCAGGCCGACCGAAGCAAGGTAACCAGCGACGCGGAGAAGTTGTGGAAGTTCAGTTCGTGCAGGTCGGTCTGGTACGACTCGAGCAATGACAATCCGAGCGGGATTGACTGTCCACCACGTGCGACGAGGCGAATGACGTCGTCGTTCATCTTCGACCGGGACTCCAGCATTTCGTGGTACCGCACGAGGCCGGCGGCATGGACACGCCGCAGCGCCGCACGGGGCTCTTTGCGCGTGCGAGCGGCGACGTACGTTTCGAGCCGGAACTGGCGCCACTGTCGACGCGGCTGAGCAACGCCGAGCGTGTAGATCTTGCCGATCGATTCGCCGAGGTCACCGGACTTCACGCCGTGCGCGGTGAGCTCGCTCGTGCCGACGATGGCGCCGCTCAGCAGTGTGTCGAGGGTGTCGATGATGAGGTCGTCTTTCGACTCGTATTGGGTGTACACCGCGCCGCCCGTCAACTTGGCGCGTCGACCGATGCGCGACACCGTTGCGCGCTCGTAGCCGGTTCGACCGATGACGTTCGCGGTGGCCGAGATGAGTGCGTCACGCAGCGGCTCGCCCGTGCCGGGTTCCACCTCGATGTTCGGCACCTCATCACCGATGGTCGGCGCCTTCGACGGCCTGCCGGTCGGCGTTGCGCGGATGGCGGCTCCCATGATCCCAAGAACAAGGTTCCAGTCGGCGAGTTTGGGTTCGGCAAAGCTGTAGATGGCCGCGCCCGTGATGGTGGTGAAAGCCACGACGTTGAGTGTTCGCGCTGAGGGGTCGGTCGTCGGGGCGAGGCCCCATTTTTCGGCCCAGAGGGCGAAGTCTTCGGCAACTTCGTCACCGAGTACATCGTTTCGACGGCCCACGACGAGAGCCTCGAATGCGACGGCGAGATGTTTCGGTGGGTTTGCCAGTGTCGACGCAACACTGTCGATCGATGGTGCGCCCTCGACGCCGAGCAGGGCGGCCATGGCCCCGGAGAGAAAGTCAAAGAGGGGAGCGCTGAGGCGCTCGGTCCAGACGGAGGCGATGAAGTCATCGGAATCCTCGTAGCGGCCATAGATGGCGCCGCTCGTGAGGTTGCACCGTCGGACGACCGCGCGAAGCGCGAGTCGGTCGAGGCCGACGGCGTGCGCTTCGTCAATCCCCGCCGTGAGGATCCGTGCGTCATTTTCTTGTGATGCCTTTGACTTGGCGCGCGGCTGGAGGGGCACCCGAATGTTCTACCAGTGTCTCGGTACGATGTTGAAAGGCCCCTGTAGCTCAGTCTGGATAGAGCAACGGACTTCTAATCCGCAGGTCACAGGTTCGATTCCTGTCGGGGGCGCCCGGTATCGACACAAGACTTTGACGCCCCTGGCTCTTGAATCAACATTCCACGATCTACTCAAAGCCGCAGGCCACAGCAGGGCTCCTGGGAAAAACGCTGGACGTGACTGGTATGCAAGGAATCTTGAGTTCCTAGATGCAGTCGGCTCTGCTCTCGAGTGTGAGATCGCAGAGAATCAGCCACCTGAGGACATCTAGGCCAGTTAGCAAACAGTCGAATGTTGATTAGAAATACCCCAAGTGTGAAGTCTCAAAGCCCGTGTCTACTGGACTAGGGAATTAGGTGCATACCCCACGGATGCTCAAAGAATATCCCAGGTCCGACGGTAGACGCCCGCCCAACTCGGATTCAGGCGAAGTTCTCCGCTGCATCGGAAGTCCTTGTTTGAACTTTCCCACTCGCAACCGATTTCTCCCGATACGCGATCGGCGTCGAAGCTACCGCCGAACGAAAAGTCTGCTTCGCTCTCGCGGCCGATACGCAGCTCGAATTCCACTTCGATGCGGACCGTGACATCTTTATCAAAATCCCTACCAGCTAACGTTTCCGAAAATTCGCGCTGGTACTCAAATGCGGCACTCCCCGACAGCTTGTTGATTCCATCTGTTGAGTAGTCAACACGGAACTCGGTGAAAACGCTTGAGCCCCCTTTGATCTCGTGCTCCATGTTGATCGCGAGAACTAGGCTCACAAGCCCTTTACATGTGAATTGGAAGCTCGCTTCTTTCAAGCGATAGGTCATTTCCTTGACGATCATCTCACCGCTCGCAGAAGCGGCGATATCGGCGCAACCCCCATCGAAGGGAATCGTGAACGACGTGCTGAACTTGAACTTCGGAACGTTGAAGGTTCCTTCTTTACCCATGCTCCAGTCGGTGACTGAGGCGGTGAGATCTTGGGTGATCCCCGATGAACTACTGGCGAAGCTTGCTGAGATATCTGAGGCGCCAAGTGGCGACGTCATCTGTCCTGCAAAAGAAACCTGGCTCCCCGACGAATCGATCTTCACGGAGAGCGAAATACTCGGATAGCTGATTCCTGCCAATTCGAAATTGGTGGCTTCCGCATCGAAAACAAACCCCTCAGACGTCAACTGCGTCGCGACATCGAAGGTGCTGGAACCGAATTGAGCGCTGAATTGAAAGCCGAAAAACCCAACCGGTAGTGATTGTGTTTGGCCGTTGGATTCAATCGAACATCCTGCTGGTGCAATTCCAATTTTAAAGACACTCGTCTTCATCACACCGCCGTCTACCGCAAGACTTGAGCCGCCGGCAGTTCCATCGAATCCGTAGGCAAAGCACGGGTTGGTGTAACTCGCGCTGATGGAAAGGCTGCTCACCATCCAGTCGCTCGGATCGCATGACCCGTTGCACTGAAGCATCGTGCTGGTGTTACCAGCCTCTGCATCGACATACGACGTACTGGTATAGCTGACAACGGGCGAACCCGCGGTGTAACCGATCTCCGCCGTGAGGCTGAACAAGTTGAGCCCTGTGATGCCGAACTGGTCTGGCCAGATGTACGTTGCGAGATCGGGTCGACTCAGACGCGAAGCGATTGTTGTACCGCTGACATTGGAGTCGGCGGAGTTCTTCTTCCCAATCGCGCTCAGCGAAAGCACCATTCCCACTGAAGGCTTCGTTGCCGCAACGAGCGACAAAGACGACGTGATCTGGCGCGTGTTGGGCGAATATCCAAGCGTGACGTTCGAGGTTGTGCCGAGCGAGAACGTGAACCCACTGCTGGTGCCCGCGGCAATGGTTGCCCTCAACGATTGCACGTCAATCTTGAAGGGCTCGTTGCCGATCGTCAGCTTGACGGGAACGTCGCCCGAGATCGAGATCTCCGTCGCTGAGAACGTGCCGCGAACGTTGAAGTTCAAGGATTGCGCATCGATACCCAAGGCGCTCTTAGCGGCACCAGGAAGAGTCGCCACTCCGGCAAGTGTCCACTTGCTTTCTGTGAGCGCCGCTTCCACACCGCCAAAAGAAATTTTGAAACTGGCCGCGTCAGGGAGGTTGGTCCAAGCAAAACCTTTCACGTTGGTACTGACCGAGGTTGGAACGCTTGCACCATTGGTATCGGTGGCAGGCATCGTGGACGTGAGCGTGGTTCCTGCGCCGGATTGCGCAAGTACAACGCCCTGCGAACTCCAGCGTGCGCAACCGTTTGTCGACTTGTTTGTTACTTTGGGGACAGAAACTGTGAAAGTCCCACAGAACTCAAAGTTGGCGCCGTCGTTGAGTGACGAGAGATCTGGCATGACCATCGACGTATCAAACGAGTCGGTGCGCGGACCACGCCACACAACGAGTTGCGTGTTGGAGATTCCGTTACCTTCAAATGAGATAGTGCCAACACTGCCTTCGAGGCGCGCCCAATTACCTGATACATCAATGCCGCCCGCCAGTGCGAGAGTGTTACTCATACCGTAAACCGCAAGAGTTGCCGCAGGCATTCCGATGTAGGCCGTGGACGTTGAAGACGGGCACTTCTGCGGATCACTGAAGGGGCAGGTGTTCGAGATTGAGAATTTGGCTTTCAATTGCGCACCTGTGGACACTTTCCACGTGATCGTTGAGCCCGTCAGAGACCATTTCACGGTTCCGGCCGATTTCGTGATTGCGCCGGTGATGGTGTTCGGGTCGATCGTGATTCCCGACATCGGGCTGAACTGTTCCCCGTTCGTGGTACTCGCACTGAGCTTCCAGTTATTCACGTCGGTGAAAGACATATTCATTCCAAGTTGTAATCCATTTCGACCCACCATCACCGTGGCAGCTCCTGTGACCGTGCCGTTCGAAGCGCGCTCGGCCGTCACTGTGCTGATACTGAAGCCGGGGGCAAGGTTGACGTTCGTGAGGGTTTCCTTGGCCGAGCCACCTGACGTACTCAAGCTGATCAGTTTCTGCAGACCCATTTGATCACTACTTGACGTTGCAGCGTTTTTCACCTCGGCCGAACTGATTTGGTCTCCGTCGTTTGACCCGCCCAGGAAGAGCGCGACGCCAACGATCACCGCAGCGATAACGAGGCCAATTCCTCCGATGGCCCAGAGGCGTTGGGGTCTGCGTCCCGAAGGTGCTGTCTGGTCGGTCATTGGTGCTGCTCCTCAAGAGTGGGCCCTGTTCGCATCTTTCGCGTCGTTTGACCGTTAGATTTATTTCATGGAGGCTGACATATAAGGCTCACCGGATCAAGGCAGTCTGAAACTTAATCGGGCACCAAGAGTGGTCGAACTCAACGCACAAAGATCTACGGAGCGGTGGCGACGTAGGAGTAGCTGTTGCAAAGGGGTACGCACCTAGTTCTACTTCGCTGCTTATCAGTGCTAACACAGGCAAAATTGACGGTGTTGCGTGTCCTTGGACCCAATTAGCAAACAGCCGAATTTCAATGAGAAATACCCCAAGTGCCAAGACTCAAAGCCCGTGTCTACTGGACTAGGGAATTAGGTGTACACCCCGCCCGTTGTGCCGATCGTTGCGTCAGTACTTGGTCACATGAGTATTTGATGCTTCGTGCGTCTAACCTGAAGGACGTGAACTTCAAGAAGGGTGACACCGTCATCTACCCCCAACACGGGGCCTGCATCGTTCACGGGATCAAGAAGATGAAGGCCTTCGGAGCAACCCAGGAATACCTCATCTTGAAAACGGTCATCAACGAGATGACGTTGTCGGTGCCCACCTCCAAGGCGGCCGACGTCGGAGTCCGTCCGCCCGTGTCGCCCGACGAGCTCGAAGACCTCGTGTCGGTGCTCTCGAAGGCCGACCCTCGCGTGCCGTCGAACTGGTCGCGCCGGTTCAAGAATCACCAAGAGAAGTTGAAAAGCGGTGACGTGTATCAAGTCGCCGAAGTGGTGCGCAACCTCGCGGCGCGCAACCGTGATGCGTCGCTGTCGGCCGCCGAGCGCACGATGTACGACCGCGCTCGTATCAACCTCATCTCGGAGATTGCGCCCGCTCTGAAAGTGTCCACCGAGGACGCCGAGGCGTTCCTCGATGACGCATTGGCCAAGGGAGTCCTCAAACCCGCAAAGGCGAAGAAAGCCGCCGCGCCCGCGAAGCCGAAGGGCGACGACGAGGCTCCGGTTGCGGCGAAGACTCCCGCGAAAGCCGCCAAAGAAAAAGACAACAAAGAAAAAGACACAAAAGAAAAAGAAAAAGTCGCGGCAAAGCCGAAGGCGCCG